>CALWKK010000006.1 GCA_944381245.1 uncultured Clostridia bacterium
ATAATTATAAAATTATATAAAAATTTGTTAATTTTTATTTTTTTTTTTAATAAAGTATGTTTTTTTTATATTTTTTGGTAAAATAAAAAAAAAGGGGGAATAATGCAAAATAATATTTTAAAAATTAAAAATTTAGATTCTTTTGGCCCTTCTCCTATACCAGAAGAAGGCGAGTGGATAAGTGTTAGAAATATTGAAGATATAAGTGGATTTTCACATGGAATTGGCTCATGTGCACCACAGCAAGGCGCTTGCAAGCTTACTATTAATGTTAAAAATGGAATCATAAAGGAAGCTTTAATTGAAGTTTTAGGTTGTAGTGGAATGACTCACTCAGCAGCAATGGCCGGAGAAATTTTAATTGGAAAAACATTATTAGAAGCTTTAAACACAGATTTAGTTTGTGATGCTATTAATGATGCTATGAAAAAAGTTTTTTTACAGTTAGTTTATGGAAGAAGTCAGTCGGCATTTTCTTGTGGTGGGCTTAAAATTGGCGCTGGATTAGAAGATTTAGGAAAGTATAAAATGAGTCAAGTTGGAACAGTTTATTCAAATGATAAAACAGGTACAAGATATCTTCAGCTAGCTGAAGGATATATAACTAATATTGGAGTTGATGAAAACAAAGAGATAATTGGTTATGAATATATATCTCTTGGAGAATTGATTTTAAATTTAAAAAATGGACTATCAAATCAAGAAGCCTTAAAAAAATCCACAAAATTTTATGGTAGATACAATGAGGCATTACTAAAATTTAATCCAAGAGTTCAATAGGAGATATAGAATGGAAGACAAATATGAATTGTTAGAAGAAATATTAAAAAAATATAATTTAAAAAACTTTGATGAAATTAATAAGCTATGTTTAAATAAAAACATAGACGTTGAAAAAACAATAAAACAAATTCAACCAATAGCTTTTGATAATGCAGTTATGGCATTTTCATTAGGAGTTGCTATTGCTATAAAAAAAGAATTAAAAGATATTTCTTTGATATGTGATTCGATTGGAGAGGGTCTGCAGGCTTTTTGTAAAAAAGGATCAGTTGCAGATCAAAGAAAAATAGGAATTGGACATGGAAATCTTGCCAAAATGTTGTTAACAGAAGAAACAAAGTGTTTTTGTTTTTTAGCTGGTCATGAAAGTTTTGCAGCGGCAGAAGGAGCAATTGGAATTGTTGAGAAAGCAAATCAAGTTAGGAAAAGTCCTTTGAAAGTTATATTATTAGGCTTAGGAAAAGATGCTGCATATATAATTTCAAGAATTAATGGATTCACATATGTTGATACATTATATGATCAAAAACAAAATATTTTAAAAATTAACTATGAAAAATCATTTTCAAACACATTAAAGAATGAAATTAAAGTTTATGGGGCATATGATGCCAATGAAGGTGTTGCTATAATGAAATATGAAAATGTTGATGTTTCAATAACGGGCAATTCAACCAATCCCGTCAGATTTCAACATCCAGTTGCGGGAACTTATAAAAAATGGTGTTATGAAAACAACAAAAAGTTCTTTTCTGTGGCGTCTGGTGGTGGTACTGGAAGAACATTACATCCCGATAATGTCGCAGCTGGGCCATCAAGCTATGGGTTAACAGATTTAATGGGGCGTATGCATTGTGATGTGCAATTTGCTGGAAGTTCTTCAGTTCCTGCACATGTTGATATGATGGGATTTATCGGAATGGGAAACAATCCTATAGTTGGAGCTTGTGTTTCTTTGGCAGTTTTAACCTATAAAAGCATATAATAATTATATTTTATTATTAAATAAATTTAGTTAAAGCAAACAAAAAATAAAATTTATTAAAGATTCAAGCTTAATTATTTTACAAAAGTAAAATTTAAATAGTATAATAAATTATAAAGATTCATAAAATAAACAAGAATCTATTAAGCTGGAGGGTAGAATGATATATAATTCAGTGTTTGAAATACCGTTTAACATAAACAAAAAAACTGAAACCTATTGGCAAAGATTTATTAATGAAACAGTTAACGGAAATCCTCATAAAGCAATAGAAAATTACTTAAAATTTAATCAAGCAAGAGAAAGTTATTTTATTAATCAAAAAAACAAAAATTATGGAGAAGTTCGTGAATTTTAAAATTAAAAAGGCAACAATGCCTTTTTTTATTAACAATTTTATAATATTCGTGTATATTTAAAACATATGAAAAATTTAAAGTTTAAAGGAATTGTTCTATATTCCAAAGATTATAAGGAAAACGATAAAATTTTAACATTATTTACATTAGAATATGGATTATTATATGCGAAATTAGTTGGAGTTAAAAAACCTAACGCAAAATTAAAAATTATAAAAGATGTTTTTTGTTTTGCTGATTTTGAAGCTGTTTCTAAAAGTGATTTTATAACAATTACTTCGGCTGAAGTTATAGAAACATTTCATGATATAACAAGTGACATAGATAAGTATTATACAGGCTGCAATATTATAAAAATTTTGCGTGCAGTTTGTTTTGAAAGCCAACCTAATCAAGTTTTATTTGTTGAAACGCTAAAATGTTTAAAGTATTTATCATCTAAAAATGTTGATAATAGAATAATTGAAATAAAATTTTATTTAAAAATTTTTGAAGCTTTAGGATATCAATTGTCATTAAAAAAATGTAGTATTTGTGGTGATAATTTTATTAATAAAAGATATTATTCAATTGATGAAGGAGCAATTGTTTGTTATAGTTGTAAAAATAAAAATTCTTTTGAAATTTCAAATTTATGTCATTCAGTTTTAAGATTAATAGCAGAATGTGATTATGAAAAATTGCATTCGTTAAAATTAAATAATGAAGCATTAATTGAAGCTTTGAATTTTATAATGCAAATTTACAAAGATAAAATAAAATAATATAATTCATATTTGAAGATTATTTTAAGCCAAAAAGCTACGATGTTTTTCTTTTTTCGACTTGATTTGCGTATCAAAATATAAAAAAATAATCTAACATTTAATATGATAGGAGAAAAAATGAAGTTAAGTCAACTATTATATGGAACTGGCGTTAAAGTAACTGACGACCTTGACGTGTTAGATATTGTTTATGATAGCAGAAAAGTTAAAAATGGATCATTGTTCGTTTGCCTTAAAGGGAACAACACAGATGGACATAATTATGCGATTGATGCTGAAAAAAATGGAGCGATTGCAATAGTTTGTGAAGAAAAAGTTAATGTTAAAATTCAACAATATATTGTTAAATCAACAAGACAAGCTATAAGTAAAATTTTTAGTAATTATTATGAAAATCCAGAAAAAATTTTGAAAATGATTGGGGTAACCGGAACTAATGGAAAAACAACAACAACTTTTTTAATTAAATCAATACTTGAAGCAAAGGGTGATTGTGTTGGATTAATTGGCACAGAAGGTGCCTTTATAGGACAGCAATATATTAACACTGGATTAACAACTCCAGATCCTGAAGTTTTATTTAAAGTTTTAAAGGATATGGTTAATGTTGGAATCAAGTATGTTGTTATGGAAGTTAGTGCACATGCACTTGATCTTGAAAAAGTTTTTGGCATAAAATTTGACGTTGCAGTTTTTACAAATTTAACACAAGATCATTTAGATTATTTTATTACAATGGAAAATTATAAAAATGCAAAGCTAAAACTTTTTACTTCAAAAAATACAAAAACAGCTGTTATTAACATTGATGATGATGTGGGAAAAGAAATCATGAAAAATATTGATGTTCCAGCAATTTCATATGCATTAAAAAATCCGAGCGATATTTTTGCTATTGAAATAAATAATAAACTTAGTAAGACTGATTATGTTGTTAATATGCTTGATAATGTGATGAATGTTGAAAGTAATTTGTTGGGAGAATTTAATGTATACAATTCATTAGCCGCCGCTGGAGCTTGCGTTGTTTTAGGTTGTGATGATAAACAAATAAAAAAGGGACTTGAGGATTTAAAAAGAGTTCCTGGAAGATTAAACAGTTATATTCTTAATAATAATGTTACAGTTGTTATAGATTTTGCGCATACTCCTGATGGTATTGAAAAAGTTTTAAAAACATTAAGACAAATGAAATTTAAAAGGATAATAACAGTTTTTGGTTGTGGTGGAAATAGAGATAAAGGAAAAAGGTCTATTATGGGAAAAATTGCTGAAAATAATAGCGATTTTGTTGTTTTAACTAGTGATAATCCAAGATTCGAAAATCCAGAATTAATAATTGATGATATCGAAAGTGGAATGATGAAAAAGAAGCACACTAGAATTGCAGACAGAGATTTAGCAATATTTCACGCTATAGACATTGCAACAAGTGGAGATGTTGTTGCAGTTTTAGGTAAGGGAGCTGAAGAATATCAAGATATAAATGGGGTTAAATCTCCTTATAATGATTATTACGTTGTAAAAGAAAAAGATGAGCAAATAAAAATTGATAAAGCTATAAGTGGAGGAAAAATTTGAAAAATTATCTTATAAGCTTTTTAGTATGTTTTATTGTTAGTGTTATATTAGGACCTTTGGTAATTAGTTTGTCTAAAAAATTTAAAGCTTCACAAACAATATTGCACTATGTTGAAGCGCATAAGGATAAAGATGGAACTCCAACAATGGGGGGAATTATTTTTATACTTTCCATATTATTTTCTTTTTGTTTTTTTTCTTCAAATTTTCAATTAGCCATGATTGCGATTTCAGTAATGTTTGCGTATGCAATACTGGGATTTTTAGACGATTTTATAAAAATAAAATTTAAACAAAATTTAGGATTAAAACCTTATCAAAAAATAATAGGACAATTGGGAATATCTATTATTATTGCTTTTTTTGTTTATTATTCAAATTTAGTTGGAAGTAAAATAATTATACCATTCACAGATTTATATATTGATTTGGGTTGGTGGATAATACCATTTATTATATTTGTTTATCTAGCTATGGTCAACAGTGTTAATTTGACTGATGGACTTGATGGACTAGCTGGAGGTGTAAGTTTTGCTTATCTTGCAGGATTCATTGCATTGTTATTAATTTACGAAAAAAATGCTATGACACCAAATGAAATAAATGAAACTCAAAATTTAATAACTTTATGTTTTTCATCTATTGGAGCAATATTAGGTTTTTTATGTTTTAATGTAAATAAAGCAAAAATATTCATGGGTGACACTGGTTCTTTGGCTTTAGGAGGATTATTAACTTCAATTGCAGTTTTTTCAAAAACAACATTGTTAATACCATTGATAGGAATAATGTTTGTTTGTTCTGCAATTTCAGTTATTATCCAAGTTTTATATTTTAAAAAAACAAAAAAAAGGATATTTTTGATGGCGCCGTTGCATCATCATTTTGAAAAAAAAGGAGTGCATGAAAATAGAATAACTTTCGTATATATAGTTATAACAGTTATCGTGAGTGCTTTGGTAATTGTAATAACAATATGAAAGGTGTGTTTTGAAATTAATAGATAATAATGTTTATAAAAGAAAAACTTTTTTAGTTTATGGAGTTGGGAAAACTGGTATAGCAGTTAAAGATTTTTTAAAGGAAAAAGGTGCAAAAGTTATTTTTTACAAAGATGGAAGCAGGAAAAAAATTAAATTAAAAAAAATACATATGGCGATAATTAGTCCTGGAATTTCCTTAGAAACTGAATTATGTGAAAAACTAAAAAGAAACAACATTCCTATTATGTCGGAGTTAGACTTAGGATATTTAAATGTTTTTGGAAATATTATAGCTGTAACGGGTACAAACGGGAAAACGACAACTGTTACTTTAATAAAAAAAATTTTAAAAGAAGAAAACACATTCTTAGTTGGAAATATTGGTATCCCCTTAATTTCTATTTGTAATAAAACTAATTTAACTAGCAATATTGTTTGCGAAGTTAGTTCATATCAATTAGAAAGCAGTTCTGTTTTTAACCCACATATTGCTTGTATTTTAAATTTTGCCCCTGACCATTTAATCCGTCATAATAGTGAAGACAATTATTATAAAATAAAATGTAAAATTTTTCAAAATCAAACGCCAAGTGACTATCTAGTGTTAAATTATAATGATAAAAAAGTTTTGAATTATTGTAAATCTGCCGTTTCACAAAAAGTATATTTTTCATCAGAAAATCAGTTTAATAACTCTAATTTTAATGGTGTTTATTTACATGAAAATATAATTTATAATAAAATAAACAGACAAATTAATCCGATAATGAATATTGACAACATTAAATTAATAGGTAAAAAGAATTTAGAGAATATATTGTGTTCCATAGCAGTTTGTTTATTAATGAATGTTATGCCTAAAAGGATTGAAAAAATAATAAATGAATTTAAACCTTTAGAACATAGACTTGAGTTTTTTTATGAAAACAAGTTAATAAAATATATAAATGATAGCAGAGCAACAAATGTTGCAAGTGCAATTGCAGATATTTCAGCAATTGAAGGAGATAAGGTGATTTTATTTGGAGGAAGTGATAAAGGCGAAAATTTTGATAACTTATTTTTAAATTTACCAAAAGATGTTATTAGTGTTGTTATTTATGGTGCAACAAAAGAAAGATTGTTAGATTCGTGTAATAAAGTTGGATATAAAAAATATTATATTTGTGAAAATTTACGAGAATCAATTATTTTAGCAAAAGAAATATGTAAAAAACTAGATGTACAAAACAAAATATATTTAATGCTTTGTCCAGCTTGTGCAAGTTTTGATGAATTTAAAAATTTTCAACAAAGAGGAGAGTTTTTCAAAAATTTTATTTTAAATGGAGAACTAAATGAAAAAAGAAACAAATAAAAATATCTACAAAAAAAGTTTAAATAAAATTTTTTCTGTTAATTTTTTCAAATATAAAAATAATTCAAATAAAAAAGCTAACCATTCAATAATTACATATAAAAATTTCAATTTTGATAAAACATACTATTTAATTATATCGATAATAATCGGATTAGGAATATTTGGTTGTTTAATGGTTTATAGTGCAAGCTGTTATGTTGCCAAATATAGATATAATAATGAATACTTTTATTTAACTAAACAAATTATTGGTGTTTTATTGGGAATTATTGCAATGATAATATTTTCTAAGATAAACTATAAAAAATTAGAAAAGTTTAAATGGTTAGTTGTTTGTGTTTCTTTTTTATTACTTGCGTTAGTTTTTATACCAGGAATCGGGGTTGAAAATTACGGAGCAAAGAGATGGCTTAATTTAGGTTTTTTTACAATTCAACCGAGTGAATTTGCTAAGTTTGCTTTTGTTTTGTTCTCTGCATCTTATTTATCAAAAAATTATGAGCAAATAGGCAATTTTAGAAAGTTAATTCCAGTATTAATTTTGGGATTAAGTTATTGTGCATTAATAATTTTAGAACCAAATATGAGTATAACAATGTGTATGGGATTGGTTATGTTATTTATGCTTTTCGTCGGCGGCGCAAAAATAAAACATTTTATATTTTTAGGATTACCAGCTGCTGCAGTTATACCAGTTTTAATATTAATTGAACCTTATCGAATTCAAAGATTTATGGCTTTTTTAAATCCGTGGGCTAGCCCTCAAGGAGAGGGCTTTCAATTAATTCAATCTCTTTATTCTTTAGGTAATGGTGGCTTGTTTGGTGTGGGATTATTTAATTCCAGACAAAAATATATGTTTTTGCCATTTTCAGAGAGTGATTTTATATTTTCTATAATTGGAGAAGAATTAGGATTTGTAGGAGCGAGTCTTTTAATTATAGTATTTGCAACATTAATATATATGTTGGTAAAAATTGCAAGAAATGCTAAAGATCGTTTCGGGGCATTGTTAGTATTGGGCGTAGCAAGTGTTATTTCTATTCAAGTTATAATAAATCTATGTGTCGTTTCAGGAATGATCCCACCAACTGGATTGCCATTGCCGTTTGTTAGTGCTGGAAGCACTTCTCTTATTGTATTTATGAGTGCTATTGGTGTTTGCTTAAATGTGCTAAGACAAAGTAAGAATTAAAAAAACTTAATTTATATCGATGATAAATATGAAAATTAAAATTATGAAAGGAGCAATTTATCAAATATTAAAAACAAACATATAAAAGTAATAAATTGGCAATATCATAATTAAAAAAAATAAATGATCCTGAGCATTGTTATGACCACACGCTTGATGTATTTGATTTCGCACAAAAAACAATAGACAAAAACAACTATTGGCTGATTTAGATTGTTTAGTCATTTCAATATTTTGGTACGATGTTGGGAGATTGTATCAAGTGAAGGGCATGAACTTCTTAGTTCCTAACTTTTAGAAAAAATAATAAAAGAAGAGTAATATGACAAGAATTTTATAAAAAAATGTAATAATGCTATAAGATTTCATAAATGGAATATGAAGCCCAAAAGTATTGAAAGAAAAATTTTAAAAAATGTCGATAAATTTTCTTTTTTAGAAATAAATAGATGGGAAAATTGTATAAAAAAATTATAAATTAAATGAAATAATAAAGTTATTACTTGAGCTTAAAAATAAAATCTTATGTTTAAATGAAAGTAAAGACCTTTATGATGAAGCGATGATTGAACTAATTCATTTTTATATAATTATGCTATAAAATAATATCAAAAAATCTTTAAGATAAAATTAAAAGTATTTAAGTTTACTATTAGTGCAGTAATTTATACTGAATGTTTTAATTTCGCCGATAGGACTTCAACTTTGCTGAAAATATATAATTATAAAAGTTTGATTTATATGATTAATGATGTTTTTATTTAATTAATTAATTTTTTATTTACAAATTATTAAGTTTATGTTATAATTCAAAAAAAGGAGAAATAATATGATAATAGAAGAAGGTGTATTAAAAAAAGTTAATGAAAGAGATATACGTCTTTTAAATAGAAAACCTAAAAAATTTTGGAAAGGTATAAAGAGTGTTGGTGATGGTGCTTTTAAGGGTTGTAGATACTTAACAAGCATAAACATACCAGACAGCGTAACTAGCATTGGAAGTGAGGCTTTTTCTGATTGTAGCAACTTGACCAGCATACACATATCAGACAGCGTAACTAGCATTGGAAGTAAGGCTTTTTCTGATTGTATCAACTTGACCAGCATACACATATCAGACTGTGTAACTAGCATTGGAAGTGAGGCTTTTAAAAATTGCGAAAAATTAACCAGCATAAATATGCCAGACAGTGTGACTAGCATTGGTGATATGGCTTTTGAAGGTTGTGAAAACTTAACAAGCATAAACATACCAGACAGTGTGACTAGCATTGATTATAGAGCTTTTGCTAATTGTAAAAACTTAACAAGCATAGACATACCAGACAGTGTGACTAGCATTGATTATGGAGCTTTTGCTAATTGTGAAAACTTAACAAGTTTAAACATACCAGACAGTGTGACTAGCTTTGGTAAGTGTGTTTTTTCTGGTTGTAAAAACTTAACAAGTATAAACATACCAAAAGGTGTGACTAGCATTGGCATCGAGATTTTTTATAATTGTAGAAACTTAACAAGCATAAACATACCAGACAGTGTGACTAGTATTGGTGCTTGGGCTTTTAAAAATTGCGAAAACTTAACAAGCATAAACATACCAGACAGTGTGACCAGCATTGGTGATATGGCTTTTGAAGGTTGTGAAAACTTAACAAGCATACACATACCAGACAGTGTGACTAGTATTGGTGCTTCGGCTTTTAAAAATTGCAAAAACTTAACTAGCATAAATATACCAAACAGTGTGACGACCATTGCTTATGCAATTTTTGATGGTTGTGAAAACTTGACAAACATAGATATACCAGATAGTGTAACGAGCATTTGTAAATATGCTTTTTGTAGTTGTAAAAACTTAAAAAACATACACATACCAGACAGTGTGACGGCCATTTATGGTTCAGCTTTTAGTTATTGTAAAAACTTGACAAACATAGATATACCAGACAGTGTGACTAGCATCGAAGATTATGCTTTTGAAGGTTGTGAAAACTTAACAAGTATAAACATACCAGACAGTGTGACTAGCATCGAAGCTTGTGCTTTTGAAGGTTGTAAAAACTTAACAAGCATACACATACCAGACAGTGTGACTAGTATTGATGCTTGGGCTTTTAAAAATTGCGAAAACTTAACAAGCATAAACATACCAGACGGTGTGACTGACATTGGTAGGTGTGTTTTTTCTGGTTGTAAAAACTTAACAAGTATAAACATACCAGACAGTGTGACTAGCATTGATTATGGAGCTTTTGCTAATTGTAAAAACTTAACAAGCATAGACATACCAGACAGTGTGACTAGCATCGAAGATTATGCTTTTTATGGTTGTGAAAACTTAACAAGTTTAAACATACCAGACAGTGTGACTAGCTTTGGTGAGGGTGTTTTTAATGGTTGTAAAAACTTAACAACCATAATCATGCCAAAAGGTGTTGCGGGGAAGATCGGTGCTTGGAATTTTTCTAGTGGTAAAAGACAAAATGACGATAGAACTAAAAGCTAACAGCTAATGTTATATAGAATGAAGAAACTTTAAATAAGAGAGTGGCTGGCTGTGGCTTTTGGAGGGTTGCTAGTATTTTTAAAAGAAAAGCTTGGTGCTAATATATAAATTAAAAAAATGTAAAATGTTCAATTCCGCCAACGGGGCTTCCTCTTTCATTCATTTCAAGTGGTGGAACATCTTTTGCTGTTTTTATGTCCAAAATCGGCGTTGTGCTTAATGTTACGAAGCAAAATAGAGAGATTTTGTAAATTAATTGATTTCTCATTTTCGTTTTTATATACTATGACCATAAAGGGAAAAATAATGAGAAATTATTTTTTAGTTCATGCGCTTAATAATGTTGGTAATGATTATTGGTATGCATAGGTAAAAAAAACTTAATTTATATGATGATAAATATAAAAAAATTATAAAATGAGAAATTGATTAAATAAAAAAAGAATATAAAGAAGTTATTTAAGCCTTTAACGCAATTATAACAAATAGTTTATCTAAATTAATACAAATGTTAGTAAAAATAGCTAAAAATGATAAAAATCATTTGTTGGGGAAATTATTGCAAAAGGCGTAATAAATTTAAAAAAAATACCTTACAAAAAAAGGTGTATAATTAATTGTATTAATTAAAATCAGTAAAGTTATGGATAATATAACAAATAATTAATTAATAGTAATATTAAAATTACATAAAATTTTTTAAAAACTAGAAAAATAAGGTAGTGATTTATTTACTCAAGGGAGCCTGATTGTAAAGTTATCAAAATGCTTGAGCGAGGCGAGAGAAAGGCAGCTTATATAGCTGTCAAAGAACTTTATGATTTAGTTAAAACTGAAAAAAGGCAAGATATTTTAGGAGAAGTTTTGATTAATTGGGGATAGGCTTGGGGCTGTCTATTCCTTTAATTTAATTTTGCTAGGTTATAAAGTTTTGCTGTTGACTAAAAAATTCTTCTGTTGTTATATAGGCGATTGCACAAGTTGACAAAAGTAATAGCGTTATGAGAGAAAGTATAGAAAGAGATATTATGAGAATAGTGCGAGCAGAAGGAATTGAAAACACAGATAAAAAAGAATTTGAAAAATATTTGCCATAAGAAAAAGAATTTATCGAAGCTCGCACGAAAATAGAAGAATAAGAAAGAGATTAGTAATAAAATTAATAATTTAAAATATAAGCAATGGAGTATCCATTGCTTTTTTTTAATAAAATAATAAAATTTTACTATTTTTATAAACTATCCAATATATTTATATAAACTTTATGTCGAAGTTGGAACAATCAATAAACCTTATAAATTTTTTTTAATAATAAAATTACGTCTGTCTAAATATTATAAATAAAGTAAATTTGCTAATAATATAATATTAATTTTGCATTAAATATTTAATGCTTTTTATTTTTATGTTGATTTTATATTAATTATAAAATATACTTTTTATATCGTTAATTAAATCTATTTTATCAAATTTATTTTCTTTAACTAATTTATAATTTGCATAAATAAACAATATGTTTTGTGCTGTGTTTTTGCATTCTGCTGTGTTTGAACAATTATAAAATTTCTCTATCTCGTTTTTATTGATTTCATCATGTATTATATATTTAGCTATAATTTTTGTTAGTTTATCATAATTTTCTTTCCTAACCTTTGATTCTTTGTTTTTTGTAGAGTATATATCTTCAAATTTTATTTTATCTTCAATCTCTGGGAATATGTTTTTTGCTAAAAATTTTAATTCTTGTTCATCAACTATATATTTTAATAAATCTTTATTTGTTAGTTTGTCCATTATTTCTCCTTTTGTATTAATGTGAGTATAAAGCACCTTTTGTCCTAATGCAAATAAAAAATAATGACAAAATATAACATTTTAAGTATAAAGGATAAAAATGTTGAAAAATGTCTAAATTTATCGAATTTCTTAAAGATGTTCTAAATGAAAAAGAAATGAAAATAAATGATTTAAGAGGTGTTTTGGGAAAAAATTCTATATATGAATATTCTAAACATTACCCAACCTTAAATAGTGCGATAAAAATAGCGAATTATCTTCAGGTGTCGCTAGATTATTTGGTGGGTAAAAAAGAAGAAAATAATTTCAAAAAATATAAAATTGAACAAAGTGATTTTTTTAATAAAGTTAAGAATCAGCTACATTTAAACGGAGTAACAATAAAAAAATTGTGTACTGATTTAGGATTTTCAAGAACTAACTTTTCGAGATGGAAAAAAGGAACAAATCCAAATTTTTTGAATATTATTTGCATTTCTGAATATTTAAAATGTGATATAGACGATATTTTAGAAAAAGAAATAATAAATTAAGATAAAGAATTTAGATATGTGTCATAAATAATTTGTGTTATTGTTTTATTTGGATTTGATAAATTATATTTTTTTATGTTTTTTATTATAATATCTTTATTGTTATCTAAATATTTTATTTTATTTAAAAAATTGCCTATTGTTAAATTTTCTTGTTTAAGCACTTCACACATATTCAAATTTTTAAAAAAATTTGCATTTTGTATTTGATCTCCACGGCTTTCTGCTTTAGGAAGGGGGATGAATAGTGCTAATTTGTTTAGCGCAAATAATTCAAAGATTGAGTTGGCTCCTGCTCGTGAAATAACTATGTCTGATGTTTTTAAAAAATCTTCTATATTATCTGCATATTCAACTGAATAATAGTTTTTTTCTTTTATTAAATTGTTTTTTTTATTTTTTCCTGTAATATGTAAAATATTATAATAGGAGGTTAATGTTTCGATATTTGAATAAACAAAATTATTTAAGGCTTGTGAACCTAAGCTTCCACCAAAAAAAAGCAGAGTTTTTTTATTGCAATCTAAATTAATGTTTAAAGTATTACCGTTCAATATTTTTTTTCTAACAGGAGATCCCGTGAAAACAAATTTTTTTTTGTTTGATGCTGTGGAAGGAAATGATGTTAAAGTTAAATTAGAATAATGCGAAATAATTTTATTGGCTAAACCAAGAGAAATATCTGATTCATGGGTGATAACCGGAATTTTTAATTTTTTCGCTGCTATTGCAACTGGTATGGAAACATATCCACCTTTTGAAAAAATTATTCCAGGCTTTATTTGTGTTAATATTTTTTTTGCTTCGTTAATAGATTTTAATAACTTATATGGTATAAAAAGATTTTTTAATGATAATTTTCTTATTAATTTAGTTGCTTTAATTTCTACAAATTTAATTTTTTCTTTAGTTACTATTTCTTTTTCAATTCCATTAGTTCCTATATAGATTATTTCATCAAAATATTTTTTTAATTCTGGTATTAATGCTATATTGGGCATAACATGTCCAGCAGTTCCACCACCTGTTAAAACAATAGTCTTCATGTTTTTATATTATGTTTTTTTATATAAAATTATACTTTTTCATTATTCTTCTATTTTTTTATAAGAATCGATTGAAATCTCTTGTTCATCTTTTTTTTCATCTGATTTTGATATTAGTTTTATTAATGGTTCTAAATTTGCATATTGAGGTGAATTTGATAATGTTTTTGAAAAAATTTGATTAATATTAAGTTTTCCTCCAGAAAATAATGATAAAAGTGGTAATATATTTGTTAAAGAAGTTAATAGATTGTTTTGTTGAATGTTGTTATTATTTTCGGAATTTATAACTTCATTTGAATTGGAAGAATTATTTTCTGCATTATTAAAATCATCTGGATAACTACAAATATTTGCTCCTTTTAAAGGAAGATTTTTTTCCAAATTATTTTGATTATTAATATTTTGAGTGCTGAATAAATTTAAAAATTGATTTATTAAATTTTTTAAATCCATATTTCCCTTTATTAAACATTATATATATATGATTTCATATAATAAAATAGTTAAATTTTGGAGGATATATGTCTAAAAGTTTGTTTGAATTTGCCAATGAGAATAAATGTAAGGATCAAGAAGAAAAAAAATCTATAAAAGATATTGATGAAAATAGTTTAAAAAAAGAAATAGATAAATATTCAAAACTTTCTCAAAAAGAATTGATAAAAGAACTACATAATCAAGTTAAAGATCAAAAAAATTCCGGAACTTTTAATTTTAAAGATCTTTCTAATAAAATTGAAGGAATAAAACCTATGTTATCTGAAGAGCAAATAAAAAATTTAGATAATTTATTGAATCAAATTAAATAATAGAGGGAATATAAATGAAAAATTTATTTAAGATAGATCCCAATTTATTTGAAGTTGTAAGTTTAAATATAGATAAAACAATTAATTGTATTGCTTATGTTAGTGATTTTGTTAAAGCAAAAAATTTTTTTAACGAAAATGAAATTATAAAAGAGCTTCCTTTTATTAATGCGCTTGCTATTAAGGTTAAAACTTCAAAATTATTTGATATTTGTGAAAGAAGTTGGATTAAGTGCTTAACTAAACAAACAAATGTTTTAGCTTTGATGAATGTATCTAAAGAAATTTTGGGAGTTAATCAAAATAGTTTAACCGGGAAAGATGTCACTATAGCTTATATCGATACTGGTATTGCTTCACATTTGGATTTCATTTTAAGCAAAAATCGTATAATTAAGTTTGTTGATTTTATAAACAAAAAAAACAAGAATTATGATGATAATGGGCATGGAACTTTCGTTGCAGGAGTTGGGAGTGGAAGTGGTATAGTTAGTGGTGGAAAATATTCTGGAATTGCACCACAATCAAATATTATTTCTCTTAAAGCTTTAAATGAAAATGGTGAAGCTAGCGCTATCACAATTTTAGAAGCTATGCAATGGATATTTGATAACGCAAAAAATTTTAATATAAGAGTTGTTTGCATGAGTTTCGGAAGCGAATCTTTAGGTTATAATGATCCGATAATGCGAGGTGCCGAGGCTTTATGGAATAAAGGCATAACAATGGTGGCAGCAGCGGGAAATAGTGGGCCGAATTTTGAAACTATAAAATCGCCTGGAATTAGTCCTAAAATTATTACGGTTGGTGGATTAAATGATAATAGAGATGAAAATGGAAAATTTGATAAAAAAAATTTTAGTATAGCAGATTTTTCTTCAAGGGGCCCGGCTTTAAGAAGATATAAACCGGATTTGGTGGCTCCAAGTGTTAATATTAATTCATGTTCTAATAATTTTAATAAAATATACACAAAAATGAGTGGAACAAGTGTTGCAACTCCAATGATTGCAGGAATGGTTGCATTACTACTAGAAAAAGAGAATAAATTAACGCCAGATCAAATTAAGTTTAAGTTATTATCGATTTGTAAAGGTATAACATATAATAGAAACTTAGAAGGTGTTGGTTATCCTATTTTTTAACAAAATAAGAAAGTGTTCGAGATCCATACTTTTTTGTGCTAATTAAATTTAATGTTTCAAAGTTTAGCTGTCTTTTAGTGTCATGTTCGCATATAATAATACTTTCATTTGTTAATAAGTTGTTTTTTATAAGCTTTTCAATTGATATTTCGTATAAATTACTTTGATAGGGAGGGTCTATAAAAACGAAATCTAATTGTTCATTTATTTGATCAATTGCTTTACAATAATCATTATTAATTATTTCATAATTATTCTTATTTATTTTGCAATTTTCGATATTTTTTTTTATGATTTCAATATTTTTTTTATCATGATCAACAAAATATACTTTTTTCGCGCCTCTAGATAAAGCTTCAATCCCTATGCTTCCACTTCCTGAAAATAAATCTAAAAAAACAGAATCTGTAATATGAAATTGTATTTTGGAAAATAATCCCTCTCTAACTATATTTGCAGTGGGACGAGTTGTAAAATTGGATACAAATATTAAATTTTTATTTTTATAAAAACCGGCAATTATTTTCATGATTTTATTTTAGCATAATATAAAATAATTTAGATAATAAATTAATGAAAATTTATTGACATTATTTTAATCGTGTGATAATATTTAAATCGCAATTTGGCATTAGCAAGTTGAACTGCAAAAATTATTTGTGGGGAGTCGTAAGACTTTGGAGTTTTAAGATCAAGTCATAAGACTGAAAATGCATCTAAAATTCTAAAAGTAATAAAGACAATATTATGCTTGCTATGCAAGCATATTTTTATGCCAAAAGCAATCTGATCTTAAAAGGAGAATGGTATGCCAACAATAAATCAATTAGTTAGAAAAGGAAGAAAAAGTTTTGAAGACAAAAGCAAGTCACCTTTATTGAATGAATGTCCTCAAAAAAGAGGTGTTTGTTTATCTGTTAAAACAACAAGTCCTAAAAAGCCTAACTCAGCTTTACGTAAAATAGCTCGTGTTAGATTGTCTAACAGAAGTGAAGCAACAGTTTATATACCAGGAATTGGTCATAATCTACAAGAGCATAGTGTTGTTTTAGTCAGAGGAGGAAGGGTTAAAGATCTTCCTGGTGTTAGATATCACATTGTTCGTGGTACATTAGATACGGCCGGTGTCGCAAAACGTAATCAAAGCCGTTCAAAATATGGCGCTAAACGCCCTAAATAGAAATAAATTAAAAGGAGAAAAATATGCCAAGAAGAAATAGTGCTGTCAAAAGAGATGTGCTTCCAGATCCAATGTATAACAGCAAACTTGTTACAAAATTAATAAATCAAGTAATGTTAGATGGCAAAAAGGGATTAGCGCAATCAATTGTATATGGAGCATTCGACAGAGTTAAAGAAAAATTAGGTTTAGAACCTTTAGATGCATTAAATCAAGCATTAGAAAATGTAAAACCTCTTCTTGAAACAAAAGGAAGAAGGGTTGGAGGAGCAACATATCAAGTTCCAATGGAAATTAGGCCTGAAAGACGTCAAACATTAGCTATACGTTGGATTGTTACTTTTGCTAGAAAAAGAAATGGTGAAAGAACAATGGAAGAAAGATTAGCTGGTGAGTTGATTGATGCTTATAATAATAGTGGTGCATCTGTAAAAAGAAAAGAAGAAATGCATAGAATGGCTGAAGCAAATAAGGCATTTGCTCATTATAGATGGTAATTTTAAAAATATAAAAGGAGAAAAAAATGGCTGAAGATTTACGTTTAACAAGAAACGTTGGAATCATGGCGCACATAGATGCTGGTAAAACAACAACAACTGAAAGAATATTATTTTATACTGGGAAAAGTCATAAAATTGGCGAAGTGCACGATGGCCAAGCAACAATGGATTGGATGGCCCAAGAGCAAGAAAGAGGAATAACAATTACATCTGCTTGCACAACTTGTCAATGGAAAGGTCATAAAATAAATATTATTGACACACCTGGACACGTTGATTTTACTATTGAAGTTTTGCGTTCATTAAAAGTTTTGGACGGTGCAGTTTTAGTTTTAAGTGCGAGAGATAAAGTTCAACCCCAAACAGAAACAGTTTGGCGTCAAGCAACCGAATGTAAAGTTCCGGTTATAATATATGTAAACAAAATGGATAGAGATGATGCATATTTTGACAAATGTGTTGATAGTGTTAGAGAAAGATTGCACACAACACCTCTTCCATTACAAATGCCTATTGGTATGGCTGAAGATTTTAAAGGAGTAATAGATCTTTTAAAAATGAAAGCATATATACCAGAAGACGATATGGGTAAAATTATTGATGAAGTTGAAATTCCTGATGAATATAAGGCAGAAGCTGAAAAGAGACGTAGTGCTTTAATAGAATCTATAGTTGAAACAGATGATGCTTTATTAGAAAAATATTTTGAAGGGAATGAAATTACAATAGAAGAATTGAATAAAGCAATCAGAAATGCAACAATATCTAAAAAAGTGACTCCAATGCTTTGTGGATCTTCATATAAAAATAAAGGTGTGCAAAACTTATTAGATGCAATGGTTGAATATTTACCATCACCATTAGATATTGAAGCTATTAAAGGTATTAATCCAGAAACAGGAAAAGAAGAGTCACGACCAGCTGATTATAATGCACCATTTGCAGGGTTAGCATTTAAAATAGCAACAGATCCATTTGTTGGAGGCTTAACATTTTTTAGAGTTTACAGCGGTGTGTTAAAAGCAGGTTCTTATGTTTATAATTCAATAACAGGAAAAACTGAAAGAGTTGGAAGGTTAATCCGTATGCACGCAAATAACAGATCCGAAATACAAGAAGTTGGCGCTGGAGATATTGCGGCAATAGTTGGATTAAAAGATACGATAACAGGTCACACTTTGTGTGATGAAAAACATCCAATTCAATTAGAAAGCATGAATTTTCCAGAACCAGTTATTCAACTTGCAATTGAACCAAAAACAAAAGATATGCAAGAAAAAATGGCTTTAGCATTAGGAAAATTGTCAAGAGAAGATCCATCGTTTAGAGTTTCAACAAACAATGAAACAGGACAAACATTAATAGCAGGAATGGGAGAATTGCATCTTGAAATTATTGTTGATAGATTGTTAAGAGAATTTAAAGTTGAAGCTAATGTTGGACAACCACAAGTTTCATATAGAGAAACAATAACAAAACCTGTTAAAGCTGAAGGAAAATATATTAGGCAATCAGGTGGTAAGGGTCAATATGGACATTGTTTAATTGAAATGGAACCTTTGGAAAGAGGCGCAGGGTATGA
Source organism: uncultured Clostridia bacterium (assembly GCA_944381245.1). Taxonomy (GTDB): domain Bacteria; phylum Bacillota; class Clostridia; order Christensenellales; family UBA1242; genus UMGS687. The sequence goes on from CALWKK010000006.1 coordinate 19,115, forward strand.
ATTTGTTGACAAAACTGTTGGTGGGTCTATTCCAAAAGAATTTATTCAACCAATTAATAATGGTATAAAAGAAGCAAAAATGTCAGGTGTTATAGCTGGATATGAAACAGTTGACTTTAGAGTAACAGTATATGATGGATCATTCCATGATGTTGACTCATCAGAAATGGCATTTAAAATTGCTGGATCAATGGCCTTTAAAGATGGAGCAGCAAAAGCTTCGCCAGTACTTTTAGAGCCAATTATGAAAGTTACAGTTGAGGTGCCAGATGAATATTTAGGAACTGTTATGGGCAATTTAACAAGCAGAAGAGGAATATTATTAGGAAATGATACTATTCCAGGAGTACAAAGAATAAATGCAGAAGTTCCATTAGCAGAAATGTTTGGGTATGCAACTGATTTGCGTTCTCAAACTCAAGGTAGGGGAACATTTGTTATGGAACCACTAAAATATCAAGAAGTACCGAAATCTATAACTGAAAAAATTGTTGGGGAAAGAAGTAAAAAATAATAAAAAATCGTTTGCAATATTATTTTAAATATGGTAATATTCAAAGAGTAAAAATAAAGAATAAGGAGATAAAAAATGGCAAAGGAAAAATTTGATAGGTCATTAACACACGTTAACATTGGTACAATTGGCCACGTTGACCATGGTAAGACCACATTAACAGCGGCTATATGTCGTTATAGCAGTATGCTTGGACTTGCTGATGCTATGAAATATGATGAAATTGATAAAGCACCAGAAGAAAAAGCAAGAGGAATAACAATTAATACTGCACACGTAGAATATAAGACAAAAAAACGTCACTATGCACACGTTGACTGTCCAGGACACGCAGATTATGTTAAAAACATGATTACAGGAGCAGCTCAAATGGATGGAGCTATACTAGTTGTTTCAGCAGCAGATGGCCCAATGCCTCAAACAAGAGAACATATATTATTAGCTCGTCAAGTTGGAGTTCCATACATTGTTGTGTTTATGAATAAAGTTGACCAAGTTGATGATCCAGAATTATTAGAGTTAGTTGAAATGGAAATACGTGATTTGCTTTCAGCATATGGATTCCCAGGAGATACAACTCCAATTATTAAAGGATCAGCTTTGAAAGCAAATGAAGCTTGCGATGCTAATGATTTAAACAGTGAATGGTTAAAACCAATTCAAGAATTATTAGACACAATAGACGCATATATTCCAGATCCAGCTCGTGAAACAGATAAGCCTTTCTTAATGCCAGTTGAAGATGTTTTCACAATCACAGGACGTGGAACAGTTGCAACAGGTAGAGTTGAGAGAGGAGTTGTTAAAGTTGGAGATACAGTTGAAATTGTTGGATTAGGAGCTCAAAAACAAACAGTTGTTACTGGTGTAGAAATGTTCAGAAAACTTTTAGATGAAGCACAAGCAGGAGACAATATAGGTGTTTTGTTGAGAGGAATTACTCGTCAAGAAATCGAAAGAGGGCAAGTTCTTTGCAAACCAGGAACAATACAGCCACATACAGAATTTTCAGCAGAAGTTTATGTTCTTAAAAAAGAAGAAGGCGGACGTCACACACCATTCTTCAATGGTTACAGACCACAATTCTATTTCAGAACAACAGACGTTACTGGAACAATTGAACTTCCACAAGGTGTCGAAATGGTTATGCCAGGAGATAATGTTAGCATGACAATAAAATTAATAACACCAATTGCAATCGAACAAGGATTAAGATTTGCTATTCGTGAAGGTGGAAGAACAGTTGGATCAGGTGTTGTTTCAAAAATTATAAAATAATTATTAAATAATTTAAGCTTACCGAACGGCTTAATCAAAAAAAAACCAGTTATACCGAACTAACTGGTTTTTTTTGCAAAATTAAATAAAACCATGTATAATATAACTATGGATTTTAGAATAGAAAAAGTAAATTATAATAGTCTTTCAGAAGAAAATTTTAAACAAATTTGCGAAATAGAACAATCTGCGGCAAGTTATTTAGATTTAATATTTGATAAAAATGATATGGCGTATTTTTTAGGAAATGGACGTTATACAAGTTATACGGTTTTTGATGAAAACACTGTTGTTGGTTTTATTATATACAATCGAGGTTATTATCTCAATGATGATATATATATAACGGATTTGGGCATTGCCGAAAACTATAGAGGAAGAAATATTGCCACAAATTTAATTGGGTTAACTTTACAACAGCTTGTTGAAAAAGACAAGTCAATAAAATTTTTAACTTTAGATGTAGAAAATGTTAACGAGAAAGCTATTAAACTTTACGAAAAAATCGGAATGGAAAAATCAACAATAAAAAGCAAAAATGGGCAAAATAATTATTGTATGGTTGGGGAAGTTTCTGTAATTCTGAAAAAAATTGATGAAATAAATAAAAAAAATAAAGAAAAAAACACAGAAAAAGAACCTAAAAATATAGAAAGAAGAGCCGGAAACACAGAAACAAAATTCGAAGGCAAAAAACAAAAAATGATGATTTTATAATTTAATAAATTATTAACAAAGATTAAGTCTAAAATAGGTCATTTACTTTACAAAAAAGAAAAAAAGTTGCTACTGCAACTTTTATTTTCTCCAATATTTTTTATCAAAATGTTGTTGTTTGCGCCATATAAAAATGAATATTTTTGTTGGAACAATTTTTGTTAGTAAAGCCATAAATTTTGTTGTTAATCCATAAAGAGAAAAAAGTTTCCTTTTTTTAGAACAATTTAAAGCGTAATTAACAACTTTTTTCGCATCATACATAACAGCATAATATGTTATTACATCATGTTCTGTTGCTTTAGCTCTTTTAAAAAATTGAGTTTTTGTCCAAAAAGGACAAACGCAAGTTACTGATATGTTTCTTGGTTTTAATTCTTCATTTAAGGCGATTGAGTAACTTTTTAAAAACGCTTTTGTAGAAGCATAAACATTAATATAAGGAATAGGAGAAAAAGCTGAAATAGATGCAATTTGAATTATTCTACCAAAATTAGGAATATAGGGCAAAGTCAATTCTGTCATTTTAACCGTTCCTTTACAGTTTAGATCAATCATATTACAAGATTGATCTAAATCAATTTCATCATATCTTCCAAATTTGCCAAATCCACTACAATTTATTAACAATTCCACAGATGGATTTTCTTTTAATAATAATTCTTTATAATATTCAAAGCTATCATTATTTGTTAAATCTAATTCAAATATTCTTGATTTTGTCTTTAAATTTTCTTTTAATTTAATTAAACCTTCTTTATCTAATGCAATTGCCCATATTTCATCAAAATTATATGAATCAATTGCAAGAGCAAATTCTTTTCCAATTCCCGAAGATGCTCCGGTAACTACTGCTATTTTTTTCATAATTTTCTCCTTTTTTATAGTATAATTCAAAATTTAAAAAAATAATAAAAAAAATCAATAATAAAAAAAATATTTTTATGCTTGACATACTCACAATAATTTAATATAACAATAAATGTTCACAAATTATATTTTATATTTTATAGGAGATTTTTTATGTTGGTTTTAGTAATAAATTCAGGTAGTAGTTCCTTAAAATATCAGCTTTTTGATATGAGTAACGAAAAAGTGCTTGCAAAAGGTAATTGCCAAAAAATAGGATTAAAAGATTCATTTATTGAACATAAATTTGGGAGTAATGTTAAAATTATTGACAAGATTATGGAAAATCATGATCAAGCTATACAATTAATTTTAAATTTATTAACAGATAAAGATTTGGGTGTTATAAAAGATTTAAAAGATATCTCGGCAATTGGACACAGAGTTTTACATGGTGGAGAAATCTATAAGAATTCGGTTTTAATTAATGATGAAGTTTTGGATAACTTAAATAAATTAAAATCTTTGGGGCCTCTACACATGCCAGCAAATATATCTGGAATTTTAGCTTGTAAAAATGTTTTACCAAATATACCACAAGTTGCAGTTTTTGACACAGCATTCCATTCAGAAATGCCAAAGGAAGCGTTCTTATATGCAATTCCTTATGAAGAATACATTCAATCACAAATAAGAAAATATGGATTTCATGGAACAAGTCATAAATTTGTTTCATATGAAGTTGCAAAAATTTTGGGTAAAGACATTAAAGACTGCAAAATAATAACTGTTCATTTGGGCAATGGTTCAAGTATGGCAGCAATTAAAGATGGAAAAAGTGTTGACACTACAATGGGATTCACGCCACTTGAAGGATTAATAATGGGGACAAGATCAGGTGATGTTGATGCTTCAGTTGTTACTTATATTTCAAAAAAATATAATTTGAAGGGAGATGAATTAGAAAATTATTTTAATAAAAAATGTGGAGCATTGGGGATATCAGGAATATCAAGTGATATGCGAGATATTAATGCAAAAGCTTTAGAAGGAGATGAAAGAGCGAAATTAGTAATTCCTATGATGGCACATAGAATTAAAAAATACATTGGAGCATATTTAGCAATATTAAATGGTGCAGATGCAATTGTTTTCACCGGTGGTATTGGAGAAAATCAAGAAGATTTGAGAGAGTTAAGTTTAAAAGATTTAGATTTCTTTGGAATAAAATTAGATGTTAACAAAAATAATACTATACCAAGAGGCACAACTGAATTAATTTCTCAAGAAGACAGTAAAATTAAGGTTTATAGAATACCAACAAATGAAGAATTGCTAATAGCAAGAGATACAATAAGTTTAATCAAAATGTAAAAATAAGTTGACAAAAATAATTTTATTCATTATAATAAAAAATTGTAAAAAAAAGATAGTTAGGAGGATAATAATGGCAGTTCCAAAGCGTAAAGTTTCGAAGGCTAGAAGAAACACAAGAAATTCAGCAAATTTTAATGCCACTATGCCAACTTTAGTTGAATGTCCTAGTTGCCATGAATTAAAATTACCACATAAAGTATGCAAAAAATGTGGAAGTTATAACGGGAAAAAAGTTGTTGAAGATAAAAAAGAAAAAAAGGCCGAATAAAAAACGATTTAAAAATCGTTTTTTTTATTGAATCAAAGAATTATCATTGTTTTTATTATTCATTTTTTTTTGTTGATTATCATTTTGTGGTATTGAGTAAAAATTTTTTTCTTTATCATTTGAAAAATGTTCTTCAAAATCAAATGATAATTTTGTTTCATTTTTATTGGTTTTTGATTTTAAAAGCTTATTATTTAAATCGCTAATTTCTTTATTTAATTTTTTTATTTTTAAAAAACTTGTAATACCTAATACTAAAGATCCTAAAGCAAATGAGCCTAAAACGCTAATAGTTGTAATTATAAAAGGAGTAAAAATACTTGCCGTTTTTAGAGTTAATGATGTAATTAACATTGTAAAAAACGCAAAACTAAACGAACTAAAAAATGAAGATATTTTTAGTCTATTATTAAATTCTTGTTTTGATTTTAATTTGTTTAATTGTTTCACAGAAGTTACTGAGATGTCTGCATCTTCTTTTAAAGTACATTTAATTTTTTTACTATTATATCTATTTTTCATTTTAAGACCTGTAATTTTTATGCTATACCGAATAATTTAATAAAATCTTGAGGGAATACGCTTGAGAAAATATAAAATGCCATTGCAATTAAAAATAATAATAAAATTGTTATTTTTATTATACTTTTACCAATTAAATTTACAACTACAAGTGCTCCAACGATGGTTAAAGCTCCATAATTTTGAATGTAATTAACCAAACCCGGAACTTGTTTAATTGTATCATCCATGAAATGTAAATGTGAATTTAAAGAAATTAATAACAATGCAATTAACAATAAAAATCCAGCGATTGATACAACCCAATTCAAAACACGTTTTAGCATAAATCCTCCTTTTTTATATAATATCATATTAAATTTTATATTGCAATATGTTTAGCATTTATAAATAAATATGATAAAATGTTAATATGAAAATTTTAAATTCTGAATTTGTTACCAGTGTGAATGATTCGAATAAATTATTAAACTTTAATTTAGCAGAATTTGCATTTGTTGGGAGAAGTAATTGTGGCAAAAGTTCTTTAATTAACATGTTAACTAATAATAAAAGTTTGGCGAAAACTTCTTCAACACCTGGATACACAAAATTAATAAATTATTTTCATATAAACAAAAATAAAAAAAACGAATTTATTTTAGTTGATTTGCCTGGGTATGGATATTCCAAAGCTGGGAAAACAATAAACAAAACTTGGGCTACATTAATTGAAAATTATTTAATTAATTCAAAAAATTTGAAGGGAATTTTTATACTGGTTGATATTAGACATGAACCGAACGAACTAGATTTAATAATGGTTGATTATTTACATAAAAATTTAATACCTTTTTATGTTATTGCAACAAAAAGTGATAAAATTGCAAAAAGTAAAATTAATAATAGAATTAAAACAATTTCAAAAGTATTAAAAATTGCTTTTGGAAATATATTAGTTTGCAATAAAGAAGGAGTAGGAAGGGATGAAGTTTTAAATATTATTGATAATGTGTTAAATTTTTAACTGATTTTTGTTTATTCTCATTAAAAATATCTGAAGGTTTATATAACCCAGGTGGTTGTTTAATTATAAATTTTGCACATTCAATAGCGCCATGTGCAAATATTTTGCGATCTAAAACTTCATGTTGAATAGTTATAATTTCTCCATTTGATGCAAAAGATACTTCGTGTTTGCCGATAATTCCTCCAATTCTTCTAGAACAAACGGAAATTTCATTTTTTTCTTTTGTTTTTTCTTGATTAAAAACAGGCCTTAAAGATGGGGCAACAGACAAAATTGAATTTAAAATTGCTAGTGCTGTTCCACTTGGAGCGTCTTTTTTGTTCGAATGATGTGTTTCTAAAATATCTATTTCATAATTTAATTTGCTAAAATAGTCAGAGCCAGATTTAGCTAAATCAATTAAGTAATTTGCACCTAAAGATGTGTTTGGACATAAAATAATGGGAATTTTTTTTGAAGCATTATGTATAAGCATTAAATCTTCTGTTGTTTGCCCGGTTGTACCAATTACGATAGGAGTTTTATTTCTTAATGCAAAATTAATTAAGTCCTTTGTCGCATCATGACTAGAAAAATCAATAATAACATCTGCATCTTTATTTACACCATTCCACGTGTATGATAATAAAATATTGTCGATTGGTTCTTTAGCGTTTTTATCAATTCCAAATGCAATTTCATTTTTATCATTTTCTAATATGCATTCCTGAATCAATTTTCCCATTCTACCTAATATTCCAGATATAGCAATTTTCATAAAAACCTCTTTTTTTTAATTTTATATGTTTTATATATCAAAAATTGACACAAAATTAATCAAATTAATAGTAATATTAATTTAAATATAAGTAATATATTGCAATAAATATTTAATTATGTTAAAATCTTATTAGGAGATAGTATGAAAAAGATTCAAAAGGGCTTTTTGTTTTATTTGTTAGTTCTTTTAGGGATTTTAATAACAGCTTTTTTAATATGTGTTTTTATATTAATATTTAATCCAGGAACAGATATTTTTGGAGTAAAATATTTTAATGTGCAAACATCAAAATTATATGATGAAATGGAAGTTTATTCATATAATGCAGAAAACGAAACATATAATTTGGATAATGAAGCTTTAATAAAATCAAGGCAGATAGATAATATAATTATAAATAGTAATTCTTATTCAGTTAAAGTTTTGGTTGCAAACGCAACACATGGACCTAACTATACAGAATTTCATGTTACTATAAATAGTGATAAAAATGGTTTTACAACAGAGAATGTATTTGACCCAATTGTTGAAATAAAATATTTAACTAACACAAGAACATTATATATATTTGCAACAATTCCAGATGGATTTTGGAACACTGGAAATAATTCATCAATAACAGTGCAAATACCAGAAACTTATAATACATCAAACACAAATTTAAAAATACTATCAACATATGGCAATGTAATACTAGGAGATGAAGCAAACCGTGATAATTTAGCACCAAGCATACTTACATTAAAAACTATTGATATAACAACCAAAGGGAATTTAACTGTTACAAAATATACAAAAATAGGACAAGAAAATTTAATTAATAATACAAATTTAAAATCTAAAATAAACATTGAAGGGAATATAAATTTCCAATCAACATTATCAGCAAATGAAGTAATAATAAATGCAAAAAATTCTAATGCAACATTTCAAGGCATAACAGCAAAAAATATAAAAATGAATTGTAACACAGTGTTTGGAAGTTTTGGTAATATAAAAGGTGAATTAAGAATAGAAAGTATATATGGTAGTCAAAATTTCGGCGATATAGAAGGATCAGTAACAATCTTAAAAGATTCCAAGAATTGTAATTATGAATTCAACAGTATAAGTAAAGGAATTGTGGCAGGATGGAAAAAAATTGATAATTTCCCAGAAATAAAAATAGAAAATTGTAATATAACAATAAAAGAAAAGATGTCAGGATATAAAGATATACATTCAACAGGAGAAATAAAAGTCATTTAATATGACTTTTTTTAAATAAAAGTTGCAATTAATAAAATAAAATAGTAGAATTAGATGTCAGTTCCCATAGTAAAGAGGATATTACAAGCCCCTCCTAAGGGCTAGTCACAGGTTCGAGTCCTGTTGGGAACACCAGTTTAGTTTTGTTTATTTAATAAAAGTTTTTTTGGGTGGAGTATGAAAGAATATGATTTGATTATTATTGGAATGGGACCTAGTGGTGTTTTTGCTGCTTTTGAATTGGCAAAAAATAATAAAGCTTCAAATATCTTATTAATTGAACAAGGTAAAAGAATTGAAAATAGGTATTGCCCACTTGAAAAAACTGGAAAATGTTTACACTGCAAGCCTTTTTGTAATATTACGAGTGGATTTTCTGGAGCTGGCGCTTTTTCAGATGGTAAACTAAATTCTTATCATTTATCGCTTCATAATCAGGGGGATGATTTGTATTTAGGTGGTAATGGTGGTAGTTATATAAAAAAATATATGAAACAATCTGATATAATTGATTTATTAATTTACACAGATAATGTTTATTTACAATTTGGTGCTGATGAAAAATTACACGGAATAGAAAATCGTGAAGAAATATTAAAACTTCAAAGCCAAGCGAAAAAAAATAACTTAACTTTAATTGATTTTCCTATCAGACACTTAGGAACCGAAAAATCCCATATTTTATATTCTAAAATTCAAAGATATCTAGAAGATCACAATGTTGAAATGTTATTTAATACTCAAGTTGAAGAATTAATAATTAATGATGGTGTTATATCAGGAGTAAAAACTAAGAATGTTAATGATAATTCTTATAATACAATCAAGGCTAAAAATGTTGTTTTGGCTGTAGGAAGAAAGGGAGCTGGCTGGTTAAGTGATCAATGCCAAAAATATTCAATAAAAACTGAAGTAGGTGCTGTTGATATTGGTATTAGATATGAATTGCCTGATTCTGTTATGCAAAGAATAAACGAATGTTTGTACGAAGGAAAATTTATAGGTAGGCCTAAACCTTTTTGTGATAAAGTTAGAACTTTTTGTCAAAATCCAAGTGGTTTTGTTTCTGCTGAAGTTTACGACAATAACTTGACTTTGGTAAATGGGCATTCATATAAAAATAAAAAAAGTTCAAACACTAATTTATCGATTTTAGTTTCGCATAATTTCAATTATCCTTTTAATAAGCCTATTGAATATGGAGAAAATATAGCAGAAAATGTTAATAGATTAGCTGCTGGAGGAGTTTTAGTTCAAAGATTTGGTGATATATTGAATGGGAAAAGGACATGGCAAAAAGATCTTGACAATAACACAGTTACCCCTACTCTAAAAGATGCAGTTGCTGGAGATATAACTTATGCAATTGGGTATAGGACAATGACAGATATTATAAATTTTATAAAAATGGTTGATAAAGTTGTTCCAGGTTTTGCAAACGAGGACAATCTTCTTTATGCTCCGGAAATTAAATTTTATTCAAATACAGTTGTTGTTGATAAAAATTTTGAAACTAATATAAAAAATTTGTATTGCATAGGAGATGGAGGAGGGTTAACAACTGGATTAATGATGGCTAGTGCTAGTGGCGTTGAAATTGCAAGAATTTATATGAAAAAATTAAATAATCATAATTAAATATTTTGATTATTTATTTTTTATAGTTATAATAAATTCATGTATCAAGCGCTTTATAGAAAATATAGGCCAAAAACATTTAAAGATGTTATAGGACAAGATTATATTGTTAAAATTCTTTCTAATCAAGTTAAGAAAGGTGAAATTGCTCATGCTTATTTATTTTCTGGAAGTAGAGGCACAGGGAAAACAAGTGTTGCAAGGATATTTGCAAAAGCAATAAATTGTGAAGACAATTGTGATGGTTCACCTTGTTACAAATGTAACACTTGCATAAATTTAGAACAAAATAATAATTTGGACATATTAGAAATTGATGCTGCTTCAAATAATAGAGTTGATGAAATACGAGAGATTAGAGAAAAAGTTAAATTTTTACCCACAAATGGAAAATATAAAGTTTATATAGTTGATGAAGTTCATATGTTAACAGATAGTGCATTTAATGCTCTTTTAAAAACTTTAGAAGAACCACCAGCTCATGTTGTGTTTATATTAGGAACAACAGAGCCACACAAAATTCCGCAAACAATTCTTTCTAGATGTATTAAATTTGATTTTAATCTTATTTCTCAATTTGAATTGAAAAAACATTTAATTAACATTTTAAATGCTGAAAACATAAATTTTGAAGATTCTGCTTTGGATTTAATAGTTTCAAGTGCGCAAGGAAGCGTGAGAGATATGTTGTCTATAACAGATGCAGTAATTTCTCTTGGAGAAAATATTGTAAAATATGATGATGCTTTAAGAATTTTAGGAGCAACCGACAATGAACAATTATTTAAAATAGCGGATGCAATAAATTCAAAAAATATTGAAGATGCTTTTAAAATAGTTGATGAATTAATAAATCGAGGCATAAACATAACCGTTTTAGCAAAGGATTTGACAGTTCATTTTAGAAACCTTTTAATAGCCAAAATAACAAATTCAAATGAAAATATTTTAAAATTACCTGTAGATAATATTAAAAAATTAAAAGATCAATCATTAAAATTTAGTGATGAAGATTTAATGTTATTAATGAAAAATTTTAGCGAAATAGAATCAGAATTAAAATATGCTTTAAGTCCCAGAACATTAATAGAAGTTGCAATTGTAAAAGCTATTATGAAAGAGGATATTGAAAAAAAAAACTAAAAATTGATAAGAAAACAGTTCAAAATCCTAAACAAATTTGGGGAAAACTTTTAACAAGACTGAGAGAAAGTGGAGAACCGGCATTGTTTGTTTCGTGTGGAGAAATTAATGAATTTACTTTGAATGACACAATTTTGACAGTTAGCACCGATAAAGATTATATTTACAATCTTATATCAAATGAAGAAAACATCGCTGTTATCAAAAGAGCTTTTAAATATTTGGGTTTTGATTTTGATTTTAAAATAATAAAAACTTATCCAAAAGATATAGATATAACAAACGATATTAATTTTTTGATAAATAAATTTGGAAAAGATAATATTATTATCGATGAATAAATTTTACTTGAAAATATGTTTATTTTATGATATAAATTAGTTAATCCTTAGGAGGTTTTATGAAAAAAAGTTTAATAAAAATTAACACAAAAATAATAGCTGTTATATTGTTATTGTTAATACTTATTCCTTTTTCAATTATGTTAGCTGGTTGTGGGGAAAAAGCAGATGAAGTGTATAGCAATAATGATTATAAAGCATTTTATAAAAGTGGGACAACTCCGAATCCGGAAGAATGGATATTGGAGCAAAATGTAGAAGGTGGCGTTATTTATAGTTATAAAGAAGAAAACTCACAAACCGTATCAAATAGTTTAATTATTAGAGAAAATAAAACTGCAACATTTATATCAAAGACAATATCAAAAACAATATCAGAAAATAAAGAAACAATAACTTCGACAATTGAGACAAAAATTGAATACAATTGGGAAAAATATAAAAATGGTTATATTTTGGGCAAGCGAATTGATGAAGATACAGTTTATTATTATTATGCAGAAATTGTTGATAAAGAATTAAATTTTTATTTTAATGAAGAGGTTGAGAAAGAAGTAAATTTTTATACTAGTTTAGAAAGTGCAAAAAATGCGATAGATGAATATGTTGAATCTAAAAAGTCTTATTTAGTTTATTTTGGATTCAATATGAAAATAGAATAAAACCTTGAAAAAGGTTTTTATTCTATTAAAATGATAAAAAAGTATTAAATAGGGAATTATAAAATATTTATTGGGAGGAATTATGTCAGGATTTAAAGGTAATTTTGGTGGATTTAATATGCAACAATTAATGAAGCAAGCGCAGAAAATGCAAGAGCAAATGGAAAATGCAAAAAAGGAATTACAAGAAAGTGAATTTGAAGCACAATCAGGTGGGGGAATGGTTAAAGTTGTTATGACTGGAGACAAAAAATTAAAATCTATAAATTTAAAGCCAGAAATAGTTGATCCAGAAGATATAGAAATGTTGCAGGATTTGATTATTGCAGCAATAAATGATGCTGTTGCTCAAATTGAAAAAGTTGAGAATGATAAAAATCCAGGATTGCCAGGATTAATGTAATATGAATAATATTGAAGCATTAGATAAATTGGTTGGTGTGTTTAGAAGTTTGCCTGGAGTTGGAATAAAAACAGCACAGCGTTATGCATATAAAATAATTAATTCGGATAATCAATATGCCGAAGATTTTGCTGAGTCTATTTTAAATGCAAAAAAACAGGTTAAATATTGCAAAGAGTGTGGAAATTTTACCGATAAAGAAATTTGTGACATATGTTTGAAAAGAAAACCTAAAATTATTTGTGTTGTTAAAGAGCCAAAAGATGTTTTTGCTATGGAAAAAGTAAAAGATTTTGATGGAGTTTATCATGTTTTACATGGTACAATAAATCCACTTGAAAATATAGGGCCAAATGATATAAAGATTAAAGAATTGCTTGCTCGAATTCAAAAGAATAAAACTGAAGAGGTTATAATGGCGACAAATCCAGATGTTGAGGGTGAAGCAACTGCAATGTATATAGCAAAGTTATTAAAACCTTTTGGTGTTAAAGTTACGAGAATAGCACAAGGTGTTTCAATTGGAAGTGAATTAGAATATGCTGATGAAATAACTTTATCCAAAGCTTTGGAAGCAAGAACAGAAATAGATTAGGAGCATAAATGATTATTCAAGATATAGAAAAGATTTTAAAAACAGCAATCCAAAAGTCTTGTTATGAAAACGAAGAATTATTTGTTTCGTTTTCTGCCTTGCCAAAAATTTGTGATTTTCAATTTAATGGTTGTTTTTTGATTGCAAAAAGATATAAATCAAAACCTAATGATATTGCAATAAATATAGTAAAAAATATAGAAAAAGATGAATTTTTTATATTTAATGTTTGCCCACCGGGTTATATTAATATATCTTTAACAAATAAAGCTTATGATTACTATGCTAATTTATTTTTAAAAGATGATAGATTGGGAATTAATAAAAAAGAGAAATCAGAGAAAGTTTTGTTGGATTATGGCGGCGCAAATATTGCAAAAGCACTGCACGTTGGCCATTTAAGATCACCTATTATAGGTGAAAGTTTAAAACGACTTTACAAGTTTATGGGAGATGAAGTTATTTCAGATGTTCATTTAGGAGATTGGGGACTTCAGATGGGATTAACTGAATTGCAACTTTTTGAAGATGGAGTCTTAAATTATTATTTTACAGGGGAAGGGGAAGAGCCTAAATTAACTCTAGAAATGTTAAATGATGCCTATCCAAAAGCTTCTTTAAGAAAAAATATTGATATTAACTTTAAAAATAAAGCAGACGAATGGACTTTAAAAATTCAAGAAAAAAAAGAACCTTATTTTACTATTTACGAAAAAATAAAAAAAGTTTCAGTTGAAAAAATAAAACGACATTACAAGGAATTAGGTGCTGAGTTTGATTTGTGGTTGGGTGAAAGCGATTGTTATAATTATATACCAATAGTTTTAGATATTATAAAAAATAAGGGATTAAGCAAAGAGAATGATGGAACTGTCACTGTTGATGTAGCAATTGAAGGTGAAAATATACCAATACCGAAAAAAGAACCTGATGAACAACAAAGATATAAAAATCCAATGCCACCAGCAATTTTGAAAAAATACAATGGAGGAGTTTTATATGCGACAACAGACATTGCGACAATTTACATGCGTAATAAAATGTATGATAATTTAGATAGAATTGAATATATAGTTGATTTACGACAATCATTACATTTCACTCAAGTTTTTAGAGTTTGCAAGATGTCAGAAATTTCACCTATTAATCAAAAATTGATACATATCGGGTATGGAACAATGAATGGGAAAGATGGCAAACCTTTTAAAACAAGATCTGGAGAATCAATAAAACTAGAAGATATAATAGATTTGTTAATAAATAAAGCAAAAGATAAACTAAAAGCAAACGGAGTTACCTATGATAATGATTTAGCATTGAAAATAGGTGTTGGAGCAATGAAGTTTGGTGATTTATCAAACAATGTTAGTAAAGATTATGTTTTTGATATTGAAAAGTTTATGTCATTTGAAGGCAAAACGGGTCCATATATTCAATATACAGTTTGTAGAATTAATTCAATCTTAGAAAAAGTAATTAATTCACAACAAAAGATAAAAATTTTTTCTCAAGAAGAAAAAGAAATTATGAAAGCAATATTTAAATTGCAACAAGCATATGAACAAAGTTATAAAGAAAAAACATTAAATTCATTATGTTTAGCAACCTATGATTTAGCTTCAGCATTTTCAACATTTTATAACATTCATAAGATAGTGACAGAAGAAAACGAAGAAAAAAAACAAAGCCTTATATCTTTAATTGTTTTAGTAAAAAAACAACTTATTCAGGCTTTAAACATACTTGCAATTGAAATTCCGGAAAAGATGTAGTAAAATATATAATAATTTTTCGACAAAAATTTTTTTAAAAAAACTATTTACAAAGCTTAATTT
This sequence comes from uncultured Clostridia bacterium, assembly GCA_944381245.1. Taxonomy (GTDB): domain Bacteria; phylum Bacillota; class Clostridia; order Christensenellales; family UBA1242; genus UMGS687. The sequence goes on from CALWKK010000006.1 coordinate 34,274, forward strand.
GTATGCTAATATATATGTAGTTAATGGAGGAATTATGGCTTACGATAAAAAAGACAGCAAAAAAACAAGAGCTCAAGATAATCAAATAATGAGACAACTTCGTGATACTATTATAATAGCAGGAATTTCTGGTAAAATTGAGTTAGATGCAGAAGCATTTAGTAAACAAACTCTAGATAAAATTGAAAGTTTTGGTTTTAATTTTTCCAAAGATGAGATTGCTTTAGGACAAGCATCAGTTGGCGCAAGTAATGCTGGAATAGCTAAAGGAAAAGATAAAAACAGTCAAAATGAAATGGGATTTTAAAACAATCAAAAGTTCTACGTAAAAAGTTAACGATAAATTCGTTAATTTTTTTTTATTTTATTATAGTTTTAACTTAATGATTTTATTTGGCATAAAAAAAATTATTTGATAAAATAAAAAAGCTTAAAATGTGGAGGGAGTTGTGAAAGTTGTTATTGATGCGATGGGTGGAGATAATGCACCTTATGAAATAGTTAAAGGTGCAATTGATGCACAAAAAAAATATGCTAACCTTTCAATCATACTTTGTGGAGATGAAATAAAAATAAATGATACTTTAAAAAATTTAAAATATGATAAAAATAGGATAGAAATTATTAATTCACCTGAAACAATTTCAAATGATGAAATTCCAACACTTGCAATAAAAACTAAAAAAAATTCTTCATTAGCTGTAGCCTTTGACATTTTAAAGAAGAATGATGATGTTATTGGGCTAATATCAGCGGGAAGCACAGGAGCAATTTTAGCAGGAGGATTTTTAAAAATTGGAAGAATAAAAGGTGTTTCAAGACCGGCACTGTGTCCATTTTTACCAACAAAAAATGGAGGATATGTTTTGGTTGCTGATTGTGGGGCTAATATGGATTGTAAGCCAATTAATTTAGTACATTTTGCTGTTATGGCTAATGAATATTATAAAGAAAGATTTAAAATTGATAATCCAAGAGTTGCTCTTTTAAATGTTGGGACTGAGAAACATAAGGGGAATGAATTGTGTCATGAAGTTTATCCACTTTTAGAAAAATTAAATATAAATTTCGTTGGCAATATGGAAGCTAGAGATATAATGAGTGGAGATTTTGATATTGTAATAGCAGATGGATTTGCGGGAAATGTTTTATTGAAATCAACTGAAGGCGCTCTAAAAACAATGATGGGAGAAATAAAAAAATCTATTAATTCAAATTTTCTTTCAAAAATTTCAGCTATATTTTTGAAAGGAGTATTTCGAAATCTTAAAAAAACATATGATTTTAATGCATATGGAGGTTGTCCTTTTTTGGGTTGTAAAAAGCTTATTATTAAATCTCATGGATCTAGTAAAGCTAAATCAATTGAAGCATCAATTGATGAATTAATCGTTCTGAAAAATAATAATTTAAACCAACAAATTGAAAATGCAATTGATCAAATAAAAATTTAAATTTTAAACTATTACAATAAAGTTGCTTGCTTGCAACTTTATTTTTTTGTTGCATTTAGTGTTATATTATGCTATCATTATAGAGCATAATTTAAATTTTTTGTCGAGGAAAAAATGAATTTTAAACAACTTGAACTTGCAGGATTCAAATCATTTGCAGATAGAATAGAAATAAAATTTGATAAAGGCGTAACGGCAATTGTTGGCCCAAATGGTTGTGGTAAAAGTAATGTAGCTGATTCAATAAGATGGGTATTAGGGGAACAAAGTTCGAAAACTTTGCGTGGTTCTTCTATGCAAGATGTAATATTTAGTGGTACTGAAAAAAGAAAAAGTTTATCTTATTGCGAAGTGACGATGACTTTTGATAATTCGGATAGATTTTTTAATTCTGAATACGATGAAATTGCAATAACTCGAAAACTTTACAGAAGTGGAGAAAGCGAATATTTGTTAAATAAACAATCTTGTCGACTTAAAGACATAACAAATTTATTGTATGATTCAGGGCTCGGTAAAGATGGATATTCAATTATAGGACAAGATCAAGTTGGAAAAATTTTGTCTTCTAAGCCAGAAGACAGACGTTCTATTTTTGAAGATGCAGCAGGGATATCAAAATACAAATCAAGAAAACTTGAAGCTGAGCGTAAATTAGAAAGAACAAAAGACAATATTTTAAAGTTACAACTTGTTATAGACGAAATTGAAAGACAATTGGGGCCATTAAAAAAGCAATCTGAAGATGCTAAAAAATTTTTAGAATTAAAAGAAAGTTTAAAACTTCTAGAAATTAATGCTTATATTTATCAATATGAAAATGCAAATAATGTTAAAGAAAAAATTAATAACAAATTAAATGAAATCAATGAAGAGCTAGAATTGCGACAAAAAGAATTAGAAAGTGTTAGTGATAAGTATATGAATAATATGGCGAGCATTGAATCTATAGACAAAAATGTTGAACAACTACACGAAAAAATACTTCAACTAACAGTTAGTTTAGAAAAGCAAGTGGGCGAAACAAATCTTATTAGGGAACGTATTAAATTTATTAAAGAACAAAATAACAAGCTTGAATTAGATGTGATTAATTATGATAAAATAATACAAACAATAAAAGAAAGAATAGTGGAAAGAGATTCGCATTTAAAAGAAATAACTGTTAAATTCAATGATTCTAATTTAGAAGAAAAAAATCTTTCTAATGAATATTTAAAGATTGTTGATGAATTAAATTTAAATGAGGACGAAGCTGAAAATTCACACAAAGAAATGTTTGATGCTTTAGATAAGCTAACTTATATTAAATCAAATTCTTCAAGATTATCAGCTGAAAGAGATGCGAGCAATGAATCTTTAAAAGATATTAAAGAGAGAATACAAAATTTAACAAACAATTTAAATGAACAAAATCAATCTATTGATAACATAGCATTTGTTTTGAAGAATTATAATAGTGAGATGGATTCCAAAATTATTCATTTTAATTTGGTAAAAAATAAAGTTGATGAATTAAAAGAAAATATATCAACTGGTGAACATAAATTGCAAAATTATTTAACAAAAATTCAAGTGTATGAAAATAGAAAACGAATGTTAGAAGAAATGCAAGCAGAACATGAAGGATATGCAGGAAGTGTTAAAAAGCTTTTAAAAGAAAGTGAAAAAAATTCTAACATAAGAAAAAAAATGGTTGGAGTTTTAGCATCATTAATTAATGTTCCTGAAAAGTTTGAAACAGCAATAGAAACAGCTTTGGGGAATGCATTACAAAATATTGTCACCAAAGACGAACAAGATGCTAAACAATTAATAGAATTTTTAAAACATGGATCATTCGGACGAGCAACTTTTTTGCCTATTTCATCAATGAAAGTTAGGAATGTATCTAAAGAAGATATAACAATTTTAAACACTGATGGATGTTTTGGAATTGCTAAAAATTTAATTAAATTTGATGCAAACATAGATAATGTAATATCGAATTTATTAGGATCAACAATTGTTGTTGATGTTTTAGATACTGCAATTAAAATTGCCAGAAATTCAAAATTTAGTTATAAAATAGTAACTTTAGAAGGTGATGTTATTAATCCACAAGGATCAATGACGGGTGGAAGTAAAAAATCTGAAGCAGTAAATTTAATTAGTAGAGACCGAGAAATTAAAACTTTAGCAACCGAAATTGAAAAATTTCAATCAAGTGTTTTAAATTTAAAAACAAAAAACAAGCAATATAAAGAAGAATTAAATATAACACTTAAAACTTTTGAACAGTTAGGTGAAGAAAAAAAAGAAATTGAAGTTAATTTAGCCAAAGAAAATGAAAAAATGTCTTCTTTAATACATCAAAAGACCTTAATAGAAAATGAATTAGAAGGATTAAATAAAACAAAGGAATTATTGGAAAATAAAATAAATGTAATAACCGATGAACTAGAAAGTATTGAAGATTTAGAAAATAAAGTTGATGCAAATAAAGAAGATGTTAATGATGCAATTGTAAAGCGTCAATCAAAGTTTTTAGATTTAAAACAAAAAAGAGAAAAACTAAATAATAAATTGACTAATTTAAGAATTGAAATTGCAACAATGAACAATGAAATTATATCAACTACGCAAGAATTAGAATCATTGGAATTGCAATTACATATTAATTTAGAAAAATTGGAAGCATTAAAGCAAGAAATTGATAAAAATAATTATAATTTGATTCAATCTGAGAGTTTAATTACATCAAATATTGAAAAAAATACGAGTGATGAAACAAAACAAAAACTTGAAATTCTTAAAAAAGAACAAAAAGATTTAGATCAAAATAAAATTAATTATCAAAATGAATTGAAAAATCTAGAAGAAAAAAGAAATTTTTTAATAAATGAAGTTAATAAAATAAATGAAAAAAAGATAAATGAAGAATTTAAAATAGAAAAAGTTGATTCAGATATAAGTTCAATGAAAGAAAGAATTTTTGAAGAGTATCAACTTGATTATGAGGGTTGTTTATCTTATAGAGAACAAGATTTTGATTTTAGCAGTGGGTCTTCAGAAATAACAAAAATAAAAAAAGAAATTTCTAAATTAGGATATATTAACGTTGCAGCGATTGAAGATTCTAAAGTTCTAGCAGAAAGATATGATTCATTAGCTGTTCAAGTTGAAGATTTAAATAAAGCTCAAGAAGAATTAATACAAATTATTGATGAATTGTCGACAGAAATGAAAACTAGATTTTCAGAAGAATTTGATAAAATAAATGAAAATTTTAAAATCACATTTAAGGAATTATTTGGTGGTGGAAATGCTAAGTTAGAATTAATTGGTAATGATAATATTTTAGAATCTGGTGTTGAAATTTTTGCAGAGCCACCTGGCAAAAAATTAAGCTCAAATAGTTTATTAAGTGGAGGAGAAAAAGCACTAACAGCAATTGCGATTTTGTTTGCGATTTTGAAGTTAAGACCTATGCCATTTTGCTTATTAGATGAAATTGAAGCAGCATTAGATGAAGCAAATGTATATAGATTTGCTCAGTACTTACATAAATTTTCCACTGAGACTCAGTTTATTGTAATAACGCATAAAAAGCCAACAATGGAATTAGCAGATTCATTATATGGAGTTACTATGGAAGAAAAAGGAGTCTCAAGAATCGTTTCTGTTAAGTTATCAGATGCAGTTAAATATGAACAAAAAGAATAAAAAAATCGATTAAATCGATTTTTTTTAATTGTCATTATGGTTTTCATCGAAATCTATTTTTAAATTATTTATTGAATTTTTTATATGATTATTATCTTTATAGTTTAATTTATCAACTTTTCCTAATTTATTTTGAATGTTTCTTGTTTTGCTTTCTGCATCTTTCATAGTGTTTGCAACTTCTTGTAATTTTTTATTTGTTTTAGCAAGTATATCACCAAATTTATTAAATTCGAATTTTACGGCTGTTAAAATTTTCCAAACTTCACTTGTTTGTTTCTCAATTGCTAATGCATGAAATCCAAGTTGTAAACTATTAATAAATGCAGTTAAAGTTGTTGGGCCTGTTATTGTAACTTTATAATCTCTTTGTAAAGTTTCGCAAAGAGTTGTATTTTTTAAAACTTCACAGAATAAACTTTCTATTGGTAGAAACATAACGGCAAAATCAGTCGTTAAAGGTGGATTTATATATTTATCCCTTATATCACACGCGAAATGTTTTATGCTATTTGCTAAATTTTTTCTTTCAATTTTTACGGCTTCAATGTCACCTTTTTCTTCTGCATTAATTAATCTATTATATTCTTCAATAGGATATTTGCTATCAACTGGTAACATTACAAAAGTATTATCTATTTTACTTGGAATTTTAATTGCAAATTCAACAAAATCTCTCGTTTTAGGCTTTAATTTTACATTTTTTTCATATTGATCTTCTGTTAAATATTGGCTTAGAATATTATTTAACCTAATTTCTCCCCAAGTACCTCTTGTTTTAACATCAGTTAAAACTTTTTTCAAGTCACCAACTCCAATTGCTAAATTTTGCATTTCTCCCAAGCCTTTGTAAACGGATTCTAATCTATCGTTAACCAATTTAAATGATTCTCCAAGTCTCTTTTCCAAGGTGCTATGAAGTTTTTCATCAACAGTTATTCTCATTTGTTCAAGCTTTTCAGAATTTTCATGTTGAATTATTGAAAGTTTATTTTCTATTGTTTGACGTATTATTTCAAGTTTTTCTTCATTGTTTCTAGTAAAACTATCTATTCTATTTCCTAAAACATTATTAATTTCTTCTCTTGTTAATTTTAAACCAATTGATAATTCTTCTTTAAAATATTTAATTTGTTTTTCATTTTTAAAATTTTTGCTTTTTAACAAATAAATAAATGAAATTATATTTATAATAAGAAGTATTGCAATTAAAATTATTAAAACAATATACATACTACACCTCTCATTGATTATATCATATTTTTAAATAAAAGAAATACAATGTTGACTTTTTGTGTTTAAATATTATAATTATAATTAGGAGAAATTATGGGATTATTTTCAGATAGAAATATTAAAAGTGGAATAATAATAAGTGGTTTTGCTGGAATAGGTAAAACTGGATTGCAGGAGTATGCTCCTTTTTATAGCCAAAAAAAAATATTTGATTTGTCTTCATCGTTTTTTAGAAAAAATCCGGGTTGGGAAAAAGTTTATTGCGATTTGATTGAGAGTGTGGCAAAAAATTATGATTATGTTTTTATTTCAACCCATAATATGGTTATTGATGAATTAATTAATAGACAAATAAAATTTTATGTTGTGTATCCAAGAAAATATTGTAAAGATGAATATATTCAAAGATATTTTAATAGAGGGAATTCTGAAGAATATATAAATAAATTTGTGAAAAACTGGGATTTCTTTATTGATATGCTTGATAATTTGCAAAGTGATTATAAAATCACATTGAGAACAGGTCAATATTTGTCTGATGTGATTGACAGGTTAAGATAGTAAATCGACAAAGATGGCTTTTTTAAGTCATCTTTTTTCATTTTATCTTATATAACTTTTTATTTAAGGTATATATACTATAACTGTGGAAATAGTTATTGAATATGCACTGGTTGATAATTTGGTTATCAATTTTCTAATTCTTTATCTATCTTCATTAATTTTGAAATCAAAAAAGAATAATTGGCTATTTTTTATTTCAGCGACTTTGGGTGCAATTGTTTCTTTAATTATTCCTTTATTAGTTTTACCAAATTGGATATTTCTTGTTTATAAACTTTTGCTTGGTTGGGTTATGGTTAGAATTGCACTTCGTCCTATGGGCATCAAAGCTAATTTAATTTATTTTTTGGTTTTCCTTTTTATTACGGCTTTAATGGGTGGCGTTTGCTTTGCTGTTATTTTCCTTTTGTCTGGAGAAATTTCTGCAAGTTCTGTTTTCTTATATAATTTAGAAATTCCAGTTGGTGCAGTACTTTTGGTTGTCAGTTTGGTTGGCCTAACAATTGCAAAATTGTTCAAAGCTTTCTATCGAAAAAAAATGTTTGGAAACTTTATTTTTGATGCTGAAGTTCTGAATGATAAAAAAAACATTGAATTCCAAGTTTATTTGGATTCTGGCAACACTTTAATTGATCCATTAACCAATAAATCCGTTGTTATTATTGAATATTCGATTTTTAAAAAGATTTATGATATTTCTTTCGAAAAAGTAATAACAAAAAAAATAACACAAGACGATATTAAAAATTCAAGATACATAAATTATGGGACGATTGGTGGAAAATCTAAAATGTTGGTGTTTGAAGTCGATTGTTTTAAAATAAAAACTAAAGATAAAGATATTGTTATTGATAATCAAATTTTTGGGCTTTCTTTAACAAAATTAAAAAATTGCTTCGATTGCGAAGCTTTGATTGGTCCGGATATTGCAAAAGATTTTATGTGAAGGAGTTGTTATGGTTAAATTTATTTTAAAAAAAATTAGATTGTTTATCTTCTACCTTAAAAAAAAGTTTAACAAATTTAGTTTTCAAGATTCAAAATCAATTGTTTGCTATATCTGTGGCAACGAAGCTCTTCCTTTACCTTTGGATACTGAAGAAGAAAAAATTTTGCTGGAAGAATTGGCTAATGGAAATGAAAGCGCTAAAGAAAAATTAATCGAACATAACTTGCGCTTGGTTGTTTATATCTCAAAAAAATTCGAAAACACTGGCTTGGATCTCGAAGATTTAATATCAATAGGCGCAATTGGTCTTATTAAGGCAGTGCAAACTTATAAGTATGACAAACAAATTAAATTGGCAACTTATGCTAGTCGTTGCATTGAAAATGAAATTTTGATGCAACTCAGAAAAACAAGCAAAATGAAAGGGGAGCTGAGTTTTGATGAGCCTTTAAATTATGACTCCGAAGGAAATGAGTTGCTCCTTTCAGATGTGTTGTTTACGGAAGAAGACTCCGTTTCAAAAAATATCGATCAAAGCGTTGAAAAAGAACTCCTTTGGCAAAGTATTCAAAAATTAAACTCCAGAGAACAAAAAATTATGATTCTTCGCTTTGGCTTGCAGGGTAATGAAGAAAAAACTCAGAAAGAAGTTGCTGACTTGATGGGTATCTCTCAAAGCTATATTTCAAGAATCGAAAAAAAAATTCTTTCTCGCTTAAAAAAAGAATTGCTTAAAGTTTCAAATTTCTAGTTTTATCTTTTTTTGTTGCAAAATGTTATTTTTATTTAATATTGTTGCTTTTTGTTGAATTTTGTATTTTTTTTCAATTACTGTTGTTTCAAATATTATAATTTGGTCTTTTATTATTTTTTAATGTTTCCTTATTTTTCTTCAATTTTAATTTGTTCAAGTTTATTTTTTGTCGACTTGCTTACCTTGCTTTTTGGTCAAAAAAAACTATTCTAAAAAGAATAGTTTTTCTTATTTATTATTCATAATTGCTTTTATTATTAAATTTTACCAAATTCCTGGATAGAGCAGTGTGTTGGATAACACCATGCTGAATCGGTAGTCTGTGTCTTCTGGATCGTTTGGTGATTTAACAACATCTAAGGCTATCTCAAAGAACGATGATTGAATTTTCTTTTCGTCAAGTATTGTCACTGATCCAAATCCGTTTTGTGATGGCATGACTTTATACATCGATTGTATCGTCTCGTTTTGTGTTAAATTAATTTCTCCAACATCTTCAAACACATATCTTTCATCAAAGAAATCAACTGTGTAGCTCGTCATACGATAGCCCGTTTTGTCAATTCTTGTTTCAACAATCGATGGGTCAAGATCTTTAACATCAATCGTCATCTCAAAATCATTTTCATAACACGTTTCCCCGTATTTGTTAACAAATGTGTTCGCTCCGTCTGTGAAATTAATTTCTTCCATCTCAAATTCATATAATTGCCCAGTTTGCGTTTCTTTATCATAATAATAATATCTTACCGTTGCTCGAATTCGTAAATCTCTGTTCTTGCTCATGAAATTGTAAACAAATCCTGCTTCAAGCTCTAATCCACCGTCTTTTATTGTTTGCATTGAAATTGCTGGGATAACAACAACTGATTGATATTCTGAATATGGCGCAATGTCTGTGAATTGATCTTTTCCATCAAATGATCCGAAAAATCTCTCGCCTTCAAAATATTGCAAATATGTTGCCGCTTTGGAACTGTAGAACCCAGAGCCAACTGTGACAGTTTCGCCGTTTTCGTTAGTATATGTCCCAGAAAATGTGTATGAAAGATTTCCTGTTTGTGGATTATTGTATTCATAAACCCAATCGTCGCCAGATCCGTCATATGTTTGTTTGTATATTAAATATGCAATTGTTGAAACATAGTTTCTGTAGTTAATGGATTCTTTATATTTATTGTAATCATAAGCAACCAAATCGCTTCCAATAATTTCATCCAAAACATAATTGATAAGTTTGTCGGCATTTTGTTTTGTTAAACCAGTGTATCTTGTTGTTTCTTGATAAATTGCTTTAACAGCTTCCAAATAATTTAAAATTGCTGGATCTATTTCTTGACTAGTCTCGCCATCAACATAATTGTAAATATATTTTCCATTTAAGCTTGGATCTGTTGGACAATTTTTTATTTTAACTTGATAAAAATCACAACTTAAAATGTTTGCTGAATTTTCATTAAAAACTGTTTTCTCTTCTCCAAAATCAACTTCCAAAGTTGTTGGCTCGTAACCGAGCATAATTTCGTAAAGAACAATTTGGAAAATTTTTGTGAAAGTTGAGAAGTTGTAGGCTGTACTAAAATACCTAATGATATAATCTAATACATCAGTTTTCCAATTAATATATTTTTTAGAATCTATTTTATCTTTAAAGATATAGCTTTCGGAATTAGGATT
>CALWKK010000007.1 GCA_944381245.1 uncultured Clostridia bacterium
CTATGCTTGTTACTGATTCTGGAATCTTTATTTCCTTTAATGATTCACACCCCCAAAACGCACTATCTCCTATGCTTGTTACTGATTCTGGAATCTTTATTTCCTTTAATGATGTGCAGAAAGAAAACGCATATTTTTCTATGCTTGTTACTGATTCTGGAATCTTTATTTCCTTTAATGATTCACACCCCCAAAACGCACTATCTCCTATACTTGTTACTGACTCTGGAATTGTTATTTTTTGTAATAATCCACAGCCCCTAAATGCACTAGCTTCTATACTTGTTACTGATTCTGGAATCTTTATTTCCTTTAATGATTCACAATATTCAAACGCACCTTTTCCTATGCTTGTTACTGACTCCGGAATTGTGATTTCATTTATTGATTTACAGCCCATAAACGCTCTTTCTCCTATGCTTGTTACTGACTCTGGAATTGTTATTTTTCGTAATAATCCACAGCCCCTAAATGCACTAGCTTCTATACTTGTTACAGATTCTGGAATTGTTATTTCCTTTAATGAAATACATATACAAAACGCCCTTTCCCCTATGCTTGTTACCCCTTCCCAAAATTTTTTTGGATTTGATTTTAATAATTCCAAATCTTTCTCTGTTACATCTGTTAAAATTCCATTTATTTTTCTCATTTATAACTCCATGATTTCATTGTTTATGATAACCTATCTTTTATATATTGTCAATATCAACTTAATAGTTTTATGTTTTAATAAAAAAGCAAGAAAAATTAAACTTTCTTGCCTTATTAGTTAGTCTATAAGCCGAGTTCTGTTTTTGATGGTCATCTATCTAGACAATTTGTCGCCAAATCATTCAAGCGGTGTTATTAAGAAACAGACGAACAATCTTTGCGTTTCTTTTAACCTTGCTCCGGGTGGGGTTTACATGTGCCACTCTTGTTGCCAAGCGTGCGGTGAGCTCTTACCTCCCCTTTCCATCCTTACCATTTCTGGCGGTTTATTTCTGTTGCACTTTCCCTAAAGTCGCCTCCGCCGGCAGTTAACCGGCACCCTGTTCTGTGGAGCTCGGACTTTCCTCATGCTCTTCACCACAAAGGCATGCGACCATCTGGCTAACTAATATTTTTATATTACATGTATTTATCGTAATTGTCAATAAATTAATTTAATTCTTTTGTTTTTAATTTTTTTTATAATATAATAGCTCTATGTTTATTGATATACACTCACATATTTATGAAAAATATTTTAACAAAGATCAACTTGAAAAACTTCTTATTGACGCTAATCACAATAATGTCGGCATAATCGTATGTTCTGGGTGCGATTATGACACATCACTTTTGGCATTAGATTTAGCAAATAGAATACCAAATGTCTTTGCATCAATTGGATTACATCCGCATTCTTGTTTTGATTATGATGAAAAAATGGAAAATTTAATTTTACAATCTAAATCTTTAAACAAAGTAATTGCTATTGGCGAAATTGGATTGGATTTTTTTGATTTAGATTTTCAATTAAGTGAAATAAAAAAACAAAATAATTTAAACGAATTACAAAAAGAAGATTTAATTCTTAAACAAAAAGAAGTTTTCATTAAACAGATTAAACTTGCAAATATGCTTGATTTGCCTATTATTATTCATATGCGAGATGCTACGGGCGAAACTTTAAAAATTTTAGAAGATAATAAAAATCTATTAAACAATTCAGGTGTTGTGCATTGCTTTAATGGAAGTATTGAAACTGCGCAAAGAATAATCAATTTAGGATTATACTTATCCATTGGTGGTGTTGTAACATTCAAAAATGCAAAATCTTTACCAGCAATACTTCCTCTCATTGGCTTAGATAAAATCGTTTTAGAAACAGATTCACCATACCTTGCCCCCGATCCTTACCGTGGCAGTGTCAATGAGCCCAAAAATATTTTATATATAGCAAATAAAATCGCCAATATTTTTTCAACATCATTAGAAACAGTTGAAGATACAACATCAAAAAACGTATTTTCAATTTTTAAAAGGTTACACAATGGAAAATTTTAAATTCAAAAAAGAATTTGGTCAAAATTTTATTTATGACGAAGATCTTTTATCAGACATTATTAAACTATCAAACATTACAAAAGAAGATAATGTTTTAGAAATTGGAGCCGGGTGTGGCAATTTAACAAAAAAAATTGCACAAAATTGTAAATTTGTTTTAAGTTATGAAATAGATAAAAAATTAACTGAACATTTAAAAGATTTAGAAAATCAATATAACAATTTAAAAATAGTTATAAAAGATATTCTTAAAGAATCAACAAAAGATATTGAAAATCAATTTAAAAATGATTTTGTTATTGTTGCAAATTTACCTTATTATATTACTAGTCCTATTATATTCAAATTTTTAGAAGAAAGTAACAAAGTTAAGAACATGACTTTTATGGTGCAAAAAGAAGTAGCCGAAAGATTTGTCGCAAAAGAAAATTCAAAGCAATATGGAATTTCTACAATTATGATTAACTACAGGGCTGACGTTAAATATTTAAGAACAGTTAGTAAAAATATGTTTCACCCTTCTCCTAAAGTCGATTCAGCTTTAATACAAATAACTCCCAATTATCAAAAAAAACTTCCTAAAAACGATGAATTTTTTAAAATGTTAGTTAAAACTGCTTTTTCATCACGACGCAAAACGCTTGTTAATAATTTAGAAAAATTAATTCACGATAAAAATGCAATAAAACAATCATTAAAAATTTTAAGTTTAAATGAAAATATCAGAGCCGAAAACATTTCAATTGAGCAATTTGTCTTATTATCCGATTATTTGACAGAATTAAACAAAATACATTTATAAAGCGAATTTTTTCGCTTTTTTTCGTGTACAAAGATATTATTGTTGTCATATATAATACAAATAATAGGAGATAATAATGAAGGACAAAACATTAATACTTACATCTATAAATCAATCAAGTGAAAAAGCAGTTTTAAATTTGGAACAAAGTTCTGATGGCATTCAAGGATTTATAAGACTTTATAATTTTAAAGAAATTCCTGCCGGGATTCTAACTTTAGCTTTTTTATTTGATAAAAAAGTTTATAAATACGCGCTAAATAACAATGGTAGAGATATTTATACTTTTATCATGGATGATTCCGTTAAAATTTCTGATTTCACTTGCGCTCTTGTAAATATAAAAAATGGTGAAGCAAAACCATTATTAGTTGGATCAACGGCATTAAAAGAATTAAACAATATTCCATCTGCATTAGTTGACAACTTCGATTTATTAGATATGCCTGATTTAAAAATAAATGAAGTTAAAGAAAGACTTGATGAAAGCAAAATTGATTATGATGATTCTGAAAAAGAAGAAATTGAAAATACAATTAACGAAAGTTTATGCCAATGCAATAAATGTAGTAATTGTGAATATAGAAATGCTTTTTATGATAGTTCAATTAATGGAATAAATAATCAAACAAATAAAAATCCTCAAGAAGGTAACATTCAAAAAAAAGTTTTAACAAATATGTCTGATATAAACAATGAGACTACATTTTATGATGAAATAAAAGAACAAATTGAAATTTTGTTTGAAAAATATCCTGAAGAAACTTTTTTAAATGAAATTATACCTAATAGCAAATGGATTAAGATAGATTATGAAGATGACGGGAATTATTTTGTTATAGGATTGTTGTATGAAGATGACTGTGTAAGTTATATTTGTTATGGCATACCAGGAGAACACACTCAAAAACCGCCTTCAGAATTTAGTGGATTGACTCAATGGCTTCCATTAGATCCCAACAAACCAGATGCATTAGGATATTGGCTTACGTATCAAGATTCAAAAACTGGAGAAAATGTTAAAATTAAAATTAGTTAACTATAACAAGTTAACTAATTTTTTATTTGTTTTAATTTGTTTTTAGAATCTCCCCATAACTTTTCCAAATTATACTTTTCTCTTAAATCATTTCTAAACAATTCAACAATAATTTCTCCCAAATCTATTATTATCCAATCCCCAGGAAAAAAACCTTCTATGTGTACATTTCTTTTATAATTATTATAATGTTCTTCAATTTCTTTTGCTATTTTTTTATTAAACTTCTCATTAATGCCTGTTCCGATAATTAAATATTTTATAATTTCACTTTTTCCAGTCAAATCAAAAGCTTCAATATTTTTTACCTTTTTTTCTTTTAATAACTCTAAAATTTCATTAATTTCTTCTCTGCTCATATAAATATATTATAAAAAAACCGTTTGATTGTCAAATAATTTATTATGTAAAAAGGTTATAGTATAAATTATATTGTCAATAATTAAATATGTTAAAAATTATTAATATATTTTTAAGAATTTCTATAATTTTTTTAATTTGTTTTATTTGGGCAAGATATTTTATTAAAAATTTAACTTTGTCTTTAATTTATGCTTCGGCTCTTACGTTAGCTATAGATTTATTAATTTATATGTATTTGAAAACAAAAAATGCAAAATTTAAAATTAAAAAAGATGAAGAGTCCCTATCAGAAAAGATAGCTTATAATTTTATATTTAATCCAGACAAATGTCTTTCATATTTTTACAAACTATGCTCCATTAAATATTCTGTAAAAAAACAAGCAAACTATTTAATATTTGACAAAAAAAATGAAGATCAAATTCAAAAGCAAAACAGTTTAATAATTTTATACCCTTACTTCTCTTATAATATTTTTTCTTCACAAGATTTAATTATCTTATATAATAAACTAAAAAAACATAATCCAAGCAAAATAATCATTTGTTGTTATAAATATAATCAAGAAATAAACAAAATTATAAACTCTTTTGAAGAAACTGATATCATAGTGTTAGATTACAAACAAACTTTTATAAAATTAATAAAGAAAAATAATTACTTTCCTGAAAATTTAAAAGAAGTTAAATTAAATAATAAACAAAATTTAAAAGATTTTTTTAAAAAAGCAATTAATAAATCTAAAGCAAAAAACTATCTTTTATGCTCATTTATATTAATAATATCAAGTTTTTTTATTAGAATGAATTTATATTATATAATTTTTGCAACTCTTTTATTAATTCTATCTCTTGTCTGCTTATTATATCAACCCAACAAAATTATAATAGATGATGAATTACTTTAATTTATATTTATAAAAAAAAAGTCTTACAACTTTTTTTATTTATTCTGCAACCCACGCTAATCCAATCGATGGGCCTACATGTGCCCCAACAACTGGAGAAACTGTTCCTTCATTTATTTTGATCCCCTTGAAAAACTCAAAAACTTTTTCTTTAAAGGATTCAAAATAATCAGGTTTCCCAGCTTTGATAACAAAAAGATGTTTAACTTTATTTGGAACTTGTTTCATCATGTCTAATATTGCTTTATTCATACCTATTGATTTTTTATCAGAAAGCACTCCCTCTTTAAACAAAATTATTGGTTTTATTTTTAATATTGATGCGACAGCTGCTTTAATATTACCTATGCGTCCATTTTTTTTTAAATTTTCCAATGTTTCAGGTATGAAAGTTATAGCACTATTTTTTCTTAATTTTTCTAAATAAGCTATTATTTCTTTAACCGTTTTACCCTGTTTAATCATCTCAACAGTTTCATATACATAACCTATTGATGTTTGCCCTATTGATTGTGTGTCAAAAACTGTTATTTTATTTGGAGATTTGCAATTTTGTTTAGCTAAGCATGCGCAATTGTATGTTCCACTTAATGTTTCAGAAAGAGTTAATACCAACCCCTCATCACCTTCATCTATTATTTCATTATATATTTTTATGTAACTTTCTAATTATGTTTGACTTGTTTTAGGAATTTCATCACTTGTTGCCATTTTTTCATATATTTCATCATATATTGAGTAATTTTCTATAAATTCTTCGTCTTCAAAATGCACTCTTAATGGATTAACAAAAATGTTGTTTTCTTTTACATATTCATTATTTGGACAGCATGTCGAATCAACTATAATTTTTATCATTCTCTTCCCTTCCTTCTTCGTTATTATATTTGTTTTTGAGTTATTCTCAAAGCAATTTTGTATTTGCTTTCTTCTGTTGGTATTATTTCTTTGCAATCTTTTTCTAATTCCGACACAAATTTTCTAAATTCGTCGTCATGCAAATCTGTTGATAATTGTTGAATTGTTAGCATCTCTATTGTTTTTTTTATTTTAGTACTATAATTATTAAATTTTACTTGCTCAAAATTCATTTGCGCCTTGAAGCCTTTCCCACTTAAAATTTTATATTCTTCAATTTTATTCTCTATAATTAAATTTGGGAAAACCATTTTTAATATATTTTCAAAATCAATATTAAATTTTGTTGAAAACATTGATGTTATACCTTCAATTAAAAACATTGAATGGTCTAATATAGTATCATTAATTCCTATGGAATGAATATAAACTTTTTTTTCATTAACAAGCTTTTTTCCAATTAAATAATCTTCTCTTTCGATTTTAAAGTATGCTTTGTTAATATCAATTACTTTGCTTAAAATAATTCCAGCACTTTTTAATAAATTATTTTCAGAATCATAAAATATCTCTTGCACTTTCTTCTTGCAAATAGGGATAAATTCATATTGTGGCAATTCGTTGTCAAGATTTAATATTTTTTTAAATGATTTTTTTGAAAAAAGTGTATAACTTTTTTTATTATCCAGTTTCAAAATTTCAAATTTCCCCATTTACACCTCTATTTATTTTACAAAAAAAAAATTTTTATAACAAGCAAAAGTTATTAATTCATAAAAAAACTTTATTAGCAATAAAGTTTTTTTTATTTTATTCTTCTAAATTAATCATATAATAACCTATATCATATTTACATAATGGGCAAATAGTATCTGGTTGTTTTGAAGTTTCTTCATACCCACATTTCGAGCATTTCCATTTTATTGGATTTTTTTCTTTATACAACTTATTATTTTTTAATTTTTCATAAATAATTTTTAATTGTTTATTATGACAGTCTTCAACTGTTGCAATTCTTAAAAATTGATCTGCCACTTCATCGTAGCCCTCATCTCTTGCAATTCGTGCAAATGCTGGATAAATACTGTCAAATTGAGAAAACTCTGCATCTGATGCAAATTTTAGGCCTGGATCAAGACTATAAGTTGTTATCGGATATCCAGCTTGAATATCAATATTCTTTTCTGATTTACCATACTTTATTAAAAAATCATAAAATATTTTTGCATGACTCATTTCGTTTTTTGCGAGTGTTTTTAACAAATCTTTAATATAATTTAAATTTTTTGTTTTAGCTTCTTGAGCCAAAAATTGATACCTGGCACCATCTTGACATTCTCCTGCAAAAGCTCTTGCTAAATTTATTTTTGTCTGTGACTCTTCAAAATTTTTCATAAATACCTCCTTAAAATAATTTTTGACATATATTTATTTTTTAACCATGAATTATTTTGATTTATCATTTTATTTTGTTATTATTTATAGCAAGAGGTAATATGGAAAATTTTATTTTATCAACAGATACTTGTTGTGATGATTTAAAATCAAATTTAAAGAAAAACAAGATAGAATTTATAAAAATGTCTTATATTTTTGAAGGTGAAGTTTATGAAGATAATTTTGATTCGGGTGAAGAATATAA
Organism: uncultured Clostridia bacterium; assembly: GCA_944381245.1. GTDB lineage: Bacteria > Bacillota > Clostridia > Christensenellales > UBA1242 > UMGS687. The sequence goes on from CALWKK010000007.1 coordinate 7,646, forward strand.
GTTTTTTTATGATGAAATGAAAAAAGGCAAACAGTTTTCTACAACAGGATTAAATCCATTTCAATTTAAAGAATATATTCAAAAAATATTGAAAAGAGAAGATAAAGATGTTTTACATGTTTGTTTATCATCAGGAATAAGTGGTACATATGATGTATGTCAAAGTGTTGCTAATGAAATAAATTCAATATCTAAAAATAAACTCTATATTTTTGATAGTCATTCTGCAACACAAGGACAAAACGCTTTATTAGCTTATGCAACAATTTTAAGAAATCAAGGATTATCTGCTTTAGAAACTCTTGATCTTTTAAATAAAGCAAAAGATAAACTTGATGTTAGATTTTTTTTAAGTGATTTGGAAACATTGAAAAGAGGTGGTAGGATAAGTGGACCTCAAGCAGTAATGGCAAAAGTAATGCAATTGCGCCCTATATTAAAGTTTGATAAAGAAGGAAAACTTCAAGTTGTTGAAAAAGTTATGGGATCAAAAAAAGCTGTTAAAAGTCTATTTGATAATTTTTTAAAATTTTATGATAAAGAATCTCCAATCCCAATTTTTCTTGCCTATGCTGGAGATAATACACATGCAGAAGAATTAAGAAAAATGATTGAAGAACGCTTAGGAATTGTCAATATTATTATTGGACCCGTTGGTCCGGTTATTTGTTCTCACACGGGGCCTTCTTTAACCGCTATAGTATTTATGAAAAAATAAAAAAAATCTAATTAGCTAGATTTTTTTTATACTACAACATCTATATTTTCTCCTGCTAAGAATTCCGGAATATCTTCTTTTTCTGGAATTTTAACATTAATATTTTCTAAAGCTTTTTTTATTTTTGAATCAATTTCATCCAATTTTAATTCTTCTCTATTTTCTCTTTTTTCAAATTTTTCTCCACTTTCTTTTATTTCGTAATTATTAAATAGATTTTCAGATTCATCATTTAAGTTATATATGGTTTTTATTCTCTCCATCAAAGCATCATTGTCTGGTAATTCTTCTAAACTTTTAAGCCCAAATCTTTTTAAAAATTCGTCTGTGGTCCCAAAAAGCAACGGTTTTCCAACTGCATCTTTTTTTCCAACAACTTCAATCAAGTTATGATCTATTAAAGTTTGTACAGTATAATCACTGTTTACTCCTCTTACTTGCTCAACCTCTAATCTTGTTATAGGTTGTTTGTATGCAATAATTGCCAAGGTCTCAAGGGTAGCTTTAGTTAATGCTCTTTCTCTTATTGGATTTAAAACTGTTGATACATACTCTACATATTTTGGATTAGATGATAGTTGAATTTTGTTATTATATTTTATTATATGTATACCATTATCTTTAGAATAATTATTTTCTAAAATATCAACTGCTTTTTTTACTTTTTTTTCATCTATTTCTAATTTTTCACTAATATATCTAGTATCAACTCCTTCTCCTGCAACAAACAAAATACTAAGAATTATTTCAGGTAATTTATTCTCAATACTGATCTCGTCCATATTGTTCTCCTTTTATTAATTGTTGTCATTATACTTTTTTATTACTATTTCATCAAATATTTCATTTTGTGATATAGAAATTATTTGTAGCTTTAATAGTTCTAAAATAGCCAAAAAAACATTGATTATTTCACTTTTAGTTATATCTTCATCTAATAAATCTGTGAAAAACACCTGTTCTTTTACTAATATTGCATCTTTAATGGCTGAAATCTTTTCAGCAACTGTAAATCTGTCTTTTGTAATATTTTTGGGTTCAACAGCTTTGCTTTCAATTCTAGCCTTATGCAAAAATTGGGTGAATGCATCTAATAAATTATCTAAAACCATGTCTTTTAAAATTATTTTATATTTATTAGCTGTTGGTTCTGGTTCTTTATAAAATCTGTCCACATTTTCCTTAATTTTTAATTTTTCGCTAGCCTCTTTAAAAATTTTATATTCTTCAATTTGTCTTAATAAAATTTTTTCTGTATCTTCAACTTCAGATTCAGCTTCTTCTAGCCTTGGTAACAACTTCTTACTTTTTATCTCTAATAATGTTGCTGCCATTTCTATAAATTCGCTCGCTTTTTCCATATCTACACTATCTAAGTAATCTAAATATTTTAAATACTGCTCAGTAATTTCAGATAATTTAACGTCAGCAATATCCATTTTGGATTCTTTTATTAAATGCAATAATAAATCAAGTGGTCCTTCAAAATTTTCTAATTGCACTCTGTAATTATCATATTCAATATTTTCATTATTAAAAATAAATTCTTGTTCCATTAAAATATTAACCCCCAAAACATCATAAACACATATAATAGCCCTTCAGCAACATAATTAAAAATCAAGCCAAATGCTCCGGAAATTATTAATACGAGCAAAACTATACTTCCATATTTATACATAAAATTTGAAAATTTATTATTATATTTTAAAAATGTGTTAATAAAATTAAATCCATCTAATGGATAAATAGGCAATAAATTAAATATTGCTAATGATATATTTATTACCACTAAAAACATTGTCAAATACATTAAAAATATATATAACATATTATTTAAAGGTAACATTATACAAAGTTTATATAAAGGTACGGCAAAAAAAGCTATAATTAAATTCACCCCCACCCCAGCAATTGAAACTAGCGCCATAGATTTTTTATAGTTTCTAAAATTTAAAGGATTAATAGGTACTGGTTTTGCCCAACCAAATCCAATAAATAAAAATGATAAACTTCCAATCAAATCCAAATGCTTAAATGGATTTAATGAAATTCTCCCCTCATCTTTTGCTGTTTTATCCCCACATTTATAAGCGACGTACCCATGAGCTAACTCATGCATCATAAGCGCAAAAATTATTGCAAGAAAATATGCTAATACTAACATTAGCATTTCATACGCAGGTATTTTATATTGCAACAAATAATATAACATAATTTAAATTATACAATAAAAAAATTTATTTTGCAATAAATCTTTTTTCAATATTTATTTTTGATTATCGTGATTTTCAAAGTTTTGCAAATTGTTTTTTTCATTTTCTTTTTTAAAAAAAGGATCCTTTGTTAATGCGTTCATTGTTGGATACATTGGAGGAACGACCCATCCACCATATTGATTTTGTATTCCCCAGTATCCATTTACTCTAAAAACTTTATATTTTATATTCATAAACATCTCCATCTATAGCTATAGTCTATAATACAAATTAAAACTTGTCAATATGTATTTTTTTTAATTTTTTTTAAATAAAATAAAATTGTAGTATTTTTTTTTATTTTTTTAAATTTTGTAAAATCTTTAAAAATTTTTCTGGCAATTCAATTTGAAATTTCATCTCTTTTTTTGTTCTAGGATGAATAAATTTTATTTGATATGCACATAAAAACTGCCCTATTAATCCAAACTTTTTCAACCCACCATAAGTTTCATCTCCAACTATTGGATGATTTAAAAACTTTGCGTGAGCTCTTATTTGATGAGTTCGTCCTGTTTTTAAACTAAATTCCACTAAGGAAAAATCTTTAAAAAATTCAATCGTTTTATATTCAGTTATTGCAATTTTGGCATTAGCTATATTTTCATTCATATCATACGCTTTCATTTTTTTTCTATCCTTTTTGTCTCTTGCAAGTTTTGTTTCAACAATACCAATGTCTGGCTTAATTGTTCCTTGAACTAAAGCCAAATATTTTCTTGCGCACGTTTTTTCACTTATTTGTTTTGCTAAATTAATATGCGCAAAATCATTTTTAGCAATAATTAACAAGCCACAGGTATTTTTATCTATTCTGTGTACTATACCAGGTCTTAACGCACCGTTAATTCCACTTAAATCTTTAATTTTATTTAACAATCCATTAACCAATGTGCCACTTAAACATGTTGAACACGGATGAACAACAACTCCTTGAGGTTTATTTATAACTGCAATATCACTATCTTGATATACTATTTCAAATTCAACTTGCTCTGACTTTGCACTTATTTTCTTTGGCTCTTCAAAATTTATATCAATAATATCACCACTTTTAATTAACTCGCCAGGCTTATTTATTTGCTTTAAATTACGAAATAATGTTATTTCTTTATTTCTTATTTTATTTTGTATAAAAGCTCTTGAATAATCTGGATACATTTCATTTAAAAATATATCTAATCTTTGGTTTTTATTTTCATTAATTTTTATTTGCATTAATCACCTATTTCTTTCTTTTTTTTTAAGTCCTTTAATAATTCAATAAAATAATACACACATAACAAAACTATTCCTACTGTCAAAAATGAATCAGCCAAATTAAATATAGGGAAATTAATAAACTCTAATTTAATAAAATCTCTTACATAACCAAAACAAATACGATCGAATAAATTTCCTAAAGCTCCACCAATAATAAAACCAATAGCTATATGAAATGATTTACTATTATTCTTACTTAAATATAAAAATATTATTAATAAAATACTTGCCGTTGCTGAAAAAATTGTTAAAAATAATGTACTATTGGAAAATATGCTCCATGCTCCACCAGTGTTTTCTGTGTAATAAAATTTGATAAAATTTTTTATAAATTCTGAATTAATTCCAACCGTATAGTGCTTTGTTATTAAATCTAAAATTAAAGATAACAATACAACTATTGTAAAAATTAATAAAGATATATTTTTTTGCCTTTTATTCGCCATTATTAGTGCCTCAGAATATAAATTTCGTCATTATCTTTAGAAATTTCACCATTAGTTGCAAAAGTAACACCATATAAAAAATCTGAAATGTGATTAATATCACTTTCATTAAAATTTTTTAAATCAACTTTGATATTTTCTCCACTTAAATAATATTTAATTATTTCTTCAATATCTTCTTGACTTTGAGGATAATATGTTTGAATTTCTGATTTTTTTTCTTTTAAATTGAATTTTGCGTTTGGAATTTCAATTTTTTCTTCAAATTCTTTAATTTCATCTTGATCAATATTGTCAGATCTTTCCTCAAAACCAATAGCTTTCAAAATTTTATCAAAAATACCCATTTTAAATCTCCATAAATATTTTATATAATATAGTTTATTATGTCAACAAAAAACTTTTATTTTTTCTTGACAAAAGTATTTAGCTGTGGTATTTTATAAGAAATAAATTTGCTTAATGTCCGAAGATAGCAAGTGGAAAATCCGTAAACTTTAAGTGCTTGCCGAGGTTAAAGAGTATAAGAATACAACCTCTTTGTGCTTTTCGGGCCATGAGGTTTATTTATTTTATCACACAAAATTTATTAAAAGGAGATTAATAGTGAGCGCAAATTTAGAAGCTAAAAAGCAACTTGTTAGCGAAATCAAAGATAAGCTATCTAAATCAAAAATTGTTATTTTAGTTGATTACAATGGAATAACTGTTTCTGAAGACACAGAATTAAGAAATTCGTTTAGAAATGCCGGTTGTGATTATAAAGTTTACAAAAATAAACTTGTTCTGCGTGCATTAAATGAATTAGGCCTTCCTAATTTAGAAAACGAATTGCAAGGAACTAGCGCATTTGCATTTGGATATGATGATGAAATTTCTGTTTCGAAAATAGTATGTAAATTTAATAACGAAACAAAAAAATTAAATATTAAATGCGGAATATTAAACAAAGATGTGATTTCAGCTAACGAAATTAAAACACTTGCAACAATTCCTTCAAAAGAAGAACTTATTGGAAAGTTATTATTCATTTTCCAAAATCCTATGCGTTCTTTGGCTGTTGCAATTAATGAAATTTCAAAAAAACAAGCATAAAAAAAATTATTTATTAGGAGATGAAAAATGGCAGATTTAAATAAATTTATTGAAGATATTAAATCTTTAACAGTAGTAGAATTAAACGATCTTGTAAAAAAATTAGAAGAAGAATTTGGAGTTAGCGCAGCTGCAACTTTTGCTGTTAGCGCAGGAGCAGCTCCTGCTACAGCAGCAGCTGAAGAAAAAACAGATTTTACTGTATCATTAAAAGAATCAGGAGCAAATAAAATTGCAGTTATTAAAGTTGTTAGAGAAATAACAGGGCTCGGACTTTCAGAAGCAAAAGCTTTGGTTGACAATGCACCATCAGTTCTTAAAGAAAATGTTCCAGCTAATGATGCTAAAGATATGGAAGCAAAACTTAAAGAAGCTGGCGCAACAGTTGAATTAAAATAATTATTGTAAAATTTTGTGTGAAAAAAAAAACATCATATTGATGTTTTTTTTATATTTCTTGATCTAATAACTTAGATTTTCTTTTTTCATATTCACTTTCATCAATGAACCCTTTATCTTTTAAGTCTTTCAATTTGTTTAGTTTTTGTTCTAAATCTAAGTCTGTTTCTTTTTTTGTGCTTTCATTTGTTGTGACAACTACTCTGTTATTAAATCTGTTTAATCTCTGCTGTCTTTCATTTTCTTCTTTTTCTAAAATTTTTAAAGCTTCATCTGTTATTAAATAATCAGGTGTTTTAAATACATATGAATATAAAATATAAAAAATAGTCGCCGCCCCTAATAGATAATTAGAAATACACATTAAATACCAACCAACTTCGACTGTTGATTGTATCGCTGATAATAAAACTCCAATTCCACTTATTAACCAAAAGGTTGCTATAATTAATTCTGCAAATGCATTATAATATTTATATTTAAAACCAAAAATTGCTGTAATTATTTTCCAAATAGCAAAAGCCAAAGCAAAAACAAATATAAAATTTCTAATATCAACTTGCGCATTAGGTACTAAAACAAATATTAATGCACTTATTGCAACTAAAGTTGTTAAACAAATATAAAAAATACCGTCTGCACATAAATACTTTTTTTGAGATTTATAATTGTTAAATACTTTGATTTGTATTGCACCCATAAAAATACTTACAACAAAAACAACAACACTTGAACCAATGACTGAAAATGAAAGAAAATTTCCTCCCATAAGTCCTATAACTACTAAAACTATCAATGCTAAACCAATTAAAACAGATGTGAAAACTGAAAATGATTTAGTCCCTTTTTGCAAAAAATTTTTTTCTTCCATTTTATCTCCTACCAATTCTAAATATAGCAAATATTAAGTTTAGTATGAAAAATATTGCCTGAAATAAATTTGCAAATGTGTTTATAACAACCAACTTCTTCCAAGCTGAAAATAATTTCTTAATTTTATTTTCTTCTTGTTCATTTAAAATTGCCATTTCGCTAATGATTTTATATCCCATATCATATGCTCTTCTTTCTTTTTTCATAGCAATTAACGATAAAGTCAATGAAAATATAGCTATAACTAAACCAATTCCACTAAAAATTATTGTATATAATCCTATTCCACCACCCAGTAAGTCAATAATCAATCCAATTAAAACTAAAGGTATAAATAAAATTGGTAACCAATTTAACCATCTATTAAGTTCTATAGCTTTTAAGCCTTTTACTCCTTCACTATGCATTTTTGCTATTGAAACCAATCTACAAACCTGCGCTAAAGTGGTTACAGAAGGATGCCTTGCAACAAACCATGCTAGTCGAATTTCTTTCTTTTTTAAGCTATATGTGTTCCCGATAAATATAGATGCAAAAAATCCAATATTTTTAACTTTAACATCAACCAATCCTTTTTCATCTAACAACAATTCAGCATATTCTTTCATCGGCTTATCTATTTCAAGCTTTTTTATACTAAACCATGTTGTCATTCTATTTGCATTCCATTTTATAAACTTAACAACTATAGCAAATATAAATAATATTCCTAGTACTATCAATATTCCAATCAATAAAGGTGACATCTATTTTTCCTCCCAAATACACTATATGATATATATACCATAATTTTAAACTTAATACAAATTTTTTTTATAATAAATTTTTTAAGAAATAATTTGATAAATAAGATAAAATTTAAAATTTACTTTCTTTTTTAAAACACATAAACCAATCTAAGCAATAAGTATTTTCGTCTTGATTTTCCATTCGTTCTTTTGCAACCCCACAACTTCCCGCCGTTGGAACAATAACATCGTCTCCTGGTTCCCAATCAGCAGGTGTTGCCACACCGTCTTTATCTGCTTTTTGTAAAGCTAAAATTATTCTTTTAATTTCCTGAAAATTTCTTCCTGTTGACAATGGATAATATAATATTGTTCTAATTATTCCATTTGGATCAATTATAAAAACAGCTCTAACTGCCTGAGTTGTTGATTGTCCTGGTTGAATCATTCCATATGCTTTTGCAACTTCCATTTTTATATCTTCAATTAATGGGAAAGTAACATTTATATTTTTTTTATCTTTCCATTGTAATTCTTGTATTTTTCTTAACCAGGCTATGTGAGAATACAATGAATCAACTGAAAGCCCAACTAATTCTGTGTTTAAATTTTTAAACTCATCAATCATAGAACCAAAAGTCATGAATTCAGTTGTGCAAACAGGAGTAAAATCTGCTGGATGCGAAAACAATATAACCCATTTGCCCGAAAAGTCCTTTGGAAAACTTATTATTCCCTGTGTTGTTATAGCCTCAAAACTAGGCGCGATATCACCTATAAGAGGCATTTTGTTATTTTCATTATTCATAATCAATCTCCTTTATTTATTTATAACAAAAAATTTAAAGATTACCAATTATAAAATACTAATTTTTTATTCTTTATAGAATGATCATGGAGAATTTTGTTGTATTAACGAAAATATTTTTTAACATTTTTTTATTAATTTTAAGCAAATTAATTTTTATTTTTCAAAATAGTTAATTTAATTTTATAAAAAATTAGATACACTCGATCTATTTATTAAACTTTAAAATTTATTTTATAAATTATCAAATTATGAATTTTCACATCATGTCTTTGGCTTAAATCAAGACATCTTAAATAATGAAAAAAATTTTCCTTCACCTTATACAATAATTTGATTTTCACAATCATATATTTCTTTATTTTTTTCAATTTGTAATAATTATAATCCATTTTTTATAAAAAAACTTTGCCAAAAATATGGCGCATGTGTTTTTTAAATTTTACAATTTTTAAATTTGCTATCCATTCAAATTCTGCTATATGTAAAAACGTTGTTGGTATATTTAATGTTTTTGCAAAAGTTGCAAATAGCAAAGCATAATCAGTGCACCCACTCGCTTTTTTACTTTCCCAAATTTCTTTTGCAATTCGCAAATTTTAATTTTTGTATATTTTATTCATGAAAATATTTAAATTCACTATGAATCCAAAAGCATCAACTCACTAAAAAATATACGCTATTTTTATTTTCGCGTTTATTATTTATATCTACCATTATTTTTTCGTATATATATTCTTTTTTCAAAAAAGGTTGAGTTAATTTACCAAACTTTTTATAAAAAATAATTCATCTGAATTATTCAAACATTTCATTTTCTTTCCTTATTATTTAATGGCGGAGAGGACAGGATTTGAACCTGCGGAGACTTTCATCTCACACGCTTTCCAAGCGTGCACATTAGACCACTCTGACACCTCTCCATATTTATCTTTTATCACACTTTTATATTTTTTGCAAATATTTTTTTTATTTTTACTAATTTGTAATTGTATATTAAGCTTTTGTACTTAATTATTAATTTTGCTTGCTTTTTAATTTATTTTGTGCTATATTTTCCAAGTCGTCATTGACAAATAAACACTCTAGATCTATTCATACGCCGTTGCCCATTAATTTTTATTAATTTTTGGGTTGCGTGTGGAGTTAAGAAGACTAGAGGAAGACTAAAAACAAGGAGGAAAAAATAAATGTCTGTTATTTCAATGAAACAATTATTAGAAGCTGGAGTTCATTTCGGACATCAAACAAGGAAATGGAATCCTAAAATGAAAAAATATATTTTTACAGCAAGAAATGATATCCACATTCTAAATTTAGAACAGACTTCAGATCTCATAGACAAAGCTTATTTGTTTGTTAGAGATGTTGTTGCTTCAGGAAAAAATGTTTTGTTTGTTGGAACAAAAAAACAAGCTTCGGAAGCAATAAAAGAAGAAGCAGAGAGATGTGGTATGTTCTATGTCAATTCAAGATGGTTAGGAGGATGTTTAACTAATTTCAAAACGATCAGAACAAGAATTGAAAGACTAAACAAATTAAACCAAATGGAAAAAGTTGGTGAATTTGATTTATTGCCAAAAAAAGAAGTTTCTCTTTTAAAAATTGAAAGAGATAAATTGGAAAACACTTTAGGTGGTATTAAGGAAATGAGAGAAATGCCTGGAGTTATTTTTGTTGTTGATCCTACAAAAGAACATATTTGTGTTAAAGAAGCGTTAAAACTTAATATACCTTTGGTTGGATTGGTTGACACAAATTGCGACCCATCTGGAATAGATTATGTAATACCAGGTAATGATGATGCGATTCGTTCTGTTAAATTAATTGCTTCTGCAATTGCTGACGCAGTTATCGAAGCAAGGGAAGGAGTTTCTTTTAAGGATAAAGAACAAGAAGATGAACCTGTTGATATGGCAACAGCGCTTTCAGAAGTAAAACCAACTGTTGAAGATGCTGAAGATTGTTCTGAAGAAGAAAAAACTCATAATAAAAAATCAAAATCAAAGAAAATAAACGAAAATAAAAACACTGGAAATAAAGATTCACAAAATGTGAATGAAACAGAAGAAATAAAATCTGATACAGTTAATAATGAAAACAAAGATTAATAAATATCAATAGGAGGATAAAATGTTTACTGCACAAGATGTTTCTAAATTAAGAGCTACAACAGGAGCTGGAATGATGGATTGTAAAAAAGCTTTAACAGAAACTAACGGTAATTTTGATGAAGCTATTAAATATTTGAGAGAAAAAGGCATTGCTGCCGCTGCAAAAAAAGCTGATCGTATCGCTGCGGAAGGTGTTGTTGGATCATACATTCATATGGGAGGAAAAATTGGCGTTTTAGTTGAAATTAATTGTGAAACTGATTTCGTTGCTAAAAGTGATGCTTTTCAAAACTTAGTAAAAGATATTGCTATGCAAATTGCTGCTGCTAAACCTTTATATGTAAATGAATCAGAAGTTCCTAATGAAGCTTTAGAAAGTGAAAAAGAAATTTTAAAAGCTCAAGCTTTAAATGAAGGAAAACCAGCTGCTGTTATTGAAAAAATGGTTGAAGGGAGAATAAAAAAATATTACAAAGATGTTTGCCTTATGGATCAAGACTTTGTTAAAGATAGCTCAAAAACTATTACACAAGTTGTTAACGAAGCTATTTTATCAATCGGAGAAAAAATTTCAATTAGAAGATTTGTTAGATATGAAATGGGTGAAGGCTTAGAAAAAAGAGTTGATAATTTAGCAGAAGAAGTTGCAAAAATGAGCAAATAAAAACTCGAAATATTCGAGTTTTTTTTATTGATTTTATTGTATTATTTTGTTATATTATTTTCATGAGAGTTGTAAATTTATCATCGGGAAGCGATGGAAACTTAACATATGTTGAAACTAATAATTGTAAGATTTTAGTGGATGCTGGTTTATCATGTAAAGATATTGAATTAAGACTATCGTTATTAAATGTTAACGGCAAAGACATTGATGCTATTTTAGTTACCCATGAGCACATTGATCACATTAAAGGAATTAATGTTTTTGCAAGCAAATTTAATACTAAGATTTATTGTCATGTTGACGAATTAAATATATTGTCTAAAAAATTAAATAAAATAATTTTAACTCAATTCCACACTTTTACAGCCTCTCCATTTAATATTAAAGATATTACTATTAATGCATTCAAAATACCTCACGACTCTGTTTGTTGTGTGGGTTTTAAAATAGTTTCTGATTCTAAAATTGTTTCATTTTGTACTGATTTAGGGTTCATAAGTGATAATATCTTGCAAAACATATATGGAAGTCAACTAGTTTATTTAGAATCCAATCATGATATAAAAATGCTTAACAATAATTTGCACTATCCAGCGAGTTTAAAACAGCGAATCTTGTCATCCAAAGGACATTTATCAAATTTTGCAAGTGCTGATGCCATATTAAAATTAACGAAATTTGGAACAAAACAAATTGTTTTATCACACTTATCCAAAGAAAATAATTCACCAAGTTTAGCTTTTGATACTGTTGTATCAATTTTAAATAAAAATGGAATAATTGAAGGAAAAGACATAAAAATTGACATTGCATCAACAATGCCAGGAAAAATTTATAAAATTTCATAAATTATTAAGATACTTTATCAACAATCCATGTTATAAATTGTTTATTGCTTGGAATTGGATTGGCGCCCGTTAAAGAAGTTCTTCCGCTTATTTCGTCAAATAACATTTTATTTTTACTTCTTAAACTAGCAACATTTATTGCGTTTCTAATATTTCTTTCAACATTATTTATTGGTGTGTTATACTTCATTGCTAGTTTGGGATATAACTTTTTATTGAAGGATTGCACCAACCTTTTATCCTCTGCAACTTGCACCACCAATTCTCTAATATACTCATATCCTATATATTTTGTTGTTATTCCTAATTCTGCTAAGATTTTTGTTGTTTTTATTTTGATTTCATTAATTTTATCTTGTGCTAATTTTTTTATTTGTTTTTCAGTTACACTTGATATCTCATTAAATAATTTATCTGTAAAATTTTTTCTATCCACTATTGCAATATTGCTGTCAACTATATTTAAACTTTCTGGATTATTTGTTAATAAAACTATTCGTGGTAAATAAAATATTTTAGAATCAGCAAATTCCTTATATAGTTCATAAGAAAATTTAACATTTTCCATATCATAAAAAACTATTTCTGGATTTGAGTTAATTATATTATTAAGCAATTCAGGAAATGTTAAACAATAAGATAAGTTAACTCTTTTTTCTCGACATATGATTTTTATGGCCTCGCTTAATGAATAATCTTTTTTTGTAAATAATAAAGCACTTTTACACATATATTTCTCCTTTGTTTTTTTTGTCAAGTTATATCTTACATAATTTTTTTTAAATATCAAAGCATTTTTGTAAAGAATTTTTATTAATTTTGTAAAATATTGTATATTTTTTTATAAAATTATCTTTAAATATCTATAATTACCAGAAATCAATTAAAGACTTAAACATTTTGTTTTCAATTTTGTTTATGATAAAATAATAAATAATGGAATTTGCTGACAATAACAAAAATTTAATAATAAATTATTTAAATAGTGTTTTTTGTTTAAATAACCTTTCCCATGCAAATTTAATAATATCTCCAGATTCTTTTTATAACCAGTTTGTTGCTAAAACATTTTCAGAAATCATTCTTTGTAAAAATAACAATTTATGTGGAATATGTAAGCCTTGCTTAATGAATAAAAGTGAAACCAATCCCGATTTGGTAAAATATCCTCGACAAACTATTTTTAATACTTTAGATGTAACAGATATTATTAATAATTCTCTTGAATCTCCACTTTATAGTGAATTTAAAATAGTAATAATTAATAATATTGATCAGGCTACAATACAAGCTCAAAATAAATTGTTAAAAATTTTGGAAGAACCACCAAAGCATATCATATTTATAATTACTGCAAATAATGAAAATAAAATTTTGCAAACAATTATATCAAGAACTAGAAAAATATATTTAAAACCTTTAAAAAAAGATATGATGCAATTATTCTTAGACAAAAATTATAATGATAGTTTAAATAAAATATCTTATGTGAAAGATGACTTAGAAAATGCAATTACGCTTTCAGAAGGATGGCCAGGGAAAGCACTTTTATATTTAACAGAAGAAGACTTATCGGATTCTATAAATTTAGCAAAAACAATAGCCTATTCATTTTCGTCAAGCAAAGATATCTCTTCTTTTGCATTTGCAATAATAAATAAAAAAGAGAAATTTAATCTATTTTTAAAGTTATTGCAGTCAGAATTTGAAAAACTTTTACACAAATGTTCCCCAAATTCTCGAATTGGAATTTGTAATATTATTGAATTAATTAACAACTGTTCGCATCTTTATGATTCTAATATTAATATAAATATTTTAATTGATAACTTATTAATGGGAATCTTAGAAAATAAATATAACTATAATTTAAAATAAGGAGCTATATGAAAAATTATATTTCGGTTGTTTTAGACAACAGTCCTGTTCGATTTAATATTGAAACAGACGAAAATAACATAAAAATTGGAGATTTTATTATTGTTGAAACTTCCAGAGGATATGAACTAGCAAAATGTATTGATAATTGTAAAAAAGAAGAAAACATTGTCATTAAAGAAAATGTAGAAGAAAATGTTGAAAACGATGCTAATGATTTAATCAATGAAAAAATTAGTTTTGTTAAATTAGCATCAGAAAAAGACATTAATATTGCTCAAGACAATAAAAAATTTGCAGAAAATATAAAAAATGAAACTATTAAACTTATTTCTAAACTTAACCTTGCAATGAAAGTAAGCGCAACAAGTGTTAATCTAGATAAATCAAAAGCTTCGATTTTTTTTACATCTGAAAATAGAGTTGATTTTAGAAATCTTGTTAAAGAACTGGCAAATATATTTAAGATAAGAATCGAACTTCGTCAAATTGGGTCAAGAGATGAAGTAAGATACATGGGATCTCTTGGACTATGTGGCAAAGAATGTTGTTGCAAACAATTTATAAATCAATTCGAACATGTTTCAATAAAAATGGCGAAAAATCAAAATCTATCCCTTAATCCACAAAAAATTAGTGGTGTTTGTGGAAGATTATTATGTTGTTTGGGTTATGAAAATGAGCATTATGCTGAAGCTCTAAAGTTATTACCAAAAGTGGGTAATTTAGTTAAAACTCCTTTTGGAGAAGGTAAGGTTGTTTATAATGATATATTGAAAAGAATCGTTCAAGTAAAAATTGGAGATGAAAATAATTATGAAATAAAAAACTTTAACTTAGACGAAATTGAAATAATGAAGGGGAAAAATGAAGTTAAAAAAAAATGAACGATTTGATGATTTGCAAATTGGAAATCTAAAATTAATACAAGACAAAAACTGCTATTGCTTTACCAGTGATTCTGTTATTCTTGCAAACTTTGTTAATGCAAAGAAAAATGAATACATTTGTGAAATAGGCGCTGGAACAGGGATTATTTCAATATTAATTGCTTATAAATGCAATCCAAAAAAAATAACAGCCTTTGAAGTACAAAAACCTATATTTAATATATTAAAAAAAAATATTAAGTTAAATAATTTTTCAAACATAATAAACATAATTAATTCACCCATACAAAATTGTTTTAACTTTGTTAGTCCTGAAAGCTTTGATATAGTTGTTTCAAATCCTCCTTATTTAAAAATAAATAAACAAAGTTTTGTTTCTAATAATAAAACTGAAGCAATATCAAAGCATGAAGTCATGCTTTCACTTGATGAATTAATATTAAATGCAAAAAAATTATTAAAGTTTGGTGGCAAATTTTATATAATATACACAGCAAATAGATGCGCTGAACTTATTTATAAATTAAAATTAAATAATTTAGAACCCAAAAAAATGTTTTTCACTTCACCTAAAATTAATACTAATCCAATATTAGTGGTTATAGAAGCGATTAAAGGTGGAAAAGAAAATTTAATTGTTTTGCCAACTTTAATAACAAATGATGATGATGGAAATTATATTTATACAATTCAAAACTTATATAAAAAATAATTTAATTATTTGTTTATATTTTGTAAGTTTGATAAAATATACATATGATTTATTTTATTTCAACACCAATAGGTAATTTAGAAGACATATCCTTTAGAGCTATTAAAATTTTAAAGGAAGTAGATATAATTTTTTGCGAAGACACTCGTGTAAGTTTAAAATTATTATCCAAATACAATATTAATAAAAAATTACAATCATTTCATAAATATAATGAATATAAATTGTGTGAATATATTGAAGATTTAAATAATAAAAACAAAAATATTGCAATCATAAGCGACGCTGGAACGCCCGTTATTTCAGATCCTGGGAATATTTTGACAAAGTTCTTACACGAAAAGAATATAAAATACACTTTAATTCCGGGCGCTTGCGCTCTCATTTCTGCTTTAGTTTTAAGCGGATTTGATAGTTCCAAATTCTTATTTGCTGGATTTATCCCTGAAAAAAACACAGAAAGAAAAAAAATTTTAACAGATTTATCGACTGTAAACACAACAATTATATTTTACGTATCTCCATACAATATTGATAAAGATATAATAGATATTTATAAATATTTTGGCAATAGAAAAGCTTGTTTAGTTAAAGAAATTTCCAAAATTCACGAATCTGTTTTCTTTTTTAATTTAAAAGATGGATTGAATTTGGATAATGTTAAAGGTGAATTTGTTTTATTAATATCAAAAGATGATGATAATCATAATGAATTAAATAATATTTCAGTTGCTGATCATCTTTTATTTTATATAAATTTAGGGTTTTCAAAAAATGATGCTATAAAAAAAGTTGCTAAAGATCGTAAAGTAAACAAAAATGAGATTTATAAACAAGTTCTTCACTTATAATATAATTTATTTTTAATCATATAATTAATTATGGATAAATTTTTAAAAACATTAGAAAAAAAAGATGCATTAATATTACAAAACGAGTCTTTAAAAAAACATTGTTCTTTCGGAATTGGTGGAATAGCTAAATTATTTATTTATTGTAATAATGTTAAAACATTAAAATTAATTCATGAAAATTTTAAAAAATATTATATTATTGGTTATGGAACTAATGTTCTTTTTGATGATAAGAAAAACAAAATTCCATTTGTAAAATTAGACGGTTATTTTAAGAAAATTTCATTCAAAGGTATATATGTTACGGCTGGAGCTGGAGTTAATTTATTTAAATTAAATTGTGAATTAAAAGAAAAAGGATTAGGTGGATTAGAATTTACTTATGGGATACCGGGGAGTGTTGGTGGCGCTATTTTTATGAATGCAGGTGCATTTGGACAAGAAATTGGCAATTATGTAAGCTCTGTTAAAGTTTTTGACGGAAAGAAGATATTTTGGACAAATTCATTTCAATTCTTTTATAGAAATAGTTCTTTTAAGAAAAAAAATTTAATAATTTTAAGTGTTAAATTTAAACTGTTTATTTCAAATAAAGAAAAAATTGAAAAATTACAAAATAAATATTTTTTGCAACGCAAAGCTTCACAACCTTACGATAAAAAATCTGCTGGTAGCGTATTTAAAAGAATATATTTTGAAAATAAATTGATAATTCCTGCAAAAATTATTGACAACTTAGGCCTAAAAGGTGTTAAAATAAATGATGCACAAGTAAGTGAAAAGCATGCTGGTTTTATTATTAATAACAATAATGCTAAATTTAAAGATGTTATAAAATTAATTTTAAAAATTAAAAAAACTGTAAAAAATAAAGCACATATTAATTTGGAAGAAGAAATTGTTATATTAAAAGGAAAAACAAATGTACATTTTGGGAGATTATCATACACACACAACATATAGTCATGGAAAAAATTCAGTTTTAGAAAATGCTTTAATTGCAAAGAAAAAAGGATTAAAGGAAATAGCAATAACTGATCATGGAATTAACCACAAATGTTTTGCTGTTAAAAAATCTGACCTTGAAAAGCTAAGGCAAGACTGTAATGAAGCCGAAAAATTAACTGGTATTAAAATATATTTAGGATTAGAATGCAATTTTATATCTTACGATGGTGATATTGATGTTGATAAAGATGTTTTAAAATATCTTGATATATTTTTAGTTGGTTATCATAAACTTGTTAAAGCAAAAACTAAAAAAGAAGAAATTTCTTTATTTCTCCGTAACAATATTTCAAAAATTTTTCCAGTTTCTAAAAGTCAAATTGACAAAAATACAAATATGTATATCAATGCTATGAAAAAATACAATATTAATATTATAACCCATTTAAACCATTCAATGAAAGTCGATGTTATGAAAGTGGCTTTAGAAGCAAAAAAACACAATATTTTAATTGAACTTAATGGCAAGCGTATTTGTTTCTCAGATAAGGAAATGCTTGATATGGCTAATGCCGGCGTTAAATTTATTATAAACAGCGATGCACATAGTTGCAATAAAGTTGGAGAAGTTAACAATGCGATAAATCTTGTTACAAGATTAAATATCCCTCATGATTTGGTTGTGAATTTAGACAAACTTCCAAAATTTAAAGGAAATGAAAATGAACTCATTCAGTAAAGAATCTAAAATTGAAATTTTAAACGTGAATAATAAAGTTGATATTCCTTTTTTATTTGCGCTTTTTTTATGTTGTGGAGATTTTGATGATTCAGGTAACATCTTTATTACGTCTGATTTAGAAAATTTAGATTTATTTCTCAAAAAAAATTTAAGCAGACTTTACAAAAAATATGGGCTTGAAAATTTTAATAAAGATGATATTCAACAATTTAATTCTTTTAAAATAAAAAATTTAAACTTTTACAAAATAAAATTTTGCAATAATATTTTAGAAAATTTATTTGATGCAATTAATATAAACCTTGAAAAATCTCTTCGTGAAAATTTATTTATCATTAGCCATAATGATTTATTTACAAAAGATTTTATAAAAGGTATGTATGTGGGTTGTGCTACCTCAAGTATAAAAATAAGCGAAAAGCCAAATGAAAAAACAAACACTGGATATCACCTTGAATTTTCATCTAAGAATTTATTGCTTATGAAAGAATTTAGTCAAATGATATCAAAATTTAACATTTTGCCTAAATTAATAACTCGTAAAAAAAATTACGTTTTGTATCTAAAAGATTCTCAACAAGTTTGTGATCTTTTGGCTTTAATAGGAGCTAATGGAGCCGTTGTGTCACTTGTCGATGAAATGGTTAAACGAGATTTTAGAAATAAAATAAATCGACAAACAAATTGCTTGAGTGGTAATATTACCAAAACAGTTGATGCAAGCATAAAACAACTTGATGCAATAAAAAAAATAGATAACAAAATAGGATTAGAAAATTTACCTTCAGATTTATATGACGTTGCTTTAATGAGATTAGCAAATCCCGAGGAACCACTCTCAACATTACTTAAATTATCTAATATAAATTTAACAAAAAGTGGGCTTAATCATAGATTAAAAAAAATAATTTCAATTGCTGATAAATTATGAATAAAATTCTTGTAAAACTAGATTAAAAAGAGTAAACTAAAAACATGAACAAATTCGTACATTTACACAATCATACAGAATTCAGTTTACTTGATGGCAATGCTAAAATAAAAAAATTAGTAGAATTAACTAAAGAAAGAAATTGGCCAGCTGTTGCTATAACTGACCATGGAAATATGTTTGGAGCTCTTCAGTTTTATACAACTTGTTTAGCTAACGATATAAAACCAATTATAGGAACCGAGTTTTATATTTGCGAAGATTTAAATATAAAATCTGGCAAACATAGATCGTATCATCAAATTTTAATTGCTAAAAATCAAGAAGGATATAAAAATCTACTTAAATTAAATTCTATAGCATTTAAAGATGGATTTTATTACAATCCAAGGATTGATTTTAAAACTTTGGAAAAATATTCTGAAGGATTAATTTGTTTAAGTGCATGTTTGGCTGGTAAAATTCCGCAAGAAATTTTGATGGGACAATATGATCAAGCAAAACAAACAGCTATTTGGTTTAAAAATTTATTTGGCGATGACTTTTATCTAGAAATTCAAAATCACGGATTGGCCGAACAACAAGAAGTTAATAAATTTTTAAAAAATTTATCAGTTGAATTAAACATTAAGTTAGTTGCGACTAACGATTGCCATTATATTAACAAAGAAGATGCAGCAGCACAAGACATTTTAATGTGCGTTAATATGGGAAAAAAATACGATGATCCTGATAGATTAAAATTTGATACGGATGAATTTTACTATAAAGATTATGATCAAATGAAATTAGCAATGGTTGGTTATGAAGAAGCTTTGGAAACAACACTCGAAATTGCAAATAAATGTGACGTTTTGATAAAATCAAAAGCACATTCTGAATTCCCTAATATTGACAAAAAATATGTAATGCCTGCTGACCAAAACTACATTCCTAAATATGTACCTGAAAATGGAATGACTTGTTTTGAATTTTTAAAACATTTAACATATGAAGGACTTAAGAAAAAATATAAGGAATTAACTCCTAAAATTTTAGAAAGAGCTGAAAGTGAATTAGAAATTATAAATTCTCAACACTTCGTTGAATATTTCTTAATTGTTTGGGACTATATAAATTATGCAAAAAAACAAGGAATACCGGTTGGCCCAGGACGTGGCTCTGGAGCTGGAAGTATTGTTGCTTATGCAAGTGGAATAACTCAAGTGGATCCTATTAAATATGATTTAATTTTTGAAAGATTTATTCATAAAGAAAGAGTTTCAATGCCTGACTTCGATGTCGATTTTGATGTTGATAGAAGAGGTGAAGTTATTGAATATGTTAAAAGAAAATATTCTAATGACAATGTTGCTTTAATTATAACTTTTGGAACAATGGCTGCGAAAAATGCTATTCGTGATGTTGCCAGAACTTTGAATATGCCTTATTCAGAAGTAGATAAAATAACAAAATTAATTCCTAATAAACTCCCTTCAGGCATTAAAAAGCCACCTGTATTAAAATATTATTTTGGTCAGACAGGAAAAGAAGAAAATGATAAATTTATAATTCCAGAATTAAAAGAATTATATGACAATAATCCTGAAATAAAAAGAATTATTGATTTTGCAACAAAGTTGGAAGGTAGTCCAAGAAATACTTCAACTCATGCAGCTGGAGTTTTAATTGCACCAGATAGAGTTGATAATTTTGTTCCTTTGGCAAGAAATGGCAACGATATAACAACACAATTTAATATGATTGAGCTTGAACAACTAGGACTTTTAAAAATGGATTTTTTGGGGCTCAAAACTTTGACAGATATAAACAGTGCTTTAAAATATGTTAAGGAAACTAAAAATCTTGATATTGATTTCTACGATATGGAATACAATGATAAAAATGTTTTTGATCTTATAAGTTCGGGCAAAACTGATGCTATCTTTCAGTTAGAAAGTGAAGGAATGAAGAAATTCATGAAAGATTTAAAGCCCGATTGTTTAGAAGATATAATTGCTGGGATATCATTATACAGACCCGGCCCAATGGATTCAATTCCAAAATATATAAAAAATAAACAAAATCCTAAGGATATTGTTTACGCACATCCTTGCTTAGAACCAATATTGAATGTTACATATGGTTGTATTGTTTATCAAGAACAAGTTATGAAAATATTTCAAGTTATGGGTGGCTATAATATGGGACAGGCCGACAATGTTAGAAGAATTATGGGTAAAAAGAAAGTTGATAAAATGCCAGCTGAAAAGAAAAAATTTATTGAAGGTCAAGTTGATCCAACTGGAAGAGCTTCTATTCCTGGAGCAATAAAATTAGGAATACCAAGAGAAACAGCTGAACAAGTTTTTGCCGAAATGGAGTCTTTCGCACAATATGCTTTCAATAAATCTCACGCAGCTTGTTACGCATTTTTAGCTTATCAAACAGCTTATTTAAAATGCTATCACGAAATAGAGTTTTTGTGTGCTGTTTTAAATAATCGTATTACCAATTCAGATGAAATAAAAAAATATATAATGTACACAAAAGAAGAAGGATTTCAAGTTTTGCCACCGGATATTAACAAAAGTTTAACCTATTTTTCAGTCGAAAATGGAAATTTAAGATTTGGTCTTTCTGCAATAAAAAACGTCGGTATTAGTGTCATGGAAAATATTATAAAAGAAAGAGAAAATAATGGCGCTTTTATAGATTTTATGGATTTTATAAAAAGAATTGATTCTCAAGCAAGAAACAAAAGATGTTTAGAAAGCCTTATCCTTGCAGGAGCATTTGATTCCTTTGGTATACATCGTTCTCAATTAATGAATGTTTATGAAACAGCAGTTAATAGGGTTAATAATCAAAATAAAAATCAAGCAAATGGACAGTTCTCTTTATTTGATAAAGATAATTGTTCATATTTAGAAGATAAATTAATATATCCAAATATTAATGAATATTCAAAAGATATGTTATTAAAATTTGAAAAAGAAGTTGTTGGAACTTATCTTTCAGGGCATCCTTTAGATAATTATTTAGATAAATTTAAATCTTTTACATTAAATTCTAAAATGTTAATCCCAAAGGAAAGTATAGATGAATTATCAAATGAAAATGATGAAGAAAAAAACCTTGACACTTCATTAATATATAACGAAGATATTCATAATGATATGTCAGTTGTTTGTGGAGGAATAATAACCGAAGTTAAAAAAACAATTACTAAATCTTCAAACAAAGAAATGTGTTTTTGTAAAATTGAAGATTTATATGGAACCATCGATTTAACAGTTTTCCCAAATAACTATAAAAATTTAAAACAATTGTTAATTGAAGATAGTTTAATAACAGTTTATGGTAAATTAAATATTAGAGATGGAGAAGCTCCAACAGTTATAGTTGAAAAGATAGCACCTTGGAATGAAATAAAAAAAGTTGAATATAATAAACAAAAATTGTTTTTAAAATTTGATTTAACTAATATTGATTTGTACAATAAAATAATTAGTATACTAGCACTATATCCAGGTAATTGCGAAGTTATTATAAAATGTAGTACTACCAATAATGCTTTTAAACTAAATAAAACCGTTTCAATCTCACAATATCTATTAAGCGAATTAATTGGGTTATTACCTGAAAATAATATAGTTGTAAAATAGGAGATTTTATGAAAATAGGAATTTTAACAAGTGGTGGTGATGCCCCAGGTATGAATGCTATACTTTACAAATTAATTTCTTCAGTTGATAATGACACAAAAATTATAGCTTTTATCAATGGTTATCAAGGATTAATTGAAAATAATTTTATTGTTTTAGAAAAAAAATTAGTTATGAATTGTTCTCATTTGGGAGGTTCCATTATAAAATCCGGAAGAAGTGAAGAATTCAAAACAAAACAAGGATTTAAAAAAGCCTTGACAAACATAATTTTAAATAAACTCAATTTGTTAATTATTCTTGGAGGCGATGGAAGTTTTAAAGGGGCAAAAGAATTAATTGCAAATGATATTAAAGTAATATTTGTTCCATGCACAATTGATAATGATCTCGAATATTCAACTCAAACACTAGGATTTGATTCAGCTGTTAATGCAGTTGTTGAATCATTTGATAAAATAAAACAAACAATGCTTTCTAATAATAGAATTTTTCTTTGTGAAGTAATGGGGCGCCATTGTCCAGATATTGCAAAAACTTGTTTTAAAGCCACTGACTCCACATATTTAATTTCCAAAAAACAAGATCTTAATTTAAAAAAAATTTATAAAAGTATTTCTATTGCATTGGAAAAAGGTGAAGAGGCTCCTTCAATTATAGTAAAAGAAAATCTCGTTAACATTTATAATTTAGCTAAAGATATCCAGAATTATTTTGATATTGAGACAAGAGCTTGTCAAATTGGATATATACAACGAGGAACACAACCTTCTGTTTTTGATAGAATTTATGCTAGAGATTTTGTTATAGAAATAATAAATTGTATTAAACAAAACATAAATAATGTCGCTTTAGGAATAAAAAACAATGAAATATTTAAACTTAATTTAAGAAATGATTTATGATTTATTTATTTAAAAATACTAATCTGCAGATTAGTATTTTATTTTTGCCCAAAATTATTAGATAGTTTTTCTTCATTTTCTTCCAATTTTTTTAATGGCAATCTATCTTTAACTATATTAATCTTTCCTTTTTGTCTTATTGCTGAAACAATAAGCCAAATTGCAGCAAAACCAAATAAAATATATATAATTCGACTAAACATACTTGATTGAGTTCCAAAAAAACCAGCTATTATGTCATATTGCAACATTCCAATACTTAACCAGTTGATACTTCCGAACAATACAATTAAAAATGATATAAATGTTATCATACTTTTATTCCTTTTTTTTATTTTTTTCATTTTTTTAAAAAATATTCTTGTCACTAAAAATTGCTTTTATCATAATTTAAACTTATTATGTTTTATTAAGGAGAATAAATATATGAATAAAGATACTGCAAGCATTAAAATTGAAGAGCTTGAAAAAAGATTGTATTCAATAACTAAAAATCAAAATTCTTATAAACTCGAAATTGATAACATGAACAATAATATTCAAAACATTGCAAATTTTAAATTTTATGATTCAATTAAATTTTTTGATAAAAGGTGGGGCGTTGGCTCGGTTCGTCATGATAGAATTTTCTTTCTTTGCAAACCACATACTTTAACAAAAATCAAAATTAAAGCTAATATTTTTTTCATTTCATCTAAAGAAGTTGCATTAACTCCTTATTTTAGAGTTTTATTAAATAACTTGAATTTATCAACAGGTATAATTTACGAAAAAAAATATTCAATATCTCAATCTGGTACTTATGAATATACAATAGATTTCGATTATGATTTCTATCCAATAAAAGAAGACAATACTTTTCAAATTTTAACTCATGCAGGCACTACTGACTACTTAACAGGAACTTCGGGAATAACAAAATTTGAAGTTACAATTTTTGGAACCGATATAAGTATTATTAATAGAAGAAACGATCTTCGACTCTTTATAACAAAAGATAACTATTATTTAACTAAACAAACTGAAACTGCTTGCGAATATTTATGCACACCAACTAATAATGTAAATATTAATGGAGTATACACAAAATCCGAAAAATTAAATGCTAATCATCCTTCATTTTATAATAGAATTCACCCATTTAACTATTTTTATTTGCCTCGTATTGAGTTTGATACTTCTACAAATAAATTTATTTGTAACAATTCTATCCCTTATTTTTATCATTGCTATTCAATGAATAGCGTTATGTATTTAGGAAAAGAAAACCTTCCAGATGGTGAAATTCCGTTATTAGTTGGTAGTTTTGGACCAACATACACCGTCGGACACCCCATGAACGACTCTGACAGAAATACAAATTTAGGAGTTTCTAACACGAATAACGATTGTGCGTTATGTTATGCCAAACATGATGACAACGGAGTTATGAAAAATATAAAAATGCAACTAAACGGTGTTAATGTTCCGGGAATTTGGGTAGATAACTGTTGTGTTTTTGCAAAAGATTGGGAAGATCATCAAGGATTAAGACCAAACTGCTATGTTGCAACAAATTCGCTTGGTGAAATTTATTTCTTACCAGCAGAAAACAGTGATTATTCTGTTTATGTTGGAAAAGGACATCAAGTTAATGCATATATGCAAAGCGATCTTTCAATTAATGTTTACAGACGTTGGCATAATAATGTTTATAAAAACACTTTAGTTTATAATTCTGATACAGAACGTTATGAATTGTCAAATGCTCTAAATATATTTGAAAATTCTATAGAGTTTTTTGAAGGTTATAATAATGACTATTTTATTAACAAACTAGGAACATGGGAATATATAAAAGGCTAAAAATAAAAATAGAAAAGCATAGCTTTTCTATTTTTTATCAATTTTATTTTTTTTAGAATTTTCTTCTATTTCCTCTTCAACTTTATTATCTTCTTTTAATTTTTTTTCTTTCTTTTCAACTAATTTTTTTAAGTCTTTATTTCCACTTTTTTCTTTTTTTTCATCGCTTGTCTTTTTATCACTCTTTTTCTCATACTTTGTTTCTTTTAAAGATATTTTAGCTTTTTCTCTATCTTTTGATTCTTTCGTTATTTTTACTTCAATATTTTTTTTACTATCATTATTTATATCTTTTACTTGTTCTATTTCTCCTTCTTTTTCGTTCCGATTTGCATTTTCCTTGTTGTTTAATAATTGATTTTCTAAATCATTTTTGGTTTTCTTTAACATTTCAAATTCTTCTTGAGTTACAACACCGGCTTTAACTAACATTTCGGCAGTTTTAATTTTTTCATTTAACTCTTTTATTTTTTTTGATAATTGAATATCTTCTCTGCTCTTTTTTTCCTTTATTTTTCTTTCTTCTTCTTTCTTAGTTAAATGCTCGATTATTTCTTCCACTGATTTTCCTTCAATTATCATGTCAACTTCTTCTTTATATATTGTTTCTTTTATCAATAATATTTCTGACATTTTATCCATTAAATCTTTATTTTCAATTAATATTTTTTTTGCTCTGTTGTAACATTGCTCTAAAATACCTCTTATTTCTTCATCTATTATTGCAGCTGTTTTTTCACTATACTTATATTGATTTTGATAATCTCTTCCTATAAATGGTTGACTAGATGTATCATATCCAATAAATCCTAATTCTTTACTCATTCCCCATTCAGTAACCATTTTTCTTGCTAAGTTTGTTGC
Source organism: uncultured Clostridia bacterium (assembly GCA_944381245.1). Taxonomy (GTDB): domain Bacteria; phylum Bacillota; class Clostridia; order Christensenellales; family UBA1242; genus UMGS687. Next base: position 34,079 of record CALWKK010000007.1, read on the forward strand.
CTGTTGAATATCGTTTTGAGCTCCTGTTGATATATCTTTAAAAACTATTTCTTCAGCTATTCTACCACCCATACACATTGATATTTGGTCCATTAATTTATTATAAGTTACATGATTATCATCTTCATCTGGTCTACTCATTGTGTATCCTGCTGCCATTCCCCTTGGAATTATAGACACTTCTTGGACTTCATCACAATACTCTAATAATTTACCTAAAATTGCATGCCCTGCTTCATGATAAGTTGTTATTTTTTTATCTCTTTCCGTAACAAGTAAACTTTTCTTTTGTGGCCCCATTATAACTTTATTTATTCCTTCTGTTAAATCGCTCATTATAATTTTAGGCCTATTTGCACGCGCCGCTAAAATCGATGCTTCGTTTAACATGTTTTCTATATCAGCGCCTGTAAAGCCACTTGTTATTCTTGCCAAAGTTTGATAATCAACTTCGTCATCAATAGGCTTATTCCTAGCATGTATTTTAATTATAGCTTCCCTTCCTTTGACATCTGGTATATGAACATATATTTGTCTGTCAAATCTACCTGGTCTTAATAATGCTGGATCTAAAACATCACTTCTATTTGTTGCAGCTAATACTATAATTCCTTCATTAGCCTCAAATCCATCCATTTCAACCAACAACTGGTTTAATGTTTGCTCGCGTTCATCATTTCCACCACCAAGCCCTGTTCCTCTTTGACGCCCAACTGCATCAATTTCATCTATAAAAATAATGCAAGGTCTTGATTTTTTTGCCTGATCAAATAAATCTCTTACTCTAGATGCCCCAACTCCAACAAACATTTCGACAAAATCAGAACCACTAATTGATAAAAAAGGAACATTGCTTTCACCTGCTACTGCTTTTGCAAGTAAAGTTTTTCCTGTTCCAGGAGGTCCTACTAATAAAACACCTTTTGGAATTCTAGCTCCTAGATCGGTAAATTTTTGAGGATTCTTTAAGAACTCAACAACTTCTGCTAATTCTTCTTTTTCTTCGTCTGCTCCAGCAACATCACTAAATTTTACTTTTACATTTTCATTTGTTCGTGCCTTGCTTTTTCCAAACGACATAGTCCCTGCATTTCCACGCATAACAGCCCTTAACAAGAAGTAACCTATTATCAATACAATAGCAAGACTTAAATATGGCATAACGCTTGATAAAAATGAAGGTTTTACTTGTTCTTCAATATAATTTATATCCTTTCCATTTAACGCATTGGTTATTCTTTCAACTGAACTTGAAGTTGCAACTTCGCAGTAATAATCTGAGTATGAAGGAAATTGTGAATCTTGAATTTCAGAATTCTTTTTTCTTATACGGTAGACTCCATTATAAAAATATATGTCGGATATCTCTGTTCCATTTTCAATCATAGATTCAAATTCATCAATTGATATCTTTTTACCATAAGATCCCGTTCCTACGAATGCCGAATATATTAATAAAACGAGTAAAAGAACTAAAGCAGTTGTCCACACAATTTTAAAATAATTTGGTTTCTTATCTTTCATATTTCTCCTTAATTTATAATATCTTATTATACTAAAATTATTCTACCATTTTTTTAACTTTCTTACAAAGAATAAATAGCTGTTTTTGTCAAAAAAAATCTTATACGAGAACGATTTTTAATTGCTTATACAAGCTTTTATTCATATGTTCAAGAATTAATTAAAATCAAGTTTTTCGATTTTGATATAGTATTTTAAGCGAAAAAGCTTTACTTTTTGTTTCACGTGAAACATTTGTTTTTTTTGTTTCACGTGAAACATTTTATTTTTTATTTATTAATGTTAAATCTTTTAAAGTTAAGGTCTTTTTATTTATAAGCTCTATCATTTCAGCAATTCTATCCAAATCATCTTTACTATAATAATCTATATATATCCTGCCCTTATTATCATTACCAATAGCCGAAACTTTGGTGGATAAAACTTTTTGCATTTTTTCAATCATAGCTTTTAATTCAATACTTTGTTCAGACTTTGGTCTGTTTACTGTTGGATTTATAAGATTTTTTACAAGTTTTTCCATTTCCCTAACAGAAAGTTTTTTTTCTATAGCTTTTTGTGCAACTTTTGTTTGTTCTAAAGGATTTGTTAGTGCTATTAAACATCTTGCATGCCCGGCTGATAATTTGTTTTTTTCAATCATATCGACAACATCTGCTGGCAAGGTTAATAATCTTAATGTATTTGCAATTGCCGGCCTGCTTTTTCCTATTCTATCGGCAACAACTTCTTGAGTTAAATCATATTCTTCCATTAGCTGCTTTATAGCCCTAGCTGCTTCAATTGGATTAAGGTCTTCTCTTTGTAAATTTTCAATAATTGAAATTTCTTTTATTTGTTTTGGAGTATAATTCCTTATAAAAGCAGGCACCTGGGTTAATCCTGCTAATTTTGCCGCACGCCACCTTCTTTCGCCAGCAATTATCATATATTTTCCATCTTCTTCACGATTTAAGACTATAGGTTGAATTATTCCATGATTTTTTATTGAACTTGCAAGCTCTTTTAAAGCTGTTTCGTCAAAATTTTTTCTTGGTTGATTTGGATTTGCATAAATTAAATTTATATCAATGCCTTCCAGTCCGTTTGAAATTTTGTTGATGTTTTCTTTGACAGTGCTATTTTCAACCTCTTCTAGGTTATCATCATCATAAATAGAAAGCAAAGCACTTAACCCTTTTCCTAATCCTTTTTTATTCATGATTTCCTCCTCGCGTTTTTATTTTTGTTGAAACTTTGTTAAATTTTATATTATTTCTTTTTAAAATTTCTTCTGCCAAATCTAAATAAGCCTTAGCACCTTTAGAATTTGGATCATACACTCCAATAGGAACCCCATGGCTAGGGGCTTCAGCTAATCTTATATTCCTTGGTATTGCCGTTTCAAAAACTTTTTTTCCAAAAAATGCCTTAATTTCATTCCCAACTTGATTAATTAAATTACTTCTTGAATCTCTCATTGTTAAAACAACACCCTCAATATCTATTGTTTCATTTAAATGCTTTTTTACTAATTTTATAGTATTCATCAATTGAGTCAATCCTTCCAAAGGAAAGAACTCACATTGAAAAGGTATAACAATAGAGTTGGCACAAGTCAAAGCATTAACTGTTAATAATCCTAACGACGGTGGACAATCTATTAAGATAAAATCGTATTTATCTTTTACCCTTGCAATTCTGTTTTTTATTATATTTTCTCTGTTATGCATTTGTACTAAATCAATTTCAGCTCCTGCCAAATCTACAGTCGCAGGAATGAAATCTAAATTTTCAATACAAGTCTGAATTATAGCTTCTTCGATAACAACGTCACCATCAATAACGTTATATATTGTTTTTAAATTATTGTTCTTTTCAACCCCCAGACCACTTGTTGCATTACCTTGAGGATCTAAATCTATTAATAATACTTTTTTACCAATTGCCGCAATATACGCTGCGACATTTAAGCAAGTTGTTGTTTTCCCAACTCCACCTTTTTGATTGGCAAATGCGATAATTTTTCCCATGATAATCTCCTTAAATTATATATAATATATAATAACATTTTACATGAAAAAAACAATGCATATTTTATTTTTGTTTTTATAAAGGATTTTTTCTTGGATTATTATTGCGCCTAGGGTATTTTAAATTTGTGCGCCCATTTTTTTTTATAATTAATAAATAGTTTTCTCTATTTTCTTCAATTACATATTTATAAATTTGATGCAAATTACAATTTAAAACACTAAAAGCGTTTTTAGCCTTTAATATTTCTTCATTTGCCATGCTTCCTTTATATGCTAAAAGAACTCCGTTTATTTTTAAAAACGGAATACAGTATTCTAAAAGCGTTTGCAAAGGCGCAACAGCTCTAGCCACACAAATATCAAATTTTTCTCTATATTCATCATGTGCAATATCTTCAACTCGACCATGAATTGCATTACATTTTTCTAAATTTTGTTTTTTGAGATTGTATTTTCCTTCGCCACGATAATAAAT
>CALWKK010000008.1 GCA_944381245.1 uncultured Clostridia bacterium
TTTTGTCCACTTGAAAGTTTTATTACACTTTCTCCTACTTTTGTTTCTAATCCTTTCAAAAGTGTATTAATAAAATCTTCAAGCGATGTTCTTTTATAACATCCTTTAACTCTTCGTTTGTTGCATCTAGTTCACTAATAAAAAATTATCTTTTATTGACATATCAAATATGTATGGGAATTGATTAACAAGTGAAATATTATTTCTTAAAGTTTCTTTATCTAAACTTTTTATATCATGCCCACCAATTAAAATCTTACCTGAATCCACTTCATACATTTTATTAATTTAACTTAGTATCGTAGACTTCCCACTACCACTTTTTCCAACAAATACAACTGTTGTATTAGGTTTTGTTTTAAAGTTAAATTTGTTAAATATTTGGTTCTCCGATATTAATTTTTTCTCAAAATTATTATTCTTATTTCTTTTTTTATCTAATTTATTAGTATATTCGTATTTTTATAAGAATAAGAAACATTTTTATGTTCTAACTCTCCTTTCAAATTTTAATAATTTTATTCACCAAAATTGTGTCATAAATTCTTCTTCATCATATAATGAAAACATTCGTTGTTTACATATTTTTATATTTGTAAAAATGTCACCTAAAATGTCTATTTGTCTTGCCGTATAATATAAAGATTCACGATTTGTATAAATGATTATAAAAGTCGATAGTGCTATAACAGATTTGTCTATAAGAAATATCGAAAGCAATATGAGACAATATGATCCAATATCTATTATCAATCTCATTAATGTGTTTAAATTAAAATTCACAAAATCTACTTAAACGGCTTTTCCTATATATTTCAAAATTTTTATTTCAATTGGTCTAAAATTTCTATGCTTTTATTTTATCATAATTATAATTCAAATCAGCATATATTTTTAAAATATATTTGATTAAATAATTGATTGTTTTAATATCAATTTGTTTTTATTAATTCAATTTGGTTAGATTCTAATAATATATGATTTAATTTTAAATTAATATATATTTCTTCTGAAACTGAATAATATAAATCCCAGTAATCTTTGTTATTACACCAAAATTTTAAGATAAATTCCATATTGCTTTTCCCAACATTAATTAAACTACAAAATGGAGAAGGTTTTCTTAAAACTTTTTTGTTTTTTCCTATACTGTTTAGTATAATATTTTTAACTATTTCAATATCATTTTTATATGAAACTAAAAATTTAATATCCATTCTCCTTGTTTTAAAACTATCATAATTAATAACAGAACTGTTTACAATTGTTGAATTGGGTATTGTTATTTTTTTATTATCATAAGTTATTAAAGTTGTATATAAAAAGTTTATTTGAGATACTGTTCCTTCTTGTCCATCAACATATATATAATCATCTTTTTTAAACATTTTTGATGAAACAACAACAAAGCCGTTTGCGGCATTAGATATTATACCTTGTAATGCTAATCCAACAGCTAATAATACTGCACTTATTGCAGTTAATATCCCAGTTATTTCTATTCCAATTACAGATAATAAAATTAGTAATAAAATAGATATTAAAACAATTTTAAATATTATTATTACAAAATCTATTGCAATTTTTTCGATTTTTGTTTTGTTTAATATTCTTTTTATTATTTTTAATAATACTTTTGTTAAAATTATCCCTATAAATAAGATTGAAAAAAATAAAATAATATTCCATACATTTTTTTCAAAAAACAATATAATATCATTCCATATATCATTTAAATTCATATAATTCCTTGTTTTTTATTATGTGTCATTATGTCGAAATTATAAATATATAAAAAGTTTACTTAATTATTAATATTATTTTCATTTATTTAAATACAAAAATAATTTAAATATGTTATAATGTATTTGGAGGAAATCTTATGAGTTTTTTAGAATTAAAAAACGTATGCAAAGATTATCAATCTGAAGCTGGAACTTTCAGAGCATTATCAAATGTTTCATTTGAATTAAATAATGGAGATTTTGTTGTTATTGTTGGCCCAAGTGGTGCTGGTAAAACAACACTTTTAAATGTTCTGGGAGGAATGGATACAACAACTTCAGGTAATATAATTCTTGATAACAAATCTATCGTGAATTTAAATAAAAAGCAATTAACAGATTATAGAAGAAAAGATGTTGGTTTTGTGTTTCAATTTTATAATTTGATGCCAAATTTAACAGCTTTAGAAAACGTTGAATTAGCAACAGAAATATGTTCGGATGCTTTAAATCCTAAAAACACCTTAGAAAGTGTTGAATTAGGAGATAAATTAAAAAATTTTCCAGCTCAATTGTCCGGAGGTGAACAACAAAGAGTTAGTATCGCTAGAGCAATTGCAAAAAATCCAAAAATATTATTATGTGACGAACCGACTGGTGCTTTAGATTATATTACAGGAAAAAAAATCTTGCGATTATTATATGATATTTCCAAAAATAATAATAAATTAGTTATTGTAGTAACTCATAATCAAGCATTAAAAGATATGGCTGATAAAGTAATTTTTGTTAAGAATGGTGAAATTGAAAATTTTATTATTAATCAAAATCCAAAACCTATTGAGGAGATTGAATGGTAATGAAAGCAAATTTTCTATTGTTTAAAAGATTATTTAAAAAACAAATAATAAGGTTTTTAACAATTTTGGCTATTGTCTTAGTTAGTATAGGTTTCATGGCTGGAGTTGGAGAAGTGGAACCAAAAATTAAATATGCAATTAATAATTATTATCAAACACAAAATGTTTCTGATTTGAATATTAAAAGTACAAATATCTCTGGATTCTCTTATACTGAAATTGAATACTTGAACAACAAATTTGGCAATCAAAATATTTTAAAATCTTTTAGCACCGAATTAAAAGATCAAAATAATATTATTAGATTATATATGTTTGATTTTTCAAACTTAAATATTAACAAGCTAGAAATACTCGAAGGTTTATTGCCAAAAAATAATAATGAAGTTGTTGTTGAAAGACAAACAACAAGTTTAAAAAGTTACAAAATTGGTGACTCTATACAAATAATGGGCAATTCGTATGTTGTCACAGGTATTGTTAAAAATCCATTATTTATTAACAAAGCTGAAGAATCAAGTTATAATTATCCAAATGAAAGTATATCTCAGATTGTATATTTAAATACTTCTACTTTACCAATAATTAACGACATTTACATTTCTTTTGAAAACAAAAATATATTTAACTCATTATCACAAGAATATGAAGATATAATAAATAATTACAAAGATGCAATTAAAATTAATTTAGGAGAAAATGTTGTAGTTTTATCTTTATTTGAAAATTTAGGAATTAGAATGAGTTTATCTTATGCTGAAAAAGTTGGAGATATTTCACTAATATTTGTTGTATTCTTTATTTTAGTGACTTTGCTTGTTGTTTACTCAACTATGTCAAGATTGCTTGATGAAGAAAGATCACAAACTGGTTGTTTGGTTACTTTAGGTTATAAAAACTATAAAGCTGTAAACAGATATATATATTTTGTTTTTGTTGCGACTATTATGGGAGGGGTGTTAGCTTTTGGAGTTTCTTACGGAGTCACTCGTCTTCTTTATTATGCTTTCAATATTGTTTACAGCTTACCAAAATTTCCATCTAATATTGACTTCTCTTATTATCTTATTGTTTTTTTAACTTTATCTCTTTCAATAATTATAACAACACTATTGTCTTGTTATAATTTGGTAAAAAACAAACCAATTGTTTTACTTTCGAGAAAAGCTCCAAAGGTTGGCAAAAAAACATTTCTTGAATTGTTTCCATTTATTTGGAATAGATTTAGCTTTAAATATAAATCAACATTAAGAAATGTGTTTTTATTCAAAAGTCGATTTTTCATGACAATTATTTCAATTGCTGGGTCCACTGTTTTAGTATTAGCTGGATTAGGTCTATTAGATAATGCACTAAAAATGGAAAATAGTTCTGCTATTATAGCTATTTCGATTGTTCTTATTGTTTTTTCAGCTTTTTTAAGCGAATTGGTAATTTATAATTTAACAAATATCAATATTAGTGAAAGAAACAGAGAAATTGCAACGCTAATGGTTTTAGGCTATAAAGATAGAGAAGTTTCGGGTTATATTTATAGAGAAATTTATATTTTAACATTAATAGGTGCTGTTATTGGTATGCCTATTGGATATGGCTTTTTAGTTTTTCTTTTTAATTATATTGATTTTGGTAAAATTGCAGATATAAATTGGTGGAGTTGGTTGTTAACTCCTATAATAATTATTTTCTTCACTTTTATTTCAACAATAATGTTGTATAGAAAAATAATAAAAATTGATATGAATTCCTCACTTAAGAGTGTTGATTAATATTATTTATTAGTAAAATTCTTCGTTGTCTTATTTTTTTATTTTATATCAACTAAATCTTGAATTTCGTTCTCAGAACTATCAACTGAATCTTGAGTTTCATTCTTCGTATTATTAACAGAATCTTGAGTTTCGTTTACAAGTGGATTGCTTTTTTCCTTTTTTAGTTTTATCAAATCCTTAATTTTCGTAACCATTTCTATTGAACCAGTTGAGGATAATCCTATAACCAATCCTTCAATAATTGAATGATAAACATTATCAGTTGGTATAATTTCTGGTGCTATATAAAAAAACATTAAACCTAATAAAGCGCCTAAAATTCGGATATTATCGGTATAAAAGTATTAAAATTTGAATACTTTTTAAAAATTAACTTTAATATTCCAATTAAAAAAATGACTATAGATAAAATTGAAGGCATGATAAATATCTCCATTTTTCCCTCCAATTTCATTTTATGATTATAATTATTTTTTGTTTTTAACATTTTTTATGTTTTTCATAATATGCTATGTATCGACATATGAGGTAAAAATGGACGATATACAAAAAGATTTATATGATTTAAATTTTAGTGATACTTTCACTATTTCAAATAATGAAAAGCAAAATATTGATTTAAGTTTAAAAACTACTAATCAAGGATCAGCAACAATTACAGGTCAAGTTTTAGATTCAAATAATATACCTGTTGAAAATGCAACAATTAAATTATTTGATGAAAAAGGTTTGCCTTTTATTCACACAGTATCTGACAATAATGGTATATACACTTTATCGGGACTTCTAAAAGGTAACTACTCTATTTCTTGCGTAAAAAAAGGTTTCGTTTTAACAGTTTCAAATAATATTTTTTTACAAGAAAACGAAATTAAAACTTATAATTTCTCAATATCTTATGACCCAACTTTAAACTTATGTAGTGTTGCTGGACATATTTTAAAATTTGGAACAGATAGTGAAACAATTTCAAATGCAACAGTATCTCTTTTAAACGCTGATACGAGAAAAACAATTGCATCTACTTTAAGTGTAAGTGATGGAGAATATATCTTATACGATGTTCCTGCTGAAAACTATATTTTTGTTGCTTCAAAAATTGGTTATAATATTTCATCAGAAACTTTAATATCAGCAATAAATGATACTTTAATAAATGTTGATATCAAGCTTAGCATGAATCCAAAAGAAAATTTAGGTACAATAAGCGGCATAATATCTCATAATTCTGTTATTATTCCAAATGCTTTTGTTGGTTTATATAAAATTGATACAGAAAAAAATACAGAGCAGTTAGTTGCAACAACAAAAACTAATGAAAGTGGAATTTATATGTTTGGTAGTGTTGAAAGTGGCAATTATAAAGTTAAAGCAAAATTAAACAAATAATATTATTGAAATTAAAAAAATTTATAAAAAAAGAAAGTATTATTAAATGCTTTCTTTTTAATTTTTATAATAATCTTTAATTTTTGTTTATTTTATCTAAATAAGATTTATATTTGCTGTAACTTTTTTCACTGTTAATTTTTTCGAAGCTCTCAATAAGATCCTTAGATTTTTTATCTAATGATTTTGGTAATTCAACTTTTACGGTTACAATCAAATCTCCGTATAAATTTTTATTTAAATATTTAACACCTTTTCCTTTCAATCGCATTATAGTCCCACTTTGCGTTAATTCTTTAATTTCAAGTGGATATTGACCACTTAATGTTGGAATATTTATTTTTCCTCCTAAAATTGCTGTTGTAAAAGGGATATATAATTCAAGATATAAATCATTTCCTTTTCTTACTAAAACTTTATGAGGAGAAACTTTGATATAAATTCGTAAATCTCCGTTAACACCTTCTCGTATTGGGCTATTTCCTTCTCCTCTCATTGTTATTGTTTGCCCGTCATCTATTCCAGCAGGAATTTTAACTTTAATTGTCTTAAGAACTTTTTTATATCCTTTACCTGAACAATTTGAACATTTTTCTTTTATTATTTTACCTGTACCATTACAATCTTTACATGGTCCATCTTGAATTGTTGTCCCAAAAAATGTTTGTTGTGTATATCGAACTCTTCCTGTTCCTCTGCACGTTGTACATTGATTATATTCTTTTCCATCTTTAGCACCCGTCCCCTTACAACTTAAACATTTTTCAATTTTCGAAACAATAATATCCTTTTCAACTCCAAAAACAGCTTCTTCAAAAGATAGATTTAATTGTATTTCTATATCATCGCCTCTTTCTATTGTTTTTGAACTTCTACCTCCAAAAGCGCTGAAAATGTCTCCAAATAAATCTCCAAATCCACCAAAATCTTGACCAAATCCTCCAAATCCCCCACCATTTTTTCCACTAAAAAAGTCTCCAAAATTAGGTTGCCCTTCAGCATTTCCAAATTGATCATAATTAGATCTCTTTTTTTCATCTCCTAAAACTTCGTATGCTTCATTTACTTCTTTAAATTTTTCAGCTGCATTTTTATCGTCTTTATTTAAGTCAGGATGATATTTTTTTGCTAAACGACGATATGCAGATTTTATTTCATCTGCACTCGCTGTTTTATTAACACCTAAAATATCATAATAATCTTTTTTACTTTCTGCCATTTGATATCCTTTTAAAATTAATCAATAATAACTTCTTCTGAGGAATCTCCATTATTATCTGAATTTCCATTATTATTGTCTGAACCATTATTATTGCTATCTGCGTTATTATTTGATGCTGCTGCATTTTGATACATTTTTGTAAAAACCTCATTTGAGACTTGTGTTAAATCTTCTAACCCTTTTTTTAATGTATCCAAATCATCAGATTCAAAATCTTTTTTGCCTTTTTCAATAGCTTCTTCTAATTTTTTCTTATCTTCTTCTGTTAATTTATCTCCATTTTCTTTTAACATTTTTTCTAAAGAATAAATCATCTGATCTGCTTGATTTTTTGTGTCTATAACTTCTTTTCTCTTTTTATCTTCTTCAGCATGGGCTTCAGCTTCTTTAATTGCCTTTTGAATTTCATCTTCAGATAAGTTTGATGAAGCAGTTATTGTTATTTTTTGTTCTTTATTAGTTCCAAGGTCTTTTGCTGATACATTAACAATTCCGTTTGCATCAATATCAAATGTGACTTCAATTTGAGGAATACCTCTTGGTGCAGGAGGAATATCTGTTAATTGAAATCTACCAAGAGATTTGTTTTGTGCTGCAAATTCTCTTTCTCCTTGTAAAACATGAATATCCACTCCTGGTTGATTATCACTTGCAGTTGAGAAAATTTGAGATTTTTTAGTTGGAATTGTTGTGTTTCTTTCTATTAATTTAGTAAATACTCCACCTAGAGTTTCAATTCCTAATGATAATGGTGTGACATCTAATAATAAAACATCTTTAACATCACCTCCTAGAACACCAGCTTGAATTGCTGCCCCAATTGCAACACATTCATCAGGATTAATTCCTTTATATGGTTCTTTTCCTGTTTGTTTTTTAACAGTTTCATATACTGCTGGCATTCTTGTTGATCCACCAACCAAAATTACTTTGTTTATATCAGAATAAGTCAATTTTGCATCACTCATTGCTTTTTTAGTACATTCAATTGTTTTATCAATTAAATCAGAAGTTAAACTTTCAAATTTTGCCCTGGTTATATCAAGTTCTAAATGTTTAGGTCCTGTTGCATCAGCTGTTATGAAAGGTAAACTAACTGTTGTTTTTGTTGAAGCAGATAAATCAATTTTTGCTTTTTCAGCTGCTTCTTTTAGCCTTTGCATTGCTAATTTATCTTTTGATAAATCAATGCCTTCTTTTGCCTTGAATTCAGAAACTAATAAATCTATTATTCTATTGTCAAAATCATCTCCACCTAATCTAGTATCTCCGTTTGTTGACAAAACTTCAAAAACACCGTCTCCTATCTCTAATATAGAAACATCAAATGTTCCCCCACCCAAATCATATACTAAAATCTTTTGACTTTTATTTTCGCCTTTATCTAATCCATAAGCTAAAGAAGCTGCTGTTGGTTCATTTATTATTCTTAATACTTCTAATCCAGCAATTTTCCCTGCGTCTTTAGTTGCTTGTCTTTGACTATCGTTAAAATACGCAGGAACAGTTATAACGGCTTGTGTTACTTTTTCTCCTAAATAAGCTTCAGCATCTGCTTTTAATTTTGACAAAATCATTGCTGAAATTTCTGGAGCTGTGTAACTTTTACCTCCTAAATTAACTTTATGGTCTGTTCCCATTTCTCTTTTTATTGATGAAATAGTGTTTTCATGATTAGCAACTGCTTGTCTTTTTGCAACTTGGCCTACTAATCTTTCCCCATCTTTATTAATTGCTACAACTGATGGAGTTGTTCTGTCTCCTTCTGCATTTGGTATTACTGTTGGTTGTCCTCCTTCCATAACAGCTACACATGAATTTGTTGTTCCTAAATCTATCCCTATTATTTTACTCATATTAATTCTCCTTTCCTTCTTCTATATTTTTTTGGACTTTATTAATCACCACTTGTGAGTAGCGAATAACTTTATCCATTATTTTATAACCAGCTTGATAGACTTCTAATATTAATCCATCTTCAAGCGAATTATCAGTTTTGACTGCAATAACATTATGCATATTAGGATTAAATTTCTCTCCTAATGCTTCAATTTTTTCAATATTTAAAGCTTTTAATGAATTTGTTATTTCTTTTGAAATCATTTCAATGCCTTCTAAAGTCTTTGGATCTTGTATCATTTCTTTGGCTTTTTCTATTGAATCTATTGTTGGTAAAAATCTCGTTACTGCTTCAATTATTCCATCTAACCTTGCTGTTTTTACTATATCAGAAGATCTTTTTCTGTAATTATCAAACTCAGCTTGAATTCTTTGTGCCATTTCTAAGTATTCACTTTCTTTGTTACAAGAACAATTTGCATCACATGAACAAGCTTCTTTTCCCTGTTTTACATTTTGATTTTCTTTTTTACTCATTTTTTTCCTCCAATTTATCCAAATTTTCCATTTCATTAACTAGAAATTTCAATGCTGAAGCAATTAACGAATAATCCATTCTTTGTGGACCTAAAACTCCTATTGTTCCAACTTGTTTACCTGACAATAATATAGGAGCTTTAACAACTGCGACTCCACTAAATTCATCTTTTTCATCAGCAACTTTTATACTTAAATCTTTTTCATCAGTATTTAACAATATTTCTAAATTTTTTTGATCTTCTAATATTTCAAATGTTTTCTTTGCGTTATTAATATCTTTGCCTTGATTATTTTCTAAAAGCTTTATTGAAGACTTTATGTTAACTGTCTTGTTTTCAGACAACTCTTTCAATCCTTCCAGCAAATTATCTACTAACAATCTAAAATCAGTTACTTCTTTGTTTATTTCTCGTTCTACTTCGTAGAAATTATTAATTAAAAAACCTATTGTTTGACCGCAAAATTTTTTAGTTAGTATACGACCAGCATCTTCACACGATTTCCCACATGCTTTTGTCTTTATTGTGTTATTTACAATTCCATTTGGAGTTTTTATCAAAATTAAAGCACTGTCATCTATTAAAGGTATAATCTTTATCTCTTCTATAACTAAGTTATTATATCCATTCATCATTATTACTGTTGGATAATTTGTTGTTTCGCTTATTATTTTAGCTAATTCCGAAATTATTTCTCCAATTGTTTTTGATCGTTCTTTTAAAATTTCACTGACTTTTTCAATTTTTGCTGGCTCTATTTTAAAATCTTTTAATAACCATTCAACATAATAACGATATCCGTCAGCTGTTGGAACTCTGCCACTTGAAGCATGCAACTGCTTTAAAAATCCCATTGCTTCAAGACTATTTAATTCATTCCTTAACGTTGCACTACTTACTTCACATATATGTTTTTCTTTTATGGAGTTACTTGTTATCGGACTTGCGTTTTTAATATAATCTTCAATTGTTGCTATTAATATTTCGCTTTTTCTTTGACTTAAATTCAATTAGCCTCCTTTTATTTATAGTGTGCTTTTACAATTTATATGTATTTCAGCATATTAAAGTATATGCAAAAAAATATATAATATTGCTAGCACTCTATTTATTCAAGTGCTAGCACAATTATACTCTTAAAAAAAAATTTGTCAACAATTTTATGACAAATTTTTAAAATTTTTTTTAATTAAATTTTATTTGTAAAATATCCTTGAGGATGATCACAAACAGGACAAACATTAGGAGCTTCTTTACCAAAATAAATATGTCCGCAATTTAAGCACTTCCATGCAACAACCTCATCTTTTTTAAAAGCTGAGTCTTCTTTTATTTCGTTTAAAAGTTTCAAATACCTTTCTTCATGATTTTTTTCAATAATAGCAACACCTTCAAATTGTTCAGCAAGCTTTAAAAAGCCTTCTTCTCTAGCTTCTTTAGCCATTCTTGAATACATTTCAGTCCATTCACCATGTTCACCAGCCGCAGCATCAACCAAATTTTCTATTGTCATTGGAACCAATCCACCATTTAATGCTTTAAACCATATTTTTGCGTGTTCTTTTTCATTGTTGGCTGTTTCTTCAAAAATACTTGCTACATATTCATAACCTTCTTTTTTTGCCTTAGAAGCATAATAAGTGTATTTATTTCTTGCTTGACTTTCTCCTGCAAAAGCTTCTTTTAAATTTTGTTCCGTTTTGCTACCTTTTAATTCCATAAATTTCTCCTTATAATAAAATATATTAAATATAAAATAAACTTTGATTAATATAAAATACAAGTTTATTTATACCTTTGCTAATAAATTATATAAAAAAATATAAATTTAACCTAATAAAATTATATTAAAATAAAAAATAATTTATCCTATTTCTTTTGTTTTATCTTCTTTTTTTGTTTGTTTAATATCTTTAATTTCTGCTTTTATTTCTTTTTTTGAATACATTTTTTTTAATTTTTTCTTCAAATTTACTTTATTTTCTTTTCCAACTAAAATTCTAAAAATGTTTTGTCTATGCATAAACCATGTTAAACAATACATGACAAATAACAAAATAGTAATAATTAAATTGCTATTCTCTCCGGTATATTTCAAAGCTTCTATAAATGTCATAATAGAAATAAATATAAACGATGAAACTGCTGCATAATCGAAAATATATAAATAAATAAAACAAAATATAAAACAAAGAGCAACCCAAAGTGGTGAAGAAATAAGAAACACTCCCAACATACAAGCAACTCCTTTTCCACCCTTGAATTTATATATAACAGGAAAGTTGTGTCCAACAATAGCAGATAATCCTGCAATATAAAGCCCCATCATTGCTGTTGATGAAGAATGGATTCCCCATACATCAATATACGCTTCTTCAAAACCACCAAAAATCCAAAAGCCAATAATTGCTGAAATACTTGCTTTTAAGGCATCAAATGTTAATGTCAAAATGCCAGCCTTGAACCCAAAAGATCTTAGCATATTCATTGTTCCGGGATTTCCACTGCCTTTTTGCGTAATATCTTCTTTCATTATTTTTTTAGAAAAAATTCTTGCAAAGCTTATATTACCAATAAAATAAGATATAATGATAACTAACACATATCTCCACCATTCCATATTAGCTATTCTTTCTCCTTCCTATTTTTAAATATAATTTTAATCGGTGTTCCATCAAAATTAATCGCATCTCTTAATCTATTTTCCAAAAATCTTTGATATGAAAAATGCACTAAAGAAGCATCATTGACAAAAATAACAAAAGTAGGAGGCGAAATTTCTGCTTGTGTTGCATATAAAATTTTCATTTTTTTGCCTTTTTTCGTTGGAGGTTCTTGAGTTAATATTGCTTTTTGTATAACTTCATTTAAAATTCCTGTCGATATTCTCCTGGTATTATTATCATAAACTTCTAAAATTGTTGGCATTATTCTTTCTATTCTTTTGCCAGATAATGCTGAAATAAATATTTCTTTATAATAACTCATAAAACTTAATTTTTGATTTAATAAGCTTTTAAATTCATTTATTGTATGCCCATCTTTTTCAACTAAATCCCATTTATTCATTAATATTATACTCGGTTTACCCTCTTCATGAACATATCCTGCAATTCTAACATCTTGTTCGCTTATTTCATCATTGGAATTAAAAACTATTAAAACAATATCTGCTCTCTTAATTGCTTCCATCGATCTAATAACGCTATAGCTTTCAACACTTTCTCTTTCAATATTTCTTTGCCTTCGCATTCCTGCTGTATCTATAATTATAAAATCTTTGTTATTATACTTAAAATGTGTGTCAATTGCATCACGTGTTGTTCCAGCAATATCTGAAACAACAACTCTTTCTTCTCCTAAAATTTTATTAACTATAGAACTCTTACCTGCATTCGGTCTTCCGACAACTGCTATTTTTATTGTTTTATCTTCGTTTGATTGAATATTTCTATTTTTAAAAACTTCACTATTAATAATTTCATCTAACACTTCACCCAACCCCTTGCTTTGCTCACACGATATAGGGAATGGAGTTCCAAATCCAAGTTTATAAAAATCAAAAGTATTTTCAATTTCAAATTTGTCTAATTTATTTACTACCAATATGATTTTTTTTCTCGTTTTTCTTAATAAATATGCAACTTCTTCATCTGCTGGCGTAACCCCTTCTCTGCCATCAACCATAAAAATTATTATATCTGCTAGATCAATAGCTATTTGCGCTTGTGATTTTATAGTTTTTTGAAATATATCATCACTTTTACTATCTAATCCACCTGTATCAACAAGTGTAAAATTATACCCACACCACTCTGCATCGGCATAAATTCTATCTCTTGTCACACCAGGTTGATCGTTAATTATACTAATTCGTTTCCCGCAAATTTTATTAAAAAATGTGCTTTTCCCTGTGTTAGGTCTTCCAACAATTGCAATTAAAGGTTTTTTCATATTTTTTCTTTTTCTCTCTCTTTTTAATTAAAATAACATAAATAATAATTTTTTCAAAAAAATTTAAAATATTCGATTTTAATTATCTTCTTTTTAATATTATTTAGCAGCATTTGAAACACTTTTTTTTAAATAATCCGCAATAAAAGGTTCTATTTCGCCATCCATAACTGAAATTATATCACTTGTTTCATAATTGGTTCTGTGATCCTTAACCATTGTGTATGGATGAAATACATATGACCTAATTTGACTTCCCCATTCAATTTTTTTAAGCTCCCCTTTTATGTCATTCAATTTTGCTAACTCTTCTTCTTCTTTTTTCTCAACCAACTTCGACATCAACATCTTCATGCACGTCTCTCGATTTTGTATTTGACTTCTTTCCGTTTGACATGCAACAACAATTCCTGTTGGTATGTGGGTTATTCTTATCGCCCTTTCAGTTTTGTTAACATGTTGTCCTCCAGCTCCACTGCTCCTATATGTGTCAATTTTTAAATCTTCACTTCTTATAATAATTTCATCACTGTTTGTTATTTCTGGAACAACTTCAACACTCGCAAAACTTGTGTGTCTCCTTGCATTAGAATCAAAAGGTGAAATTCGAACAAGTCTGTGAACGCCTTTCTCACACTTTAAAAATCCATACGCATTTTCTCCTTCAACTAAAAAAGTTATGGATTTTATTCCAGCTTCATCTCCATCTAAAATGTTTAATATGCTAACTTTATATTCTTCTTTCTCGCAATATCTGTCATACATTCTAAACAACATGCTAACCCAATCCTGTGCTTCGGTTCCCCCAGCTCCAGAATGAATTGTCAAAATTGCATTATTAGAATCATATTTTCCAACTAAAAGCGTTTCAAGTTTTGTTTTTTCAACTTCATTTTCAACTTCTTTTAATCTTGAAGTTAATTCTTGAAAAAACTCTTTGCTTTCTTCTTCAGAACTTATCTCAATTAATTGACAAATTGTTTTTAAATCTGAAACACTATTTTCCAATTTATTGAGTTTTTCAATTTTTGATTCAAGAGCTTTTAATTCTTTTCCAACTTTTAAAACAAGCTCTCCGTTTTGCCAAAAATTTGAATCTTCTTGTTGTTTTTTTAATTGTGAAACACGATTAAGAATTTTTTCTTTGTCAAAGACACTCCTTAATAAATTCAAAATCTTTCTCAATTTCTTTAATTTTTATTTTTTCATTTTCAATAATCATAAAATTAATATACCCAAATTTAAAATGTTTGTCAAACTAATCATTATTAATTAATAAAATAAATAACTTTTTAAAAATTTTTGCATAAAAAAAACGATATTAAATTAATATCGTTTTTTTAGAATTATTTAGAATTACTCAATAACTTCGTTGCTTGTTATGTTGCTTCCGCCCCAAATTCCTGATTTAAGAATGTTTCCATCTTTATCTTTCAAATCGTATCTTCTTCCATCTTCACTGAGTTCAAGAGTGAAAGAACGGTTTGCCGGATCGATATTGATTATTTTAACATTTGCTAAATTATCAGAATCAAACAAGTTTTCTGGCAATGAAGTAACATTTGCCCCAATGTTTAATGTTGCTAAATTAGCATATATACAATTAAAGACGTCCGATCCTAAATCAATAATGTCTCCATTTATAGTAATTTCTTCTGATGTGTCGCAATCTTTGAATGCCTCACTCCCTATACTTGTCACGCTGTCTGGAATTACAATTTCTGTTAAGCTTCTGCAACCTGAGAATGCACCAGTTCCTATACTTGTCACGCTGTTTCCTAATGTCACTGAAGATAATCTGGTGCAACGTAAGAATGCATAATCTCCTATGTTTGTCACGCTGTCTGGAATTACAATTTCTGTTAAATTGTCGCAATCAGTGAATGCAAAATCTCCTATACTTGTCACGCTGTTTCCTAATGTCACTGAAGCTAAGCTGGTGCAAAGTAAGAATGCAGAATCTCCTATGCTTGTCACGCTGTCTGGAATTGTAATTTTTGTTAAACTTGTGCAACGATCGAATGCAGAATTTCCTATGCTTGTCACGCTGTCTGGAATTACTATTTTTGTTAAGCTGGTGCAACCATAAAATGCAGAATCTCCTATGCTTGTTACGCTGTCTGGAATTGCAATTTCTGTTAATTTAGTGCAATTTGCGAATGCCCCACCAGCTATTACTTTACAATCTGGATGAATTATTACACCTCTTATGTTCATTGAGTCTGTATTAATTAAGAAATGATAAGGATTTGTTGCTGATCCTAAATATAATGCAGAGCCATCATATCCTTTAAATTTTAAGTTAGTGCAACCTACGAATGCATAATTTCTTATGCTTGTCACGCTGTCTGGAATAATAATTTCAATTAATTTTGTACAATCTCTAAATGCATCATGACCTATTTCTTTAATGCCTTTTGAAATTATGACTTTTGAATATTTTTGTACATTTTCTATTGGATGCCAACCAGATATGTAATTTCCTTTTACAGAGTAAATATCAATAATATCCCCTGCATCTGATTTTAATTGATTAGGAATTACTAATGTACCTGATCCTGCTGGAACTTTATTAATTTCATATTTACCATCTACAATTTCGTATCCCCAACCATCGGATACACTTGGAATCTCTGCATAACCGATTATTGAAAACTCATAAGTTCCAGATGATTTCATTGTTGAAACGCTATTGCGCTTATAATTCCATTCACAAATATATTTACCACTTATTGTTGGTAATGTACATGGAGAACTTAAATTCCCTAAAAGAGTTATTTTCTCTAAGTTTGTTAATGTTGCAAGTTCGCCTTCAGAAATATTTAATATTGTTGCTGGAATTGTTAAAATTTTAATTGATTGTGGCAAGTTTTTAGGAATATCTGAAACGATTGTTCCAAAAACATTTTCTGGAATTACTATTTCTGTGACGTCCTGACTTCCAGCATATTCAACTTGACCTTCTTCGTTAATTATAAAATCAGCCAATTTAAATTCAACTGAAACAGTAACATTTCCTGCTGGCATTGTGAATGTTCTTGTGTTACCTTCGCCTAAAACTGTAACTTTTTTGCTTCCATTCATAACTTTAACATTTTTTAGTGTATAATTATTGTTTGGATTTATTGTTATTGTTATTATTTCGCCAAATGTTGCTGTTTCGTCACTTATTTCAAAGCTTCCGTTTTCTGTTGGATTTTTTGAAATTGTGTATGAGATTTTGCTGAATGTTGCTGAAACTGTTACATTTCCTGCTGGCATTGTGAATGTTCTTGTGTTTCCTTTGCCTGAAACTGTAACTTCTTCATTCCCATTCATAACGGTTATTGTGTTAAGTTCGTATCCTTCGTTTGGATTTATTGTTATTGTTATTTCATCATTAATTGTTCCAGATGTAACAACATTTAAACTTCCGTTTTCTGTTGGATTTTTTGAAATTGTGTATGAGATTTTGCTGAATGTCACTGAAACTGTAACATTTCCTGCTGGCATTGTGAATGTTCTTGTGTTTCCACTACCAGAAATTGAAACAGTTTGTGAACCCTTTTTAACTGTTACTATATTAACTTGATAGCCTTCATTTGGTGTTATTGTTATTGTTATTGTTTCGCCAAATGTTGCTGTTTCTTCGCTTATTTCAAAACTTCCGTTTTCTGTTGGATTTTTTGAAATTGTGTATGAGATTTTGCTGAATGTTGCTGAAATTGTAACGTTTCCTGCTGGCATTGTGAATGTTCTTGTGTTGCCTTCGCCTGAAACTGTAACTTCTACGCTTCCATTCATAACAGTTATTGTGTCAACTTCGTATCCTTCATTTGGATTTATTGTTATTGTTATTTCATCGCCGATTGTTGCTGTTTCTTTGCTTATTTCAAAACTTCCGTTTTCTGTTGGATTTTTTGAAATTGTGTATGAGATTTTGCTGAATGTCACTGAAATTGTAACATTTCCTATTGGCATTGTGAATGTTCTTGTGTTGCCTTCGCCTGAAACTGTAACTTTTTTGATTCCATTCATTACAGTTATTGTGTCAACTTCGTATCCTTCATTTGGATTTATTGTTATTGTTATTTGATCGCCAAATGTTGCATTTTCAACAACTTCAAAACTTCCGTTTTCTGTTGGATTTTTTGAGATTGTGTATGAGATTTTGCTGAATGTTGCTGAAACTGTAACATCTCCTGCTGGCATTATGAATGTTCTTGTGTTGCCTTCGCCTGTTAATGCAACTGGAACATTTCCAAACATAACTGTTATTGTTTCTAATTCATAGCCTGCATCTGGTTGAATTGTTATTTGAACACTTTCATCTTCTTGAGCTATTATTGGATTAACAATCAAATTTCCGTTTGTTAAATCAGAAATTGTTATGCTGTTACCGTTTTGTGCAAAAGTTGCTGAAATTGTTACGTTTCCTGCTGGCATTGTGAATGTTATTGTTGAGCCTGAATCTTGTCTTGCAACTTCTTCACCGTTACAAATAATTGAAATATTTGATAATAAATAATATTCATTTGGATTTACTGTTAATGTTATTAAATCACCATATTGAGCTGTTGAATGTGAAGCTTGAACATTTCCGTTTTCTGATGCGTTAACTGTTACAGAATAATTTCCGATTTCAAAACCTGCTGAAATTCTAACTGATCCAGCTGGCATTATAAATGTTCTTGTGTTGCCTTCACCTGTTACTTCAATTGTTTTTATTGTTCCTGATATTGTTTCAACATTAACATATGAAACTTCATATCCTGGTTCTGGATAGAATGTTATTGTAACTTTATCGCCGAAGTTTGCTGTTTCTTTGTCAACTTGGAATGCTCCATTTACTGTTTCTTCTGTTGTTATTTCATAGCTAGCCATTCTGAATGTTGCTGAAATTGTTACATTTCCTGCTGGCATTTTAAATGTTGCTGTTTTGCCATCAATTGTAACTGGAACAGGAACTGAACCATCCATAACAATAACAACTATATTTTCAATTTCATATCCTTCGTTTGGTTTAATATTTAATGTTACTGTTGATTTATATTTTTTTGTTTCTGGAGCTTCGATTGTTCCATTTTCTGTTGAACCTATAACACTTAGATCGTATGTTTTAGGTTTGAATGTTGCATAAATGCTAACATCGCCATCTGGCATTTCAAATGAAACTGAACTTGATCCAGCTTCAACTTTGATATCCAAACCACCACCAAATACTGTTGCACTGTTTAATTCATATCCTTCATTTGGAACAAAGCTAACAGTAATACGTTCTCCTTCCATTGCCTGTTCTTTTCTGCAAACAATTTGTCCATTATAAGTTTGACGTATGTCAATATCGTGTAAATCTTGGGCAAAATAAACATCAACAACTATGTCACTTGCTGGCATTTTAATAGTTTGCTTGTTATTTGTTATCCACATGTCGTAATAGTCTTCATAAGTACCACTACTTTTGTAATAAACTGTTATGTAATGAATTTTATATCCAGTTTGTGGATTTGCCTTGAAAGTCACTTCTGTTCCAGCAGTTGCTGAATTATGAGACGATGTTAAAGTTCCCCCTTCATTTTTTAAGTTAATTGTTATTGTATATTTTTCACCAGTACCTTCATCTGGATTTGTACACGCAACAAATGTTAATCCAGCGAAAAAGATCATGGCAAAACATAACAACAGTCCAACTACCTTTTTCATCACTTTACCTCCTTTGATTTTTTATTATCCCCCAAACATTTGTTTTTATTTATCTTTAGTCAAATCCAATTCTAGTTAAGTATATTATACACTAATAATCAAAAATTGCAATTAATTTTACAGTTAATTCAAAAATTTTTCTACTTTTTTTGACAATTATCACAATTCTTGTTACAATAACCACACAATTTTTTCTTTCTTACAAGTTTAAAACTGTAACATATGCAAGAAACAACCACAACAACTCCAATCAATGTCCATAAACCATTTAGAAATCCTATTTTTTCAATTAGTTTATAAATATTATAAGTTATTAAGGATAACGTATAAGCTAAAACAAACTGAATTACAATTGCAATTGCAGTCCATTTTTTTCCAATTTCTTTTTTAAAAACCGAAATTGTTGCAAGACATGGTGAATATAACAAACAAAATACCATATAAGATAAAGCCGCCGCCGGAGTGAAACAAACAACAGACATAGGATCTAATATTGATCGCATTGTTTGATTTTGCATATTATCTCCATGAATATTTATTCCGTTAAACATTGCAATTGAACTTACAATAATTTCCTTTGCTGAAAGTCCTGCTAATAAAGCTGCAGTTGCTCCCCAATTATTAAATCCCAACGGAGCAAAAATTGGTGCGAAAATGCCACCTAATGTTTGTAATATACTGACTCCACCTTGTGTTTTAACAAATCTAAAATCAAATGAAAAACTTTGTAATAACCAAACAATAATGTTTAATGAAAAAATAACAGTACCTATTCTGATTAAAAATAACTTAATATTTTCCCATAATAATGTAATAATACGTTTTAAAGACGGAATCCTATATGCTGAAAATTCTAATATAAAAGACTGCTCTTTACTTTTTAGAAATTTTTTATCTAAAATCAAACTTACTAAAATAGCCACAATAACTCCAAGTAAATACAATCCAAAAATTATTGCAATATTGCTAGCTCCAAAAAAAGCTCCGCCTATGACAGCATAAATAGGAAGTTTTGCTGAACAACTCATATAAGGAGTTAAAATAGCTGTTTTTATTTTTGCATTTTTATCTTCCATGTTTCTAGCAGTTAATGCTGCAGTTGTTGAACAACCAAATCCCATTAATATAGCATACACACTTTTACCACTCAATCCAATTTTTGAAAATAAATCTTCAAAAAGAAAAGCAACTCTTGCCAAATAACCACTATCTTCAATTAAAGATAAAAAGAAGAACAAAAGTATAACTTGTGGCAAAAACGCAAGCACGCTACCAACTCCACCAATAATTCCAACCTCAAAAAGATCTATTATCCAAACAACACCACATATTTCCCTAAGCCACCCAACTAATCGCCCTCCAATAACTTCTTGAATTAAAAATCGTAAATTTTCTGACAAAAATGCGCCAAGAGAAAAAAAAGTTAAATAAAAAATCAATAATAAGACCGCCAAAAACAAAGGTAACGCAAGATATTTATTTAATAAAAATTTGTCAATTTTTGATTTCCCATAAGGTTCTTTTTTTAATTCGTTATCAATAAAAAGTGAATTAATATAATTATAAGTATCTGTATTATCTTTTAAGTAATTATTTGAAGTATTATTTATGTATTCTTTTTTTCGTTTATCAGAATAATTTAGCTTGATTGTTGATAATTGATTTTTAAACAAATTAATATCTTGGTTATTAGAGGCATTTCCAATAAAATATTTAATCCCCAACTTATTTAGAACAACTTTAGTTTCATCTATCCTTTTTTTTAAGTTTTTGTTTTTTCTACTACTAAAAGTGTTCACAAATAAAATTAAATTACTTGTTGTTTTCATTAATTGCAATGTTAAAAATAAATTACTTCTCAGTTTATTTATATCACAAATATTTATTATACAATCATATTTTTTACTTTTTAAATAATTTGTCGTAACCTCTTCTTCATAACTTAAAGGTATTAAAGAATAAATTCCTGGTAAATCGATTAAAATTGATTTATTATTTTCAATAAGAAATACTTTTTCCTTTTCTTCAACCGTAACCCCATGCCAATTACCAACATGTTCATTAGATTTTGTTAATGAATTAAATAAAGTCGTTTTACCAGTATTAGGATTTCCAACTAAGGCATATTTAAATTTTAACTCTTGTGATGAAATTGTAAGTTTTTTTATTTTTAAAAATTTTATGGGCATACTAACTTTTCTTATATTCATAAATTCCTCACAAAAATTAATTCTGCAACGGTTGATCTCATTGACAAAAGATATCCCTGTATTTCAATTAACAATGTTTTTTTTAATGTTGATTTATATAATATTTTAACTTTAGCTCCAATTATGAAACCTAATTCTGTTAACCTTCTAGCAATCTTTGCATTTGTCATATCAATATCATAAATAACTAAATTTTTATTTACTTCACATTCATTTAAAGTTATTTTTTTCATATTGTAATTTATGTTTGAATCATGAATAAAATGTGTTTTACAAAAAACTTGTTTTTTTTATAATTGTGTGATAAATTAGTGTTGAGGTAAATTATGAAATGTATATATTGTGGATATTTTGATAGCAAAGTTATTGATTCAAGGTCAACTGACGATTCAACATCAATTAGGAGAAGAAGAGAATGTTTAAATTGTGGGAAAAGATTTACAACTTATGAAACTATTGAAACAACTCCTATGTTAGTTATTAAAAATGATGGAAGTCGACAACCTTTTGATCCTGAAAAAATTAAAAAAGGATTGATAAAGGCTTGTGAAAAACGAACTATTAGTATTGCTCAAATAGAAGATATTGTATCTGACATTGAAAAAACACTATCCAATTCTTTAAATCAAGAAGTAAAATCTTCAGAAATAGGCGAATTAATTATGAAGAAATTAAAAGATATTGATGACATCGCCTATATTAGATTTGCTTGTGTTTATAGAAAATTTAAAGATGTTTCAAGTTTAATAGATTTTATAAATGTGAATTAATAAATAAAAAATGCAATATTAATTGCATTTTTTATTTGTTTCTTTTTAATATTTTTGTGGTATTTTGTAGATTTTTAGCATATATACAATTATAAGATAATTAAAAAGGAGTATTTTTGGAAACTTCGTTTTTAGATTTACGCTGTAAAGAAGTTATTAATATCGTGGACGGAACACGATTAGGCCATATTATTGATATTGTTATAACATTAACAACTGGACAAATAAGTGGTATTGTTGTTCCAGGCAATAAATCTATACTAAGTTTTTTAAAGGGAGGGAACGATCTTTTTATTCCTTTTAGTCAAATTTGCAAAATTGGAGAAGATGCAATTTTAGTTGAACTTTATGGCGTTAATAATCCTATTCAAACAACTTATGATTTTAGAGCACAAAACAAACAACTCAAGAATTAACCCATTAATAATATTGTTATTATCATTGGTCTTCTTTTTGTCCTTTTATAAATAAAACTTGAAAGAACCTTTTTAATATTTGCTTTTATTTCATTAGGATCAAAAGAACTTAAATCCTGTTCTTTTAAAGTATTTGCAATTATAGCTCTTGCGGACTGAGTAAAATCGTCTTGTTCATTATCATATACAACTCCCCTAGTTATTATAAATGAATCAAATCCGGCTCCTCCATAATCTTTCGAAGTCATATTAATTACAGCCACACAAAATCCTTCTTCGGAAAGTTGTTTCCTTTCTTTTAATACCGAACTACCTATATCACCCAATCCATATCCGTCAACAAGTCTAATTCCAGCAGTAACATAACCAGCCTGTCTAATATAATTTTCTCCCATTTCAATTTGCATACCTAATTCAGGCAAAATAATATTTCGGCTCTCCATCCCCATGGAAATTGCTAATTCTTTATGTTGTTTTAAATGTCTATATTCACCATGCACTGGAATAAAGAATTTTGGACTGACTAATGCATGAATTGTTTTTAATTCTTCTTGACAAGCATGCCCTGAAGCATGAACATCTGCAAGTTCATCATAAATTACATCTGCACCACTTTTAAAAAGCTGATTTATAACACCATAAACTGCTTTTTCATTTCCAGGAATTGGAGAAGCTGAAAATATGACAACATCACCTTCATCTATTTTTATTTTATTAAAGTCACCGTTTGCAATACGTGTTAGCGCGCTTAAGGGTTCTCCTTGACTTCCGGTACATAATATAAGCAATTCACCATCGGCAAATTTATCAATTTTATCTATATCTATAATATTATTTTTATTGTAAGAAATTTCACCTATTTTTGCCGCCGCTTCAGTTACATTAATCATACTTCTACCAGCAAAAGCAACCTTTCTCTTAAATTTTTCAGCTAGAATTAATAATTGTTGAAGTCTGTGAACATTTGATGCAAATGTTGCAACAAATAATCTTTTCCCGATAAATTTTTCAAAAAGATCTTCAAGTGTTTTGCCAACATTTGATTCACTCATCGAGTAGCCTTTTCTACACACATTAGTACTTTCACATAAAAGCAAGTTAACGCCCTTTTTCCCTAATTCTCCAAATCTTGTTAAGTCTGTTATAACACCATCAATAGGTGCAAAATCTATTTTAAAATCTCCCGTATGAATAATATTGCCAATAGGAGTTGTTATGCATAATCCTAAAGCTCCTGCTATTGAATGGCTAACCTTTATAAATTCAATTTGAAAATTACCAATTTTAAGTAAATTTTTAGGTTTAACTCTTATTGCCTTATAATCAATTTTATGCTCTTGCATTTTATTATCAACAAGAGCTAATGTCATAGAGCTCCCATAAATAGGAACTTTTAATTCATTTAAAACGTATGGGAGTCCACCTATATGATCTTCATGCCCGTGAGTTAAAATTATTGCTTTAACTTTTGACTTGTTAGCAATTAAATATGAAATATCAGGAACAACCAAATCTATGCCAGGAAAATCTCCTGTTGGAAATGCCAATCCCCCATCTATAACAATAATTTCATTATCATATTCAATTGCCGTTATATTTTTGCCAATTTCTCCTACTCCACCCAAAAAAGTTATCTTAACAGCTTTTTTATTCTTATTAGCTTGTTTAATATGTTTTACCAACTGCAATGAATTATTATTATCAATTTTATCTTTTTTATTTATTTCCTGAATACTTGTATTTTTTTTATTTTTTTTTGTATATATTTTTTTATTTGTTTCAAAAGTAAGCTTTGCATCATTTGTATGCACTAAATTTTCATTTTCCATAAATCATCCTTTTATTTTTATAATTTATTTAACCTTTTAATTAAATAATATGAATAACATTTTTCAATTTATCTAATTCTTCTAACCTTTTGGGACTTAAAACTGTATCTAAATCAACATAATATCTCATACCTTGGCTTCCAAAGAACATAACCATTTCAAAAACATAAAAAAATGCAACAAATAGTGGTATTGTTAAAGGAAAAGCAAAAGTTCCAAAAAGATAATTAACAGCTATAGCCAAAAGCATAATCATCATAGAAGTTGAAAAGACCTTTAAAAACCTTCTGCCTACGGCATTAACACCTTTAACAAAGCCTTCAAATACTCCACAATCATAAACTATTATTGCCGGAGTCCATCCTGCCAAAAAACTATTTTTCAATCCAGTTAAAACAACGATAACCGAAACAATTATAAAAGGCATGAAATATATTATAACTCCACCTAAAGAACATAATCTCAAAGTCATTATAATTGCAAGAATTATTATAAAATTGAAAACAGCTTTAAGTAAAGTTTTAATAGATTGATATTTGACAGATTTTCCGAAAAATTTAATATAAGAACCAACAAATGAATAATTTGTTAAACTGGACATATATCCAAATAATCTTTGAGCAACAGGCAAATCAGCCAATCCTAATATAAAAGGAAAAACAAAAAATAAAACAAAAATAATATAAGCTGATTCCCAAGCATGTAAAACAATAAAATTAGATAATACATTAAAAAATTCTACAAAAACATTATTTAAATTAATAAACAATTGAAAGGGATTTGTTGAGATATTAAAATTAATTATTACATTTCCAAATTTTTCTGCTAATCTATTAACTCCTATTGTTTCGCTTATTAAACCCAAGAAAGGAGATATTAATCCAATAATAATACCACCAACAAACAAAAAATATAAAATTAATTTCCACACAATCGAAAAATTTGCAACTAATAATTTAGTTGAATTTTTAAACATCATAGTTTTTTACCACCATATTATAAATTTCTTTCATATTTGTGTATATAATACAATCTTCAAATTTTTTTAAATTTAATCCTATTGTTTTATAAATTTTTTCTATTCTATAGATAAGTGTATTTCTATGAACAAAAGATTTAACAGATGCTTCAGATATATTTAAACCACTAGACATAAATACTTCAACGGCATCATTTAAAGGCTTATCTTCTAAGATTTTAATTAAATTTTTATTTTTGAAAAAATTTTTATATTGAACAACTTTGATTTTTTTTCCAACCAAAACTTTAGTTGAAAACATCTTTTTATTATCTTCATCAAAGAAAAGTGTATTTTTTTTTAACATAATTTCCCCAATAAACCAAAGCTATTCTTCAATAGAACCAAGTTTAAACTTTATTATCCTTTTTGTCAAGCTTTTTGCAATATCATTTGAGCTTGTTGCTATAACTAAAGTTGTCTTATTTTGTAAATAGTATTTTTTTATAATTTCAATAATAGTTTCTTTTTCATTATTATTTAATTCTTCAAATATATTATCAATTAACACTAATTCTAAATTTCTCAAAGACAATCTAGCAAGAGATACTAAATACTTTTGAAATAATGTTAATTTATTAATTTTTTCATCTTTTAATTTTTCTATGTTAAATTCAATAAGTAAATTATTAATTTTCTCTTCAATTTGAGCTGTACTAATTTTTCGACATTTCAAAACATATTTTAAATTTTCATATACAGTTTTTTTATCTAAAAATATAGGAGAAACTGGCACATATCCCATTTCAATATCAACAGAAAAATCAATTTTTTTTAAAGGAATATCTTTTATATATATTTCTCCAGTATAATCTTTTTCAAGTTTACAAAGAGTTCTTATTAAGGTTGTTTTTCCACTATTTTTTTCCCCTAATAAGGCAACTGATTCACCCTTTTTTATATTTAAATTAATGTCATATAATGCGTAAAATTCTTTAGTGAATTTTAATTTTAAGTTTTTTACTAAAATCATAATAACCTCTTTATTAATTTATATTAATATTTCTAAAAAAAAAAATCAACTAATTTCTTAGTTGATTTATTTAACAAAATTAAAATATGACCTTTAACAAAAGTCCAATAACAAAGCTAAAAAGTGTTAAAAGAACAGTTCTTAAAATAATCCAGGCTGAATATCTTTTTTCTTTTTCAACATCTTTTTTAAAAAGAAGTCCCTTATTTTTCAGACTTACACAAAACATTTTACCTTTTTTGCCCTCAGTTTGTACATAATCAATAAAACCTTCTTTTGAGAGATAAAGCATGATTTCAGATAATTCATTCATCGAAATTGAATAATTCTTTTTTTCTAATATACCTAAAATTTCGTCGGACGAAAATAAATGTGTTTTATTTTGTTCACATTCACCATATATGTAATTCATAACCAATTTTTCTTTTTTATCAAGCATTAATATTATTATTTCTAAAAATTTATTTTTTAATTCTATTTGTTTTCCTCATAAAATCAATTCTTTTTATCAATTTTTCTTTATCTCTTTCTATTTCGTTTTTTATTTTTTTAACTTTCGGTGTTTCTGGTCTAGACATAATGTAATATCTTAATTCATCAAGAGAGTGATCATCTTTTTTAACCGGATGATCATTTTTTCCCCATGAATAACTTTTTATTTCTCTAATTAAATTAACACAATTTTTAAATATAAACAATCTAGAGTCTCCATTAGCATTTCTTAAATATGCTTTTACTCTATTAATACCTGTATACATATCTTTATTAACATTTGAATTAACATAAATCCCATTTTCCAAAAATAATTCACTAACACTTTTAACACTAGCTAGTGTAGTTTGATTTGCAGCAGAATCAATCAGCGCCTCATATTTACCATCAAAAGATTTTTTCCAATTCAATTTTTTACAAATATTTTTAATAATATTTGAATGGTAAACAACATCTTTACCAGCTTCAAAATGTTCAGCAATGACATAAACATTTCCATCAAAATCAACTGCATACCAATGTGCCGATAAAGGGTTGTTTAAACCAGGATCAATAGATATTTTGTCATACCAATCTTGTGGAATATCAAACGGATCAATAACATGAATTGACATATCAAACTCTGGATAAACAAGTCCGCCGACAGTCATAAAGTTTCCAAAACATCTTGTTTTTAATTCCTCTTCGCTCATTGATTTCTTCATATTTACAATTTCTTTTTTATCCAAATATGGATTATCATCCCAATTCATACTTATAGACCACACTTCATCATCATTAAAAGAATTAAGGTATATTTCATCATACACCCAAGTTAATCCTTTTAAAGGTGTCATTGTTCCATATATTTCACCTTTTGTATCCAAAATTCTCATTTTACATTCTCTATATATTTCTTCTGGGGGCTCTTCATCGAACCAAACATAATTAAGTGAAGTCCCTTGAAATTTTTCCCTACCCTGATCGCAACTTTTAAAACCTATTTTACTTAATCCACCAAAAATATTTTTTATCAATATATAATCAACAACTCCATTCTGGGGGAATTCCTTCGAACCATTTTCCATAACCACATCTTCCATCCACTCAGGTTTTAAATAATGAAATATTTTGCTTTGCGCAACATCTCTTTGCACTTGTTTCGATAATGACACAACCCATATGAAAATATTATTTTTATTTTCTCTATATGGATGTATTCCTCGTGCTAACCAAACAGTTTCAACTGCACCACATTCAGTTTTTCCACTTCGATTTCCACCAAATATCCATCTATTTCTTTTTTGACATTTATGAAACTCCATCTGTTTTTTATGTAATATTTTCCCTTTATTATATTTATCAATAAAATTATGATTGTTTCTGTAGTTTATTTCATTATCAATTTCTTTTATTAATTGTAATATTTCATTTTTATTCATTCTCTCTCCTAAAATAATAACAATTTTAATGTTTTTAGACATTTTTCTACTTTTCAATTTTAAAACAGGCTTTTATAATTTAGTTATGATAAAAAAAACATTAGCTACAAAAACTTTTTTTTCATATATATTAATAGCTTTAATTATGTTTTTTTTTATTATTAATATTAATTCATATTTCTCAATTAGAATTTCATATGCGCAAAATAATGATGTTTATTATGCAAAAATAATATCTTCTAATATTAAATTATATAAATCAACTAATGGAATAGAAGATGTTGATAATATATATTTTGTTATTCCACAAAGTTATTTTGTACAAATACAAAATTGTGAAAATGACAATTATTATAAAGCAACTTACATTGATACCGTTGGCTATGTGAAAAAAGATGAAGTACAATGCGTTAAAGGAATTCCACAAAATCCTTTTGCAACAGCAAGTTTTAGAATTTTTATTCCTGGAGGAGTTGAACTTCGCTCTTCTCCCACACAATCAGAAGGATTAAACACCGTCGCTAACTTAAACTTTCTTGAAACTAATTTAAAATTTTACGGAAGCATTGATGGTGAAGAAGCTATAAGTTACAAATCATCTATATGGTATTATTGTAAATATATAAAAAACGGAAGTGAAATTAAAGGTTATGTTTACAGTGCATTTTGTGATTTATTAACATCAATTCCAACAAATAATGAAAATCTAGAATATATAGAAGAACCTGATTTTAGTATACCAACTCAAGGCCAACCATCAATCGCACCCGAAGACCCCATAAGCGAACTTCCTTCCGTAACTCAAATCATAATAATAATAGCTGTTTGTTTGCCTTGCATCTTTATTATTTATTTGTTATTTAAACCAACCAAAATAACAACAAATTCAATTGATCTCATAACGGACAAATCTAAAAATAAAAACAAAAAGAAAAAAAACAAACATCTAGACTATTACGAATATGAAGAATAAGCGCTTTTTGTTAAACTTTTAATAACGCCTTTTATATAATTAGTTTCATTTTGACAAAAGATATTTCCCATTTCTTTGTTTGTCCCAGAAAAAAACTCAGCTGAAGAAAAATAAGCTTCCATTATCCATCCTTCCGAATTAAATTTATTAAAAAAATAATTTTCAGTAAAATTATTTGAAATTAACCATTGTTCTAAATCAACATATGCTTTTTGGAGTCTTCTAAAATACGTTCTATCACTTATTCCAAAAATTTTTGAAATTTCTGAACTTGTTCTGCCATCTATATGTTTTAATATTAAAATTTTTGCAGATATTCTATCTATTTCTTTTAAAGCATTAACACATATTAAATTTAAATTTATTAAATTGATTTTTGTTTGTGATAAATTTATTATAAAATTACTAACCGCTTCGGAACTTTGCTCTATTATATTTTTTGTATTAACATAAGCAGAAGATAATGCTTTTTTATAAATTACATGATCAATCGCGTTTATAACTTTATTCAAATGTCGTTTAACAATCATTATTGTCCTAGCCCAAGTTTTTAATTCCATAATTTCTCCTTATTCCAAATTTTTTAATTAAAAAAAATTATAATTTTACAAATTAATTATTGTCAATGAAGACTGACAAAATTTTACTAATTTTTGTAAAAAAATCAAAATGAAATAAGAATATTTTTACAAAATTCGACAAAATATAAAATATTGCAACAAAAAATAAAAAAAATAAGTCTAATGACTTATTCAAACAAATCCTTTATTTCTTCAAGATCTTTTTCATTAATTATTTCTTCAGTCGAAAAATTTTCAACATTTTCTAAATTAACATTTGGCTTTATATAATTTTTGGAATAATTATCAAAACTTGTTGTTTCCCCTATCCATCTCAATTTAACTGTTCCCAAAGGACCATTTCTATGTTTAGCAATAATTAATTCTGCAACATCAGACTCTTCTGTTATTACATCATTATACATATCTGGTTTATATATAAACATAACAATATCAGCATCTTGTTCTATAGAACCACTATCTCTTAAATCAGATAAAACAGGTCTGTGGTCACCTTTTCTAGATTCAACAGCTCTGGAAAGCTGAGATAATAAAATTATAGGAACATCTAGCTCTCGAGCAGCAATTTTCAAAGACCGTGTTATTTCACCAACTTCAAGAACTTTATTATCGAAAGAAGAATTTTTATCTGCTCTCATTAATTGTAAATAATCTATCATTACCAAATCAAGGCCTTTTTCTCTTTTTAATCTTCTACATTTTGATAAAATATCGTTAGGATCATTAATACTAGAATCATCAATAAATATATTCGCTTCAGAAAGTTTTTTACTTGCCTTAACCAGTGCCGTCCACTCATCAACAGAAAGTTGCCCTTTTAAAGCTTTTTCCATGCTAACGCCACCAATAGAACACATTGATCTTTGTGCAATTTGAGTTTTAGGCATTTCTAAAGAGAATATAGCACAATTTTTTTTGCTTTTAATTGCAACATTATTAACAATATTCATTGCTAAAGATGTTTTTCCAACTCCCGGCCTTGCAGCCAATAATATTAAATCAGAATTTTGCAACCCATTTGTTATTGAATCCAAATCATCTAACCCCGTTGACAAGCCTCTTAATGAACTTGGATCCTTTGCTATTTTATTTAATTTTTCAATAACTTCTTTTAAAGCATTGTCTATGTGTTCAAGTGAAGATAAATCTTGTTTTTCAGCAATATCAAAAATCTGTTTTTCAGCAAATTTTAAAGCCACTCTATCATCACTTGCTTCATAAGCATTCTCTATTATTTTTTGTCCACCTAATATTAACTTTCTAAATAACGAATCTCTTTTAACAATGCTTATATATTGCTTATAATTAACTGCTGAAGGAACAACGTTTGTCAATAGTGTTATATAATCTATTCCACCAACATCATCTAACTTCCCGGCATTTTCTAATAAATCAGTTAAAGTAATAAAATCAATTGGTTTATTTTCTTTATATAATTCATTCATTTTTGAAAAAATGATTTTATGATTATTTGAATAAAAATCTTCTTCTGAAAGAGAAGAAATTATAAAAGGAGAAGCCTCACAATCAATAAGCACAGATCCTAAAACAGATTGCTCTGCCTCAATGCTATGTGGCATTAATTTAAAATTTTTCTTATCCATATGATACTCCTTTTAATCTGCAAACGGATCTCTTCTTTTGGGTTTATTTAAATTTTTTGTTTTTATTTTTTTATCTATTAAATAATAAATTATTTCAATTATTAAAATAATAAATCCCCAACATAAAACAGTTAAAAACAATTGCATTCCAACTGATAATTTAATATACCAAAATAAAAAAGCAAAACAAATTCCAAATGGAACACTTACTATAAGCTCAATTGTCCTGCGTTTTACATTTTTCTTTATTTTTCTCTTTTCAGAATTATCAATCATGAAAAAAATTATAACATAAAAATTTACAAAGTCAAATTTATTATTCTTTATTATTTAATGAGTTTTCAACTATTTCTTTTTTATCCTTTTTAAAGTACAGAATAATTAAATAAATTGAAATAAAAACAAAAGTTATAGCAAGAGCTAATAAATAATAAGCAACAGCATTTGCTTGAACAACATAAAATTCAAATTCAATTTCGTTATTATTTTCTAAAGAATAAAAACAAAAAACAGAACTACTTCCTAAATTTAATACTTCATTAGCATTTGATGAGTGAAGTCTTGGATTTTCAGATATAAATAAATAATAATAATTAATACCTGTAAATTTTTCAAAAGATTGTTCTCCTAATGCTAATAATGCACTCTCAACCGAATTTGTAAAATATTGTTCTAAAGATGTTGTAACAATACCTGATGGTGTTTGTGAAAAAATATTTTTAAATTTCTCGGTAGTTTTAGTAGAAAAAGATGATTCCTCATTTAAAGCTCCAGAATATTTTGAACTTGTTATAAACAATCTTGATGCTGTTGAAGAATAGAATCTAAATTCTATTGTGTAAATATTGTCGCTCCAACCAACATAAGGAGTTAAATGATTTTTATAAATAATTTTTTGGCCAGAAGTTATTATCTTTGAAGCTTCAAGCTGATTTAAAATATTATAATATCTTGATTTTATTTGTTGTATATAATTAGAAGCTTGATTTTGAACTGTATTTTGAAAAAGCAATTTTTCATCTTCATTCATTAAATTAATCCCCGACTCAGAACAGTCAATAACAAAATACAAAGATGAAAAAGCCGTGTTAATTGATTTTAACATTGTTGTTGATGAACATCCTACCAAAAAAAATGATAATAAAAAAATTCCACTAAATAAAATTACTTTTCGCATTGATTTAATATACCACAAATTTATTATATGATCAAATATTTAAAATAATTATACAAATAAAAATTCACGGATACCCGTGAATTTTTATTAATTTTCCATTACATAGTAACTGCCAGAATGTTGAGTTGCTGGAAATCTTTGACCTTTTTCTAAATATGTTGAACCACCACATCTACCATTTGCATCATAACATGCATAGTTTGCTGATTGTGGAGCTTGTTCACCAGGTCTCCATTGTTGTCCACTCATATTATTACCTCCTACAAATATAATGTGCAACATTTAAATTTAAATTCATAAATTTTGTTTAATAAATATTAAATTACTTTATTTTTTTTTAAAAAAGGTTAAAATAATAATATGATTAATAAAAAATTTGAATTAATTTCACAATATAAACCTTCCATAGATCAAGAAAAAGCAATTAACAACTTAACAAATGGATTAGAAAAAGGTTATAAAAATCAAGTATTATTAGGAGTCACAGGAAGTGGTAAAACATTTACTATGGCAAATATTATTGCAAAAATAAACAAACCAACTTTAGTGATAGCACATAATAAAATATTAGCAGCCCAATTATGTAATGAGTTTAGAGAATTCTTTCCAAATAACAGAGTTGAATTTTTCGTATCTTATTATGATTATTATCAACCAGAAGCTTATATAGTTTCCAGTGATACATATATTGAAAAAGATATGTCTATTAATGATGAGATTGAAAAGCTAAGAAATTCAGCAACAGCCTCTCTTTTTGAAAGAAATGATACAATCATTGTTGCATCTGTTTCCTGTATATATGGATTAGGCAATCCGGAAGAATATAATAAACTTCAAGTTAATGTTAGAGAAGGAGAAACTATCAACAGAAAGAAATTAATTGAAAAATTAGTCCAAATTCAATATTCGCGAAATGATTTAGAATTTAAAAGAAGCTGTTTTCGAATTAAAGGTGACACTCTAGATATTTTCCCTGCAAATAGTTCTGAAATAGCAATAAGAATTGAATTTTTTGGAGATGAAATTGAAAGAATTTTTCAATTTAATACACTCACTGGTGAGAAAATTTCTGAATTAAAATCATATACATTTTTTCCGGCTACCCATTATGCAATATCAAAAGAAAGATTAGAAAATGCAATATCTAATATAAAATATGATGCTGAAATTGAAGTTGAAAACTTTATAAAAAATAACAAATTATTAGAAGCCCAAAGATTGAAGGAAAAAGTAAATTATGATATTGAGATGATGAAAGAAATTGGTTATTGTAATGGAATAGAAAATTATTCTAGATATTTTGATGGAAGAGAAATAGGAGAACCTCCTTATACCTTAATAGATTATTTTCCATCAGATTTTTTAACATTAATAGATGAAAGCCACATGACTATTCCACAAATAAAAGCAATGTATAATGGAGATAGATCAAGAAAAACAAATTTAGTTGAATATGGATTTAGATTAAAATCAGCTTTTGACAACAGACCATTAAATTTTGAAGAATTTAAAAACAAATTAAATCAAACAATATACATTTCTGCAACTCCAGGAAAATATGAACTAGAAATTAGCGATCAAATAACCGAACAACTAATAAGACCAACTGGATTATTAGATCCTATTGTTGATGTTGTTAAAACAGAAGGTCAAATTTTATATTTATTAAATGAAATAAAAAAAGTAATAGAACATAACGGAAGAATTCTAGTTACAACCTTAACAAAAAAAATGGCCGAAGATTTAACAAATTATTTATGTGAAAACAATGTAAAAGCAAGATATTTACATTCTGAAATTGACACAATGGAAAGGATAGAAATTATTAATGATTTAAGAAGTGGTGAATATGATGTTTTAGTTGGCGTCAACCTTTTAAGAGAAGGACTTGATTTGCCTGAAGTTGAATTAATTGGAATATTAGATGCCGATAAAGAAGGTTTTTTAAGAAGCGAAAGCGCACTTATACAAACAATTGGGCGAGCTGCAAGAAATGAAAATGGAAGAATAATCATGTTTGCCGATAAAATAACGCAAGCAATGAAAACTGCAATAAATGAAACAAATAGAAGAAGAGAAATTCAACAAGAATATAATTTAAAACATGGTATAATACCCAAAACAATTTCAAAAAAGATAAAAAATAGTATTGAAATAACAAAAAAATCAAAAAATAACATAAAAAAAGAAAATATTCCTTCAGAAATTGAAAAACTAAAATCACTCATGAAAATTGCTTCAAGCAATTTAGATTTTGAATTAGCAATTAAATATAGAGAAGAAATTAATAAATTAAAAAAGAGGTTAAATAATGAATAACGATAAAATAATAATAAAGGGAGCAAGAGAAAACAATTTAAAAAATATAAATCTTGAGCTTCCAAGGAATAAACTTATTGTTTTTACAGGTGTCAGTGGTAGTGGGAAAAGCACTTTAGCATTTGACACAATTTTTGCTGAAGGTCAAAGAAGATATATGGACTCATTATCTTCTTATGCAAGACAATTTTTAGGACAATCATCAAAGCCTGATGTTGACAGCATTGAAGGACTATCTCCGGCTATTTCAATAGAACAAAAATCAACTAATCACAATCCAAGATCAACAGTTGGAACAATAACAGAAATATATGATTATTTAAGACTTCTTTATTCAAAAATTGGGAAACCATACTGTCCTATTTGTCATAAAGAAATTTCAACCCAAACAATAGATCAAATTGTTGATAAATTATTAGAAAAACCTAAAGATTCAAAAATCTTAATTGTGTCACCTATTATAAAAGGAAAAAAAGGAACACATCAAGATATAATTGAAACAATAATGAAAAAAGGCTTTAGTAGAATTTTATTAGATGGTAAAATAAAAAGATTAGATGAAGAACTTATCATAGAAAAAAATAAAAAACACACTATTTCAGTTATAGTGGATAGATTAACAATCAATCAAGAAGATAAAGATCGTTTGTCAGAAAGTGTTGAACAAGCACTTCAATTAAGTTATGGCGTTATAGAAGTTTTTTCTGAAAATAATAATAGAGAAATCTTTAGCACAAGGCACTCTTGCCCAACATGTGGATATTCATTAGATGAAATCTCTCCTAGACTTTTTAGTTTTAACAATCCATATGGAGCTTGCGAAAATTGTTTAGGATTAGGATATACTATGGATATAGATGAAAATTTATTGTTAAAGAATAAGGAATTATCAATTAAGAATGGAGCTTTTAATGTTGCAGGCTGGAAATACACATATGGTGGTATGGTTAAAGGTTTTTTTGATGCAATTTCAAAAAAATATGATATTGACCTAAATGTTCCAATTAAGAATTTACCAAAAGATAAAATAGATATATTTTTATATGGAACTGGAGATGAAGTGCTTGATATAACTTATTTAAGTGGAAAAACTCAAAAAATCATGAAATCCCCTTTTGAAGGCATTTTAAACAACTTAAAAAGAAGATTTAAAGAATCAAATAGTGAATTTATGAAAAATGAAATTCAGAAGATTATGAAATATCAAAAATGTCCGGTTTGTAATGGTAAAAGATTAAAACAAAGCGCACTAACCGTTAAAATTAATAATATGGATATAGCAGAAATGTCAGATTGCTCTATTGAGACATTAATAAATATTTTTAAAAATTTAAATATTAGTAATTATGACAAAAAAATTGCATCATCAATTTTAAAAGAAATTGAATCTAGATTACAATTTTTAAAAGATGTTGGATTGTCTTATTTAACTTTATCTAGAGAAGCCGGAACTTTAAGTGGTGGAGAATCTCAAAGAATAAGACTTGCAACACAAATAGGAAGTGGATTAACTGGAGTATTATATATTTTAGATGAACCAAGCATAGGTTTGCACCAAATTGATAACGAAAAATTATTAAACACATTAAGAACCTTGAAAAACTTAGGAAACACTCTTATAGTTGTCGAACACGATGAAGAAACAATATTATCAGCCGATTTTGTGGTTGACGTGGGGCCATATGCTGGAATACACGGAGGAGAAATTGTTGCAGCTGGAACGCCCAAACAAATTATGAATAATAAAAATTCTATTACTGGAAAATTTTTATCTGGCAAAGAAAAAATAGAAATTCCATCAAAAAGAAGACGCCCAAAAGGTTTTATAAAAATTAATAATTGCTGTGAAAATAATTTAAAAAACATAGATGTCAAATTTCCTATAGGTTGTTTCACTTGCGTGACTGGAGTTAGTGGGAGTGGAAAAAGCACATTAGTTTCTCAGACATTATATCCAATATTAGCAAACATATTAAACAAAACGGATCATAAAGAAGGAGCCCATGGAAAAGTTTCTGGAATAGAAAATTTTGATAAAGTGATTAATATTGACCAATCTCCTATTGGAAGAACTCCAAGAAGCAATCCTGCAACATATACAGGAGTTTTTACTGCAATTAGAGAATTATTTGCAAACACTCAATCTTCAAAAATAAAAGGATTTACACCTTCAAGATTTAGTTTTAATATACCTGGTGGAAGATGCGAGAAATGCGAAGGAGAAGGCATAAAAAGAATTGAAATGTATTTTCTTCCAGACATTGAAATACCATGTGAAGTTTGTGAAGGAAAAAGATACAATCAAGAAACTCTTTCTGTCTTATATAAAGGCAAAAACATCAATGATGTTTTAAAAATGACTGTAGAGGATTCACTAAACTTTTTTAAAAATATACCTTCAATTAGAACAAAACTACAAGCTTTGTTTGATGTCGGATTGGGATATATTAAGCTTGGTCAATCATCAACAACATTAAGTGGTGGTGAAGCCCAAAGGGTTAAATTAGCAAGCGAACTTGCAAAAAGATCTACTGGCAAAACTTTATATATTTTAGACGAACCAACAACAGGATTACACATGTATGATGTTAAGAAATTAATCAGTATATTACAAAAATTTGTTGACAAAGGAAACACGGTTATTGTTATTGAACATAATTTAGATTTGATAAAAGTTGCAGACTATATAATTGATTTAGGACCTGACGGCGGAGATAATGGTGGGCAAATTATAGCAACTGGAAATCCTGAAAAAATTGCAAAATGTGAAGAGAGTTATACGGCGTTGTATATTAATAAAATTTTAAAAAAGGAAAAGAATGGAAAATAATTTAAAAGAAAAAATAAAAAGCTTACCATTATCTAGTGGTGTATATATTAT
>CALWKK010000009.1 GCA_944381245.1 uncultured Clostridia bacterium
TAAAAAGAAAAATCAAAATTATTAATAGCATTTCTTACTTTATCTTTATTTAAATTTTGTGTTAATTGCATTTCTTTTAAACAATTAAAGTAAACTTTAAAATATTGTTCAATAGCATTTTCATTTTTGCCATATTTTTTTGCAATAATTTTTGAAAATTTAGGCGAATAAAAATAATTAAAATCATCTTCCTGTTGGTTTTTATTATTATAATAAGCTTTTTTATTTTCATATAAATATCTTTTTTTAGGCATATTACACCTCTATTAAAATAAATTTTAACATATTATATATTAATTTTCAAGACTTTGTTTAAACTTGCCAATTAAGCTCTTTCCCTGCTAACACATGAATATGTAAATGATCAACTGTTTGCCCAGCATTCTTACCTTGATTTATAATTATTCGGTATCCTTCTTCTAATCCCAATTCTTTTTTCATTTGTCCTAATTTATTAAGCATAAAAGACAATTCCATTGCTTCACTAACGCTTGCTTCTTCTAATTTTGAATAATGTTTTTTAGGTATCATTAAATAGTGAATAGGTGCAATTGGCTCTATATCTTTTATTATAATACAATTTTCATCTTCATAAACTCTCTCTGATTTAATATTTCCTTCTATAATATCACAAAAAATACAACTCATTTTTTCCCCTCCTTTTTATCTTAATGGTTTACAAATTGCACCATCTAGATATTGTTTTTTTATTTTAACATTAATAAACGAATTCAAATTTATATCTTTTTTTGATTTTATGTAGCATTTAATATAATTTTCTGAATGACCTATGTAATAATTACCGTTAAATTCTTCAATTAAAACTGAATGATAACTTTTTTTTGACTTTTTAATAAACTTTTTTATTAAATCTTGATTTAGTTTTTCAATAAATTTAATCCTATTTTCTTTTATTTTTCCATTTAGATCTTTAAATTTTGAAGCAACCGTACCTTCTCTTTTTGAATATGGAAAACAATGAATAAAAGAAAATTCAACTTTTTTTATAAATTCAATTGTTTCATTAAATTCTTCTTCTGTTTCTCCTGGAAAGCCAACTATGATATCGGTCGATATGCATGGATTGACATAAACTTCTCTTAACTTTTTAACAGATTCAAAAAATTCTTGCGTTGTATAATTACGATTCATTCTTTTTAATACTGTATTTGAACCACTTTGCAATGATAAATGGAAATGTGGGCATAAATTTGTCATATTTTCAATAACATTAATAAATTCTTTATTTATAACGTTTTCTTCAAGTGAGCCAAGTCTGAATCTAACATCATAATCTTTAAGCATTAACAAAAGTTTTGAAAGAGCGTTTTTGCCATCAATTTTATAATCTGATAAATTAATCCCAGTTATAACAATTTCCTTAGCATGTTTTTTTAAATTTTCCACTTCATTCAATATT
The DNA here is from genome assembly GCA_944381245.1 of uncultured Clostridia bacterium. Lineage (GTDB taxonomy): Bacteria > Bacillota > Clostridia > Christensenellales > UBA1242 > UMGS687. Next base: position 1,421 of record CALWKK010000009.1, read on the forward strand.
TCTATCAAGTTTCTTGATCTACTTCTACCTCTTAAATAAGGTATAATACAATACGAACAATAATTATTACATCCATCTTGAATCTTTATATATGCTCTAGTTTTTGATGGTTTTGATTTATAATTTTCATTATAATTTTGCGTTGTTTTATCTATTTCAATTTTTTTATTATAACTTTCGTTTTCAATAATATCTGCAATCTTATTTTTGTTTGCAACTCCACAAACAAAAACAACATTTTTATATTTAATAAATTGATTAGGGTCTTTTTGACTAGCACAGCCACATATTAAAATTTTACAATTTGGATTTATTTTTACACATTTAGTTATAAACTGTCTTGATTTTTTTTCAGCTTCATTCGTAACAGCACAAGTGTTAATAATATAAATATCAGCATTTTCAAATTGCGAAGTAACTTCAAATCCTTTTTTCTCTAGTAAACAAGCAATAGAATCGCTTTCATATTGATTTACTTTGCAGCCAAACGTATGTATTGCAATTTTCATATAAATATAATATAAAATAAATAAACAAATGTCAATTAAGTATATTGACTTTTTGCAATAAATGTGCTTATAATATAAAAATGAAATACAAAAAATTTAAATATTTATATGAAAATATAAACCATTTGGGAGTAATAAATTTTTTAAATACAATAAGACTTAAAAAACTTATATTATGTCCATACAATAATTTAAAACTAAAAAATGATTTTATAAATAAATTAGTGTTTAAAAACAATTCAAAATTTCCAATAATAAAAACAACAATAAATTATGACACAAAAAAAGAAGAATTGTTAATAATAAACAGAAGTAATTGCGAAAAAGGATTTATTGAAAATATTTGGGAAAAGTGTAGTATTGAAGAAAAAGGAAGAATCACACTTTGGTATTTGGAAAAATTATTAAACAAATATAATTTAAGAAATAATTTATACTCTATTGGATTTTTTGATGCTGATAATAGTGACAAAAATTATTTAGGCAAGTTTATGTTTATTGATAATAGAACAATAATTATTAATCCAGTATTATTAGAAAAAATGAAATCAATTGATTGTTTGTCGACATGCGCACATGAAGTTCAACATGCTTGCGATTATAATAACAACAAAGACAAACTTAAATATTATGGATTAAGTCAAAATAAATTCAAAAATGAATTAAAAAGTTATTTAAAATCACAACAACTTGTTGATGATTATTTATATAATTTATACTTGTTAAATCCATTTGAAATTAAAGCAAGAAATAAATCTATCGAAACTCTTAAAGAATTTACAGAGGAAAATAAATCTTATTTAAATTCAAAAAATTTATATAATCTTTTTAATTTAACAAATCATATAAAACAAAAAGAATTAACTGCCATAGATTATTTTGGACCTAATTATAAAATAATAGTTGAGGAAGCCCACAAAAGAATATATGAACTAAATTTTGATCATTACAATTACAATAATATTGATAGATTTTTTTAGATTACTTATTTTGTAAAATTTTTTCAGTTAACAATTTTGATATTTTATCTAAATTTTCTTTATCTAATTTTTTATCATAAAATTCATCCAAAGTAAAAGGCTGACCAAATTTAAGAGTGTTTAAAACAAAAATTTTTGGTTTTTTCTTTATCCAAACAGGGACAATAGGTGCTTTTGTTTTTATTGCCAACATAGCTGCTCCTGCCTTAACTTCATTTAAATCATTTTCTGTTTTATTTCTTGTTCCTTCTGGAAAAATTGTTAAAATTTTATTTTTATTTAAAACTGAAATTGATTGTTTAATTGCTTTTAAATCAGTTGCTCCTCTTTGAATAGGAATTGCATGTGCAATTTTTAGCACTTCTCGCTTGAAAGGGTTATTAAATAATTCTTTTTTAGCTAAAAAATATTGTTTTCTCCAAGTTGATAAAATTAGTAAAACCGGATCCATACTACTTATGTGATTACAAATAAAAATTGCTTTACCCTTAGGTATGTTTTTCTTACCTAAAAATTTAGTGGGAAATAAAAGCCAAATCCAAGGATAAAATAATATTTTAACAATATTTAAAATCATAACTAACTCCTTAATTAAAATTTAAAAAAGATTTTATCTCTTTATCATTTAATTCTTTAAATTTGCCTCGCTGAAGACCTCCCAAAAGAACATTACCTATTCTAATCCTTTTTAGGAAAATTATATTTTTACCGATACCTTCAAACATTTTTCTTATTTGTCTATTTTGACCTTGAGTTATAATAACCGATAATTTGGTTATTTTCCCATCATAAAGTATTGCTTTTACTTTTGCTTTAGGCATTTTTATTTTATTAACGACAACACCAGATCTTAAAACTGCCAATTCACTTTCAGAAATTTTTCCTTCAATTTTAACTATGTATTCTTTTTCAATATTGTATTTTGGATGAGAAATACTTTCTGCGAAATCACCATCGTTAGTAATAAAAATTAATCCTTCAGTGTTATAATCTAACCTGCCAACAGAAAATAATTTTATGTTATTTGGTAATAATTCAAAAATTGTTTTTCTTCCTTTTTCATCGCTATTTGAACATATATATCCCTTAGGCTTATTTAATTTATAATAATATTTTAGATTGTTTAATTCAATTTTATTTCCTTGACAAATAACAATATCTTTTTTTTCATTTATATTTATTCCTAAATTATATATAACAGTTCCATTGACAGATATAACTCCACTTTTTATTAATTCATCTGCCTTTCTTCTTGAAGCAACTCCACATATACTTAAAAATTTATTTAATCTCATACATTGATATATTAACTCAAAATTTTTTTAACTAAAAGCAAAATTGATACATTTATAAATTAAATAAAAAAAAGGAAATCTCGCTTAGCGAAATTTCCTGGTAGGAGTTATAGGACTCGAACCTATGACCCCCTGCTTGTAAGGCAGGTGCTCTAACCAACTGAGCTAAACTCCCAAAAACAAAAATAATTTTAACATATAAATTTATTTTTGTCAATTATTTTTTTGTTTTTTTTTAAAATTAGACACACTTTCTTATCTTTTCATAATTTTAATTACTTTGTTTCTTTAAAAATTCATCTTCTTTATCAAAATTAGCATATTCAGAAATATAAGCTTTTCTTGCTTCGATATTATCCCCCATTAAAGTTGAAACTATCTTTTCTGCCTCAGCTGCATCTTCAATCGTGACTTGAATTAAATTTCGATGTTTCGGTTCCATTGTAGTTTCCCATAATTGTTCTGGATTCATCTCTCCTAATCCTTTATATCTTTGAATCATGTAGCCTTTTCCAACTTTTTCAATCGCATGAGGTAATTCATTGTCTGAATAAACATACTCAACAATATCTTTTTTGTAAACTTTATATAAAGGTGGCAATCCAATAAAAACATTTCCATTAGTAATTAATCCTCTCATATATCTAAAAAAGAATGTGAGTAAAATTGCTCGAATATGAGCTCCATCTTGATCAGCATCTGATAATATAATAACTTTATTATATCTTAAATTTTCAATATTAAAATCTTCCCCAACACCTGTTTCTAAAGCACTTATTATAGTTCGAATTTCCTCATTTGCTAAAACTTGATCTAATCTCTTTTTTTCTGCATTTAATGGCTTACCCTTTAACGGTAAAATTGCTTGAAATGCTCTATCTCTGCCTTGTTTAGCGCTCCCACCTGCAGAATCACCTTCGACTATAAATAATTCACTTAACTCTGGCTTTTTACTTGTACAAGCTGATAATTTGCCAACTAAATTATATTTATCAACACTATTTTTTTGTCTAGCTAAATCTTTTGCTTTTTTTTGAGCTTCTCTAACTTTTGCAGCTCCTTTAGCCTTATTAAAAATAATTTCTGCAATTTGTAAATTCTGATTTTTTTCAAAATATTTTAATAATTCGGAATACACAATGTTTTCAACTTCTTGCTTAATTTCAGGATTTCCTAATTTTGTTTTTGTTTGTCCCTCAAATTGTATATTTCTCATCTTTATAGATAATATAGCAGTGATACCTTCTCTAAAATCTTCTCCTAACAAATTAGTTTCCTTTTCTTTTAACCAACCTTCTTCTCTAGCCAACTCATTCATTAATCTTGTTAAAGCTGATTTAAATCCTGTCTCATGAGTTCCCCCTTCGGTAGTTGGTATATTATTAACATAAGAAAACATATTTTCTGTATAAGAATCTGTATGTTGAATAGCTAATTCAATTTTAACAACCTTGTTTTCTCCCGAAATAAAAATAGGATCTTTATACAAAATTGTCTTTCCTTCATTTAGATAAGTAACAAAATCTTTAATACCACCTTCATATGCAAATAATTGTTTTTGATTTGTATTCTCATCAAAAAATTCAATATAAATTCCTCTATTTAAAAATGCTAGTTCTCTAAGTCTTTTTAAAATAACTTCTGGATTAAATTTAATAGTTTCAAAAACTCTTTTATCAGGCATAAAAGTCACTTTAGTCCCTGATTTAGTTGTGTCTCCGATTTCCATTAATTGGGTTTGTGGAACACCACTTCTTATTTTCCCATTTTCATCTTCTACACTTGCAAATTCCATGTAATATCTTTTTTTATTTTTACAAACATAAACTTTTGTCCATTCACTTAATGCATTTGTAACCGAAGCTCCAACTCCATGCAACCCCCCAGAATAACCATAATTTTCATTATTAAATTTTCCACCTGCATGCAACTGCGTAAAAACAACTTCAACACCAGATTTTTTTAGAGTTGGATGTAAATCAACAGGAATGCCTCTTCCATTATCTTCAACACTAACACTTCCATCTTTATGCAAAGATATAATAATTCGATTTCCGTAACCATTACTAATTTCGTCAATAGAATTGTCAACTATCTCCCATAAAATATGATGCAATCCTTTAACACCAGTTGTACCAATATACATTCCCGGTCTTAATCTAACTGCATCAAGCCCTTCTAAAACAACTATATCTTTTGAATCATAAGATTTACTCATAATCATTTCCTTTTAATATAAGCAATAATACTTTATCATAATTTTTACAATTTGACAATAAAAAAAAGATTTGATATGCAAATCTTTTTTTTAAACTAATTCTATTATAGCCATTTCAGCATTATCACCACGTCTATTCCCTAATTTAATAATTCTAGTATAACCACCTTTTTGTCCTAAATTTTTTGCTCTTTCAGCATATCTAGGTGCATAAACATTGAATATTTTTTCTATTAGTGGATGATTAATATCTGCTGTTTTTTCTCTAAAAGCTGCTTTGCTTTCTTTGTCTTTTTTTTGTTCTTGCAAATCATATAAAAAACTCATCATTTTTCTTCTTGCATTAAGTTTATTATTTCCATCATTAATAACCTCTTGTTGGCTAGCAACACCTTTATCATTTTTTACTGTTTTAATAACTTTAACAGTATCTTCATAAGAATTTATTGCCAAAGTTAAAATTTTTTCAGCCATAGATCTAGTTGCTTTTGCTTTTTCAAGTGTTGTTTCTAATTTTTCATTCCACAATAAACTTGAAACTTGATTTCTAATCACTGCAAGGCGTTCTTTAGTTGGTCTTCCTAATTTACTATTTGCCATTTTTTCATTATCTCCTTTTACTCTTCAGATTCCTTAAAGCTTAATCCATATTCATTAAGTTTTTCATAAACTTCATCAATTGATTTTAACCCAAGGTTTCTAACTTTGAGCATATCTTCTCTTGTTTTTTGAGTTAAATCTTCAACTGTATTAATATTTGCTCTTTTTAAACAATTATATGATCTAACCGAAAGTTCCATTTCTTCTATTGGCATATCTAATATTTTAACTTTTTTATCTTCTTCGGCTGAAACCAAAATATTCATTTTGCCCATTGCTTCACATAAATCAACAAAAATTGATATATGATCTTGCATTATTTTACCAGAAAGTGAAACTATATCTCTTGCAGAAATTGTTCCATTAGTTTCAACTTCTAATGTAAGCTTATCAAAATCTATACTTTGTCCAACACGAGTTGGCTCAACACTATAACTACATTTTTTAACTGGTGAATACAAAGAATCAATAGCTATAAATTCAGCATTATCTATTAATTCCTTATTTTTTATGTTTGGAACATAACCTCTTCCTTTTCCAATTAAAACTTCAAGTTCGAATGGACATCCTTCCTCAACACTACAAATATGCAAATCTGGATTTAGTATTTCAACATCTTCGTTTGCTTCAAAATCTTTTGCAGTGATTTCTCCACCTTTACTTGTTTTTATTCTTAAAATAGATCTAAAATCTCTATCTGGATTAGAAACTTTAACAGCTAATCCTTTTATATTAAGAATAATGTCAACAACATCTTCATAAACTCCTGGTACTGTTGAAAATTCATGCAATACGCCAGGTATTCTAATACCGATACCAGCAGCTCCTGGTAACGATGATAAAAGCGTTCTTCTAAGAGCATTACCTAATGTTATTCCAAATCCTTTTTCTAAAGGTTCCACAATAAATCTTGCATAATTTCCATTCTCAGTTTCTTCGCATGTTATTTTTGGTTTTTCAATTTCCATTAACATTTTTAATATTCTCCTTATTTTTATCTTGAATACAATTCAATAATTAAATGTTCTTTTATGTTAAGATCAATATCTTCTCTGACTGGAAGTGCTAAGATTTTTCCTTCAAGTTTATCAGAATTGAATTCTAACCATTTTGGCATTATAATTTTCATACCTTTCAATTCTTTAAACATCTCCAAATCTCTTTTATTCTCTTTTATTGCGATAACATCTCCGACTTTAACAATGTAAGATGGTATGTTAACTCTTTTTCCATTAACTGTTATATGTCCATGATTAACAATTTGACGACATTCAGATCTACTTGCTCCTATACCCATTCTATAAACAACGTTATCCAATCTTCTTTCGATTAAAGAAAGCATATTTTCACCAGTAACGCCTTTCATTCTTTCAGCTTCTTCGTAATATTTTCTAAATTGTTTTTCTAATATGCCATATGCTCTTTTAACTTTTTGTTTTTCACGAAGCTGCAACCCATATTCAGTAACTCTTTTTCTTGCTGCTCCATGTTGCCCTGGAAGAGTTGGCCTTTTTTCAAGTGAACATTTTTTGCTTGTACATCTATCACCTTTTAAAAATAATTTACACCCTTCACGTCTACATTGACGACAATCTGGTCTTAATAATTTTGCCATATTCTAACTCCTCTAAACTCTTCTAATTTTAGGTGGACGACAACCGTTATGAGCGATTGGCGAAACGTCCTTTATTAATGAAACACCTATTTCCAAATTTTGTATAGATCTGATTGCTGCCTCTCGGCCATTACCAGGTCCTTTTACATAAACTTCGACTGTTTTGATTCCATATTCTTTTGCGACTTTTGCTGCATCCTCAACTGATGATTGAGCTGCAAATGGTGTGCTCTTTTTTGAGCCTTTAAACCCTAATTTTCCTGAACTTGACCATGATAATACATTCCCAGCCATATCAGTAAATGTAACCATTGTATTATTGAAAGAGGATTTAATGTGTACTTGACCTTTATCAATACTTTGTGTTATTTTTTTCTTTTTTGTTTTATTTGTTTTTCCTGCCATTTTATCCTCCTCTATTTACCTTTTTTACTGCTTCCAGCAACAGCTCTTCTTGGGCCTTTTCTAGTTCTACAATTTGTTCGTGTATTTTGTCCTCTAACTGGTAAGCCTTTTCTATGTCTTATTCCTCTATAACAGCCAATTTCAGAAAGACGTTTAATATTCATCGAAACTTCTTTCCTTAAATCTCCCTCAACTGCATAGTGTTTTTCTATATAATTACGAAGATTTGCAACATCATTTTCATCCAAATCTTTAACTCTAGTATCTGGATTGATATTAGTTGCACTTAATATTTTATTTGCATTTACCCTTCCAATTCCATAAATATATGTTAATCCTATTTCTATTCTTTTGTCTTTTGGTAAATCCACGCCAGCAATTCTTGCCATTTTTATTCTCCTATTTTTGATTTTTATATATATAAATAACGGGGGTGAGATGTAAAATAATTACACAGCCGCCTCACACTTTTGCTATAATTAAGCACGCCCGAGATTTTTCATTTAACCTTGAGTTTGTTTATGACTTTTGTCTTTAGAACAAATTACCATAACTTTTCCTTCTCTTTTTATAACCTTACATTTATCACACATTGGTTTAACAGATGGTCTTACTTTCATAATTTTTCCCCTTTTTTAGTTTTTTCCACGCCACGTGATTCTTCCCTTGGTTAAATCATATGGACTCATTTCAATTTTGACTTTATCTCCCTCTAATATCTTAATATAATGCATTCTTAATCTACCTGAAATATATGCAGTTATAACATGACCATTAGAAAGTTTAACTAAGAAAGTCGTATTAGGTAGTACTTCAACAACCTCTCCATCAAATTCTATCACATCTTCTTTTGACATACAACCTCCTTAATTAAATTTTTATATATTTTTTTAAAATTTTTCTGATTTCACCATCATTAAATATATTATTTTGTTTTAATTCAGCAATTTTTTCAGATTCATCGTTTCCCAGCTTTATTATATGTTTATATTTTTTCTTTTTGGGTTTACAAATTGTTTTGGCTTTGCCGTCAATTAAATTTACATAATTATTATCAATTAATTCATTAATTATATAAATATTCCCTTGATCTCTTCCTGCAATTGATTGAACAATATCATATATTTTAAATTCCATTTTTTTCCTCATAAAGTTAAAATCTCAATTTCATTTTCCAAAATTAACACAGTATTTTCATAATGTGCAGATGGTTGTAAATCTTGAGTTATTGTTGTCCAGCCATCTTCTAAAATGAATATTTTTCTTGTTCCCATATTAACCATTGGTTCTATTGCTAAACAAGTGTTTGCTTGAACAATAGGTCCATCATTTTCATTTCCATAATTAGGAACAGATGGATTCATGTGCATTTTTGCACCTATTCCATGTCCGGTCATTTCTCTAACAACACTAAAGCCATTATTTTCAACAAACTTTTGTATTGCCGAAGACATTTTGCCAAGTTTTTCTCCAGCTTTTAAATTTTTAATTCCTTCGAAAAAACTTTGTTTGGTAACATCAATTAACTTTTGCTTTTCTTCTGATATTTTTCCAACAGGAAAAGTTCGAGCAGCATCGCCATTGAATCCTTTATATTCAACTCCAACATCAACACTAACAATATCGCCTTCTTTTAATATTCTTTCAGATGGTATCCCATGAACAACAACTTCATTAATTGAAATACAGGTTGATTTAGGATAGCCTTGATAATTTTTAAAAGATGGTTTGCCACCATGACTAATTATATATTCAGAAATTAATTTGTCAAGAGAATTAGTTGTAACCCCTGGTTGAATTAATGTTTCTGCATATAATAAAGCATTTTTTGTTATTTCACCTGCTTTTTTCATTAAAACTATTTCAGCTGGTAATAACTGTTTCATTTTTTCTCCTTGTTATAATTCGGATAAGATTTTATCAACTGATACAAATGTTTCTTCTGGAGTTTCACCACTTAAAACAGTTGCTAAAATTTTTCTTTCTTTAAAAAATTCAATAATATCTTCACTGTTTGCTAAATATTTTTCTATTCTATGTCTTACAACTTCAAGTTTATCATCTTCTCTTTGAATTAATTTATTTCCACATTCGCATATTTCAATATATTTATTTGATATATTATAAATTTTACCACAAACTGGACAAATTCTTCTGTATAAAGCCCTTCTTTCAACTTCATTTATATTAACATCAATCAATATCGCTACATCAATATTAATAAATTCTAATAATCTTTGCGCCTGATTAAGTGTTCTAGGGAATCCATCTAATATAAATCCATTTTGACAATTAGGTTGTTGTAATGTTTTTTTTACCAATTCAATAACTAAATCATCTGGAAGTAAAAGTCCGTTATTAATATATTTTCCTGCAATATTTCCAAGTTCTGTATTTTTTGAAATTTCACTTCTTAATATATCTCCCGTAGAAATTTGTGGAATTCCATATTTAGCAGTTATTAATTTTGCTTGACTTCCTTTTCCGCAACCAGGTGCGCCAAATAAAACAATATTCATTTTCTCTCCTACTTTAAAAATCCTTTGTAGTTTTTCATTAATAATTGAGCCTCTAATTGTTTGTCAAATTCTAATGCAACTGAAACTATAATCAATAATCCTGTAGCGCTAAATGCATTAATAAGAGATGAATCTCCACCTATTCCTTTAAATATTAAATTTGGAACCAATGCTATAAATGCTAAGAAAATTGCCCCAAATAATATAACTCTATTTGATATTTTTCTTAGATATTCAGATGTTGGTTTCCCTGGCCTAATACCTGGAATAAATCCTCCATTTTGTTGAATTTGTTTACTAATATCATCGGGATTAAAAGTAATTTGAGCATAAAAATATGAAAAGAATAATATCAGCAATGAAGAAACAACAATATAAGGCCAAGAACCACTTCCCATCCAAGTATTATACCAAATCATCGCAGAAGAATTTGGTGCAAATATACTCATAATTAACTGTGGAAATGTTAAAAGAGCACTAGCAAAAATTATTGGCATAACACCAGATCCATTGACTCTTATAGGAATATTTGTGCTTTGACCACCATACATTTTGCGACCCTTTATTTGTTTCGCATATTGAACAGGAACTTTCCTTTCTGCTAAATCAACAAAAACTATTAATCCAAATATAATAATGATCGCAGCTAAAAATATTAATAATGTCCATAATCCTTCCAAATTACCTGAAGCTATTTTTTCTATATTATCAATAATTGCCAATCCAGCAGATGACAAAATACCAACAAAAATTAATAATGATAACCAATTCCTAATTCTGTTATTCTTTCACCCAACCATACCGTAAACATAGCACCGGCAACTAAAACAATAACAACCAACATGCTTGTTAACCATTGTGGTGATCCATCCCACAACATATTAGATTCTATAACACTGTTATAACCAACAACAATTCCGATTGCCTGAGCAACAGCAAGAATTAGGGCTGCCCATCTTGTGTATCTTGATATTTTTTTTCTTCCTTCTTCACCCTCTTTAGATAATCTTTGCCAACTAGGTATTGCAATAGATAAAAGCTGAATAATAATAGATGCACTGATATAAGGAGATACACCAAGAGCTAAAAAAGCACCATTAGCTAAAGAACCACCGTTTATAGAACTTAACAAACTTAAGAAGCTGTTTTCATCTGTAACAACCTGGAATGCATCAGAATTAATTCCAGGTATAGGCAACCAACAACCAATTCTAAAAACTAAAAGCAAAAGAAGTGTTATTATTAATTTAACACGTACTTCTTTTGTTTTAAAACATTCAATAATTCTTTTAAACATTATATCACCTCTGCTTTTCCGCCAACTTTTTCAATTTTTTCTTTAGCAGATGCAGAGAATTTTTTTGCTTTTACAACAAGCGATTTTGATAATTCTCCATTACCCAATACTTTTAAACCATAAGGCATTATTTTACCAATAACTCTATTTTCATATAAAAATTCTTGTGTAATTTCTGTGTTAGCATCGAATTTTTCTAAATCACCCACATTAACAATTGCATATTCTTTATCAAAATTTGCATTGTTAAATCCTCTAATTTTCATTTTTCTAATAAGTGGAAGTTGTCCACCTTCAAATCCTGGTCTAACTCCACCACCACTTCTTGCATTTTGTCCTTTATGACCTTTACCACTTGTCTTTCCAAGACCACTTCCTATTCCTCTTCCTAGCCTTTTTTCTTTAAAACGTGAATTAGGTGCAGGTTGTAAAGTTTGAATATTCATTTTTTCCTCCTTAATTTTCTTCAACCTTAACAAGATGTCTTACATGAAATAAGCTTCCTCGTATACTCTCATTATCAGGTAAAAGTTTTGTTTGATTCAATTTAGTTAAACCTAAAGCTTCTAATATTTTTGATTGTTTTTTATTATAACTAATCGAACTTTTAACGTAAGTTACCTTTAACATTTTATTTTTTTCTGCCATAATTCACCTCTATATTTCTTCAACAGATTTACCACGAGCTAATGCTACCTGTTCTTTAGTTCTAATTAATTCTAATCCTCTTAAAGTTGCTTTCACACAATTTATTTTGTTTGTTGAACCATGAATTTTAGTAACTATATCTTTAATTCCAGCTAATTCAATAACAGATCTAGCACTACCACCTGCAATAACACCAGACCCCTCTTTTGCAGGCATCATTAAAACTTTGCTGGTGCCATACTTTCCTATAACATCATGTGGTATTGTTCCATTTACAATATTAATCTTTTTTAAATTTAATTTAGCTTGAATAGTTGCTTTATCAATTGCAGCAGGAACTTCTTTTGCCCTTCCTGTTCCTATTCCAACAGTACCTTTTCGATCGCCAACAACAACTAACGCACTGAAGCGCATTGTTCTTCCACCTTTAACAACCTTTGTCACTCTTCTAACAGAAACTAAAGCTTTTTCAAATTCGTTGTCTTCTTTTTTCCTTTCTCTTCTTTCATTATGTTTTTTATCTTTTTTGTAATCTTCTCTTTTTTTCCTTTCTTCTTTAACAACATCTACAACTTGATTTGCTTCGACATTTTCATTGATCATTTCTTCTTCACTCATATTTTCCTCCTAAAACTCAAGTCCTGCATTTCTAGCACCTTCAGCTAATGCTTGAACCCTTCCTGTATAGAGATAACCTCCTCTGTCGAAAACAACAGCTTTAATTTTTAATTTTAATGCACGTTTTGCTATGTTTTCTCCAACTATCATAGCTTGTTCTTTACGATTTTTACCTTTTAAAGTATCATTACTCTTTAAATCTTTATCTAATGTTGAACAAGATACTAATGTAATACCTTTTTCATCATCTATTATTTGTGCATATATACCATTTAAACTTCTATAAACAGCTAGTCTAGGTCTATTAGATGTTCCATAAACACTGTTTCTAATTCTCATATGACGATTTGATCTTATTTTATTCTTATTATCTTTATTAATCATTTTTATCAGCCCCTTTATTTCTTACCTTTACCAGCAGTTTTTCCTTGTTTCCTTATAACAACTTCATCATCATATCTTACTCCATATCCATGATATGGCTCAACTGGTCTAAAATCTCTTATATTTGATGCAAGTTGTCCGACTTTTTGTTTATCAATACCTGTGATTTTTATATCAGTTGCAGTTGGGCATTCAATTTTTATTCCTTCTGGCTCAACAACTTCTATTGGATGCGAAAATCCTAAATTTAACACAAGTTTATTTCCGCTTTTATTTGCTTTATAACCAACACCTTTTATAACAAGATTTTTAACAAATCCTTCCTTAACACCTTTAACCATATTTGCAATTAATGCTCTATATAATCCGTGTTTTGCTTTGATTTCATTGTCATCATTTTTTCTTGTTAATGTTATTGTGTTATTATCAACATTTATTTCAACACTGTCGAATTTTTGAGTTAAACTTCCTAATGGCCCTTTAACTGTTATTTGATTACCATCAACTTGAGCTGAAACACCTTCTGGCATAACAACTGGATTTCTTCCTATTCTTGACATATCTTCCTCCTACCAAACATACGCAAGAACTTCGCCACCAACTTTTAGCTCTCTTGCCTTTTTATCTGTCAATATACCCTTGTTTGTTGATATTATAGAAATTCCCATACCACCTATAACTTTAGGTAATTTATCAACAGTTGAATAAATTCTTAATCCAGGTTTTGAAATCCTTTTCAAACCATATATAACGCTATTTCCTTTATCATCATATTTAATTGCAATTTTAATCAATTTTGACTTTTTATCCTCAACAATTTCATATGATTTAATGTATCCTTCATCTAATAATATTTTTGCTATAGCTTCTTTTTCTTTTGATACAGGGATTAAAACACTTTCATGTTTTGCAGTTATAGCATTTCTAAGTCTTGTTAGCATATCTGCTATTGGGTCTGTAACTATCATATTTCCTCCCTACCAACTAGCCTTTTTCATGCCAGGTATTTCTCCTTTATTTGCTTTTTCACGAAAACATACCCTGCAAAGACCGTATTTCTTTAATACTGCATGTGGCCTACCACATATTTCACATCTTGTGTATTCTCTAGTTGAAAATTTTTGTTTCTTTTGTTGCTTCTCAATTAATGCTTTTTTTGCCATATTCCCTCCTACCTATCTTTAAAAGGCATTCCTAGTGCCTCTAAAAGAGATAATGCCTCTGAGTCTGTTTTTGCTGTAGTAACAATTATTATGTCAAAACCTCTTATTTTTTCAATTTTATCATAGTTTATTTCAGGGAAAATTAATTGTTCTTTAATTCCTAATGCATAATTTCCATGACCATCAAAAGATTTTCTTGAAACGCCTCTAAAATCTCTAACTCTTGGTAAAGCTATTGAAATTAATTTGTCTAAAAATTCATACATTCTATCGCCTCTTAAAGTAACTTTTGCACCAATTTTCATGCCTTGTCTAACTTTAAAATTTGATATTGCTTTTTTTGCTTTAGTTGCAACAGGTTTCTGACCAGATATTATTCCTAACTCATCAATTGCTATTGTTAAGCTTTTTGAATTATCTTTAACATCTCCTAGTCCCATATTTAAAACTATTTTTTCAATTTTTGGAACTTCGTTAACATTTTTGTATCCATGAAGCTTCATAAGTTCAGGAACAATATCTTTTTTATATGTTTCTTTTAATCTTGCACTCATTGTTTCCTCCTTATTCTGCTTTTTTTGCTTTTGTAGCTGATTTTACTACTGATTTTTTTTCTGTCGACTTTTCTTTTGCTGATGCTTTTCTTTCTTTATTTGGTCGGACATCTTTATTCTCTTTAACATCTAACGCTTTTTCTAATTTTGCTTCTTCAACTAAATTTTCTTCTTTAGCTGTTTTTTTTGTTGACTTTGTTTTATCAACTTTAGTTTCTTTTTTAATTGCTTTAACAAAATCTTTATCTAAACTTGCGCCACATTTTTTGCAAACTCTAACTTTTTTATCATCTATTTCTTTGTGAGAAACTCTAGTTGCCTTATTACAATTTGGGCAAATAACCATTACATTTGAAGAATCAATTGGATTGGTTTGTTTAACAATGCCGCCTTTATCTTGGGCAGATCTTGGTTTTTTGTGTTTTGAAACAACATTAACTCCTTCAACAACTACTTTATAAGTTTTTGGCGAAGTTTGAAGCACTTTTCCAATCTTACCCTTATCCTTTCCAGATATTACAATAACATTATCGCCTTTTTTTATTTCCATTGCTTCCTCCTATAATACTTCCGGCGCTAGCGAAATAATTTTCATGTAATTTTTATCACGAAGTTCTCTCGCTATAGGCCCGAAAATACGTGTACCTTTTGGTTGTTTTTGATTATCAATAATAACTGCTGCATTGTCATCAAATCTTATGTGACTTCCATCTTGTCTTCTCAATCCTTTTGATGTTCTAACTATAACTGCTTTAACAACATCACCTTTCTTAACAACTCCACCAGGAATTGCTGATTTAACAGAAGCAACAATAACATCTCCTATGTTCCCACTACGTCTATAAGAACCGCCAAGAACTCGAATGCACATGATTTGTTTAGCGCCTGTATTATCTGCTACTTTTAATCTTGTTTGTGGTTGAACCATATCCTACCTCCTATTTCGCTTTCTCAACGATTTTTACTAAACGATTGCGCTTATCTTTGCTAAGTGGTCTAGTTTCCATAATTTCAACTGTGTCACCAACTCCACAAACGTTTTCTTCATCGTGAACTTTATATTTTTTTGTACTTTTAACAACTTTGTTATAAATTGGGTGTTTTTTATTTTCAACAACAGAAACAACAATTGTTTTATTCATCTTACCTGCACTAATAACAATTCCTTGTTTAGTTGGTCTGCTATTCCTTATTTCTTTTTCCATATTTTCTCCTTACCCATTAACCTTTTTAACTTCTCTTTCTCTTATAATTGTTTTAACTCTTGCAATATCTTTTTTTAAATTATGCAATTGCATTGGATTATTTAAATTTCCTGTTGCATGTGAGAATCGAAGATTAAACAATTCGGCTTTCAACTCTTGTTCTTTTGTTTTTAATTCTTCAGTTGTCAAATTTTTTATATCATTTAATTTCATACTGCACCACCTTCGACCACGGTTTCAATTTGCTTTTTTATAATTTTTGTTTTACATGGTAATTTATGTCCACCAAGTCTTAATGCTTCTTTTGCAACATCTTCAGGAATTCCACCTAATTCAAATAAAACTCTCCCTGGCTTAACAACTGCAACCCAAAATTCTGGCGAACCTTTACCACTACCCATTCTTGTTTCAGCTGGTTTTTTTGTTACAGGTTTGTCTGGAAATATTTTTATCCAAACTTTTCCACCTCTTTTAGTGTATCTTGTTATTGCTATACGTGCTGCCTCTATTTGATTAGATTTAATCCAACATGGTTCTGTCGCAACCAATCCATAATCACCATATGTTATTGTGTTTCCTCTTGTTGCAACTCCTGTCATTCTACCTCTATGAACACGTCTTCTCTTAACTCTCTTAGGCATTAACATTAGTTTATACCTCCTTTGTTTTCGTTGGATTTCTTACCAAGTATTTCTCCTTTATAAATCCAACATTTAACTCCAAGTTTACCATAGTTTGTAAAAGCAGATGCAACACCATAGTCAATGTCTGCTCTTAAAGTATGGAGTGGAAGTGAACCTTCCATATAATTTTCTGTTCTTGCAATAGTGTTAGCACCATCTACAACACCACTAACTTGAACTTTACAACCTTTAGCTCCAGCTTTCATAACTTTTTGAATTGCTTGCTTTAAAGCTCTTCTAAAAGCAACACGTTTTTCTAATTGTGTAGCAATTCCCTCAGCAACTAAAACTGCATCTAAATCAGGTTTTTTAACTTCTTTTATGTTAACAAACAACGTTTTTGCACCAACCATTTTTGCCAACTCTTTTTTCATTTCCTCAACTCCAGCACCTTTCGCTCCAATAAGCATACCCGGCCTTCCAGTATTTAAGGTTACTGTGACTTTTGTTGCAGTTCTTTCTATTTCAATGCTTGATATAGCACAATTATAGTATTTTTTCTTTATAAATTTTCTTATTTGATCATCTTCTTTAATATTTTTTGCAAAATCTTTTTTATTTGCATACCAAGAAGATTGCCAACTTTTATTAACTCCAATTCTAAGTCCTATTGGACTAACTTTTTGTCCCATCTTGCCCTCCTATTCCTTCACATCAAGCACAATGGTTATGTGACTTGTTCTTTTTAAGATTCTATCAGCTCTTCCTTTAGCTCTAAAATTTAATCTTTTCATTATAGGGCCAGGACAAGCATATGCTTCAGCAACAAATAAATCAGCCCTGTTTAACCCTTTATTGTTTTCTGCATTAGCAATTGCCGATTTTAACAATTTTGCTCCCACTTCTGCTGCTGATTGAGGAGAATTTTCCAAAATTGCCAATGCTTCTTCAGCATTCTTTCCCCTAATTAAATCAAGAACTATTCTAACTTTAGAAGGACTCATATGAACATATTTTACTTTAGCGAATGGACGATTATCTTTGTTAATTTTTCTTGCTTCAGCTTTTTCTCTTATTCTTTTTGCCATCTTTTCCTCCTATCTTACTTCTTTGCTTTCATCGCAGCAACTTTGCCGCCCGACTTTTTCTGTCCAGCATGACCCCTATATGTTCTTGTTGGAGCAAACTCTCCAAGTTTATGCCCTATCATTTCAGCTGTACAATAAACTGGAACGTGTTTTTTACCATTATAAACAGCAAATGTTGTACCAACAAATTCTGGATAGATTACTGACGCTCTTGACCATGTTTTTATAGGTTTTTTATTTCCTGAAGCATTATTTTCTTCAACTCTTTTTAAAAGTTTTTCAAACACATATGGTTTTTTCTTTAACGATCTGCTCATACTCTTCTCCTATTTTCTCCTCTTAACAATAAGTTTATTAGAAGCCTTATTCTTTTTTCTTGTTCTAAGTCCAAGAGCTGGTTTACCCCATGGCGTAACAGGTGATGCCATACCAACAGGACTTTTTCCTTCACCACCACCGTGTGGGTGATCATTAGGATTCATAACAACACCACGAACGGTTGGTCGTATGCCCATATGTCTTTTCCTTCCGGCTTTACCTATAGAAACAAGCTCATGATCCAAATTACCAACTTGCCCTAAGGTAGCTCTGCAAGTTAATAATACTTTTCGCATTTCCCCACTTGGCATTCTTATTGTTGCATATTTGCCTTCTTTTGCCATAAGCTGAACCTCAGCACCAGCACTTCTTGCAAATTGTCCACCCTTACCTGGTTGCAACTCAATATTATGAATAACTGATCCGACTGGAATATTTTCTAAAGGCAATGTATTGCCAACTTTAATTTCAACATCTAGCCCAGACATCACAACATCACCAACATTTAATCCTATCGGTGCTAAAATATATCTTTTTTCACCATCAGCATAGTTTAATAAAGCGATATATGCTGTTCTATTTGGATCATACTCAATTGACACAACTTTAGCTGGAATACCATCCTTATTTCTTTTATAATCAATAATTCTATATTTTTTCCTATTTCCTCCACCTATGTGGCGCACAGTTATTTTTCCTTGAGCATTTCTACCTGCGGATTTTTTCAAAGAAATTATCAAACTTTTTTCTGGTTTCTTTTTTGTTATCTCTTCGAAGCTTGCAGAAGAATAAAATCTTCGGCCTGCACTTGTTGGATTACTTTTTCTAATAGCCATATCTTTAATCTCCTTTTACCTTATGACAAACTTTCGAAGAAAGCAATTGGTTTAGATTCTTTTTTTAATGTAACAACTGCTTTTTTGTAATCACTAGTTCTTCCAACTGTTCTTCCCTTTTTTGTATTCTGACTTTTTTCGTGTCCTTTAACATTCATTGTGTTAACTTTATCAACATTAACTTTAAATATTTCTTCGACAGCATTTTTTATATCAACTTTTGTTGCATTTTTGTTAACAATAAATGTATAAACTTTTTCGCTTATTTTAGCGTAACTCTTTTCTGATAAAAGAGGTTTTTTAATGATATCGTATGCATTCATTAGTTATATGCCTCCTCTAAAGATTTAACTGCATCTTTTGTCATAACAATTGTTTTATTTGCAACAACGTCATATGTTGATAAAAGTTCTGCAATTTGAATTTTAATGTTTTGTAAATTTCCACTAGCCTTAAGCGCAAATTCATTTTTTTGATCAGTTACTATAACAGCTGATTTATCAAGCTTTAAGGCATTTAATAATTTAATCATTTCTTTTGTTTTTGGCTCTGCAAGATTAAGCTCATCTAAAAACATAATTTCATTTTGTCTTAATTTTTCACTCATTGCAGATGCGAAAGCAATCTTTTTAACTTGTTTGTTTAATTTTTTTCTGAAATCTCTTGGCTTTGGTGCAAAAACGACTCCTCCGCCCTTATATTCAGGCGATTTTGTAGAACCATGACGCGCCCTTCCCGTATGTTTTTGTCTGTAAGGTTTTTTTGCATGTCCCCTAACTTCACTTCTTGTTAAGGTCGACTTGGTTCCTTGTCTTTGATTTGCATTGTAAGCAACGATAACTTCATGTATTAATGCTTCATTATAATCTACGTTGAAAAGGTTGTCAGAAAGTTTTATTTTGCCAACTTCTTCACCATTCATATTTAATAACTTTGCTGAAATTGCCATATCTCCTCCTACCTTTTAACCGCTTCTTTAATTGTTATAATAGCTCCTTTTGGTCCTGGAACACAGCCTTTGACCAAAAGTATGTTTCTATCTGAATCAACTTTAACAATTTCAAGATTTTGGATTGTAACTTTTTCAGAACCATAATGTCCTGGCATTTTTTTGTTTTTAAAAACTCTCGATGGAGTACTGTTTGCTCCCATAGAACCAACTTCTCTATGAACAGGTCCAACACCATGTGTCATTTTTAAGCGATGCGCATTCCAACGTTGAATATTTCCTGTAAATCCTCTACCTCTAGTAATGCCTGTAACATCGACTATATCGTTTTCAGAAAAAATATCTGCCTTGATTTCTCCACCTATTTGATATTCATCAGAATTATCAAATTTAAATTCTCTTAAAATTTTAAAAGGTTCCACACCTGCCTTTTTAAGCACTCCCATTTGAGGCTTATTTATTCTATTTTGCTTTGTTTTATTAAACGCAACAACAATTGATTCATAGCCATCTTTGCTCATTGTTTTCTTTTGAACAACATAGCAAGGACCTGCTTCAATAACTGTCACTGGCACAACTAAACCATCAGGTGTGAAGATTTGAGTCATGCCTAACTTCTTGCCTAAAATTGCTTTTTTCATATTATTTTCTTCTCTCCTTATAGTTTAATTTTAATATCAACACCTGCCGGCAAATCTAATTTCATCAATGAGTCCACTGCCTTTTGTGTTGGGCTGTAAATATCAATCATTCTCTTATGCGTTTTGCATTCAAATTGCTCACGACTATCTTTATCTTTGTGTGGCGAACGAATGATTGTAACCACTTCTCTATCTGTTGGAAGCGGAATTGGGCCAGCCACTTTCGATCCATTTTTGTTTGCTGTTTCTATTATTTTTGAGCAAGCTAAATCTAACAAAACATGGTCATAGGCTTTTAATTTTATTCTAATTTTTTGCGATGCCATTTTTCCCTCCTGTCTACTTTTTTAACCCCTATTCGACACCTTGAGAACAAAGTAAAAAACAGTTTCAATCAAGTATTGACTTATTAATAACAACTATTCCGTGTGTGTCGTGTTGAAAGCCAAAAAAAAATTTTTGTGGGGCGCTTTGATCAAGTCAAAACTAGTCATCATGAATTCTCTTAAAAAGCGCTCGCATAGCTTAATAAGTAACCTCACGAATCATTCCATGCTATTCAACAGTAAAATAATACATTATTAATATTTTTTTGTCAACTATTTTTTTGAAAAATTTTATATTTTTAAAAACAGCTATAATATATTATTATAATGACATTATTAACTTATATATATTAATAATATAATGTTTTTTTCAAATAGCTATTGACAAAATAAAAATAAACATTATAATAATATTGAATATAAAGGAGATTTAATGGAAGAGAAAACAAAATCTAAAAATATAATAAGAAAACTTTTATTATTCTTTGGAATATCATCAGCAATTAGTTCTGCTGTTGCCGCTGGAGCTGTTATTACTGCTCCCCTTAACGAAAATTCTTTTTATAATTCCACTAGTAACGGTTCTGCATATACACAAGAGACAACTAATAATACTTCTTATGAAAGTGTTTCATCGGAAGCAGGAGCAAGAGTATTAAATGCGCAAGAAGTTTTTAATAGTGAGAACGATTCACAATCTTCCACAGCACAAAATCCAGATTTAGATGAAGCATTAGAAGATGCGGCAACAACACCTGACACGTCAAATTTACTTGAGTCAAAAAACATTATTTTAAACCAATTAACTAATGTAATAAATAACAGATATGAGAATAAATATTCATTAAACGAAGTTGAAAATTTATTAAATCATTATTTATCAGAAAAATACGGAATTGAAATAAACTACGAACTTAATTCAGATTCTTCTCTTGAAAATATATTGACCTCTGTAGATTCACAAACCAAAAAATATATTGAAAAACATATTTCTAATTATAAATTAATAATTTTAGAATTACAACAACAAGAAAGTTTGGAACAAGGAAACAGTGCAAATATAACTAATCCTGGAAAAGAAACAAATAAATACAAAGTAGATAAAATAGATGAAATAAATGCTGATAAATGGGCAATAATAGCGGCTTTATCTGCTGGAGCTTCAGTTGTTACAGTAACTGGTGCTGTATTATTAAAACGATCATTAAAAAGAGGAAAAGAAGCTAGAAAAATAGGAACAGGAAAAAGATCTGGTATATTATATAATTCAAAAAAATTATCAAGATTAGAGAAAAAAATAGAAAAAACAGATCTAGAAATCGAAAAATTATAGGATAAATCAAGGGAGGAAGGCGTTTGATATGAATGAAAATTTAAAAGACAAATTAGGGTTAATGAGAAAAAATTTCCTTGAAAGACATCGTGCGAGACTTACAAAAAAAAGAGATAAGGTGGGATTTAAAGTTTATAAACGTGCTGTTAATGCTCCACACAAAGTAAAAAGATTGAAGACATATGCTCGTAAATCATTTTACTCAGGAGTTCTTTTAGGAGGCAGAAATAAACAATTATATGGAGACGGGACTAATTTACCCGTTGGAAAAAAATACTTAAAATTAATGAGAGGGTTATATTTATATGCAAAATTTGCTTCAAAAACTGGAAAAAGAAGCACAAACTCATATAAATATCTTTTAAGAGCTTCGAAAAGGAATTTAAAAGAAATATCATTCTCAAAAGATTATCATTTTCCTAAAATGACAACAGCTGGAGAAATAAATGAAGTTTTTATTAAAAATTCAAATAGAACAAATACAAGTAAAGACAACTTAAGAAAAGAAACAGAATTTTTACAAAATCTTCCATATTTTCCACAACGAAATTGGTATTTAAATTTGCAAGAATCAACTCTATCAGACGTTGAAAAACATGAAATATTAGGAACTGATCTTTTTAAGCCTGAAGAAATTGAACCTTTTAGCAAAAAAACGCTGGAAGAATTAGATAGTTATTTTAACGAAGTACACAAAGCATACCCTGCATTAGAAAAAAGAACGTATACAATTACGATAAATTTTAATTATAAAAATTTTTATATAGGTAACAATGAAAGAACTCCACAAGTGTTTTATGATTATGAAAAACTTATATCTATATCAGCAACATTCGACAATGCAACAGCAGCTAGGTTAATGAAAGAAAAATTAATTTCAATAATTCCTTCGGATGCAAAAGAAATAAATATAACAGAAAGCATTTACACGCCCTATAAAAGAAAGGGTCCAGAAATAAAAACATACTCTACTTCAGAAGAACTTATAATGTTTAAAGAGAGACAAAAGAAAGCGAAAAAAGATGTTGAAGAATTTAATCAAAGAATAATAGAATACAAAAAGAAGTTAGGCATACCATTAATTGATAAAACAAAAAATAAAGTTGAAGTTGAATTAGTCCCTGAAGAACAAACCACAAATCAAATTGGTAACATTAGAACATTATATGCACATGGGGAACCTTATACAGCCATAACAACAACAGATGGATATGGTAATCTTTTAACTGTTTATTCTTATTATGATAAAAGAAATAAAAGTGTTAAACGATTTTTTGATAAAGAAGAAGTTATTGAATATATTTACAACAATTTAACACTTGAAGCGACTTTGGAAACATCAAAAAATCCAACTAATTCATTATCTCATATGTCAAATGAAACTTTACGTGATGCTTACGGAAAACAATACAAAGCAAAAACTTTTATAAATAAAAACGGGGAAGAAGAAATATTATATTCATATCATGATGAGAAAAATAATTGTGTTATAAATTCTAAGAATGAATATGACATAATTAATTATATTACCAAAGATATGTATTTTGAAGGATCGATTGATCATTCAGACTCAACTTCCACTCAACAAGACGAACCGAACTCTCCTAATAATGAAACAAGAGAAAAAGTTAAAGAAGCTTTAACTGATACTTTTTCATACTCAAACTACTTAAAAGCTTTAAGGAGTTTGACTAAGTCAGAAGAACAAGCTAAAAAACAAGCCAAAAAACAAGCTGAAGCTCAAAAACAAGCTCAAAAACAAGCTCAAAAACAAGCTCAAAAACAAGCTGAAGCTCAAAAACAAGCCAAAGCTAAAGCTGAAGCTCCAAAACAAACAACAAAAGAAAAAGTTAAAAAAGCTTTAACTGACACTTTTTCGTATTCAAACTACTTAAAAGCTTTAAGGAGTTTGACTAAGTCAGAAAAAGAAGCTAAAAAACAAGCCAAAAAACAAGCTGAAGCTCAAAAACAAGCTCAAAAACAAGCTAAAAAACAAACGGAAATAGGAGAAAATGAAAAGAACGAAGAAAAAGCTAAGATCGAAAAACAAGAAGTCTTAAATAATGGTAAAAACAAATTAGGTGTACAATATATGGGAAAAAATCCAGGATTAGAGACTACACATCAAAGTGTTGTTAACAATCTAGAAGAAGTAGTAGATATATCAAATGGACAAAAAATGCCTGAGGATAAAAAAATAGAATTAATACCTGATTATGATAACCCACCTCCAGCAGATGAATCGCATTCAAATCAACGAGGCAAAACTAACAATAACAATAACAATAACAATAACAATAACAATAAACTAAAAACTGAAGAAACTGGGTCAAATGAAGGCAGCGAGTATATTGAAAAAACAAAAAACCGGCTAGATTTTGTAGATAAAGGAGTTAAAGAACTTAGAGAGAGGCTTAATGAAAAATGTGAAAAATTAAAACAAGATAAACAAAATAAACAAAAAGAAAAAAATAAAAGGAAAGGAAAAGAATAAAAAAACACAAATTTGTGTTTTTTTTATATTTATAAACAAAATTTTTATTTTGAATATTCGAAAAAAAATGTAATAATATGAATATGAATTTAGTTTTAAGCAATCCTGGTTTTAACATAGGAAATTTACACATAGCTTGGTATGGTTTAATAATGGCTTGTTCAATGGCTTTAGCTGTTGTTCTTTGTTACTTTTTTTCAAAAAAAAGAGCTATAAACAGTTCAGACTTAATCGTTTGCGCATTATACGTTTTACCACTTGCTGTCATTAGCGCCAGACTTTTTTATGTATTATTTAATCCAATGGGAATATCATACACATTTTCAGATGCAATAAAAATTTGGGAAGGTGGAATGTCAATATGGGGAGGCGTAATTGGAGGCTTTCTTGGAGTTTGTCTATATTGTTGGATTCATAAAAAAAATATTTTTCAAGTTTGTGATGTGATTGCTCCTGCTCTAATTTTAGCGCAAAGCACTGGTAGATGGGGAAATTTTATTAATCAAGAAGCACACGGATGGGAAGTTTTCGATCCTAACTATTTTGGGCTTCCGTTCACAGTTGAAATAAACGGACATTATTACCTTGCAACATTTTTATATGAAGCTGTTTTAAATTCAATTGGTTTTATTGTTTTAACAATATTATTATTTAAATCAAAGAAAAAAGGAATTGTAACAACATCATATTTAATGTGGTATGGAGTTGTAAGATCAATTATTGAAACATTTAGAACCGATCCAATGCTAATTGGTTCAGTTAAATTTTCACAGTTAATAAGTATTCTTTCAGCTTGTATAGGTTTTATATTATTTATTTATATCTTTATTAGAGATAAAAATTTGGCAAAAAAAGGAATTAATCCATATGCATATTTAGATAAAATAAATAATCAAAATCTAAAACAAACTAAGCAAGATAAAAAACATCAATTTAACAAAAATAATAGTAAAGTAAATTTATTTTCAAAATTTAAACAAAAATATTTAAATAAAACAAATAATAATAAAAATATAGATTGTAAAAACAAAGATGATAAAAACAAAAATTAAATATAACAGAATTATTTGACAATAAAAGCTTAATATGATAAATTATACAATGTAATTTATCATTATAGGGAGTTAGTTAAATGGTATAACTATGGTCTCCAAAACCATTGTTGAGGGTTCAATTCCTTCACTCCCTGCCAAAAATCGACAAGTTTCGACAGAGACTTGTCGATTTTACTTTTTCACTCTTCACTCTTCACTCTTCACTCTTCACTCTTCACTCTTCACTCTTCACTCTTCACTAAAATCTTTTTGTCGATTTTTGGTAAGTAATAAGTAATAGTGAATAGTGAAAAGGTATCTGATGTAGCTTTTCTCCCTTTCGGGCGAAAAGCATTTTTATTTTAGGTTGAAAAGTAATAGGTTTTATGGTATAATGAACACATCAAGGTAAAAGGTGATAAGGTTATGGCTGACAGTCCTTTGATTATAAAATCAAAAGCATTTGCGCTTGATGTTATACAAGTATGTAAGCAACTAAGAGTGGCAAAGTGTGAAAGTGCTTTAATCAATCAGTTTTTGCGTTCGGGAACGAGTATAGGTGCAAATATTCGTGAAGCCTTTTATGCTCACGGTAAGGCTGACTTTATTGCTAAGTTGCAAATTACATTGAAAGAGTGTTCTGAAACCGAGTATTGGATTGAGCTTGTTTTAGAAAGCGGCTATTATCGCGATAAAGCTCTGCTTGATAAATGCACGGAAATAAAAAGAATTTTGATTGCATCC
Organism: uncultured Clostridia bacterium; assembly: GCA_944381245.1. Classification (GTDB taxonomy): domain Bacteria; phylum Bacillota; class Clostridia; order Christensenellales; family UBA1242; genus UMGS687. The sequence continues at coordinate 27,817 of CALWKK010000009.1, forward strand.
ATCAACACGGCGAAGGAGAACAAATGAAAAAAGTATTGATACTTGATGACGGTAGCGTAGGAGTAGAAAACTACGCAATTCGAAATGTTCTGGAAAGCTTTGGATATCTCGTTACTATTTATCCAATTGGCAGACCACAACATTACTTTGATGTATTTGGGAAAAAGAGAAACTCGACTATTAACCCTACGGGTTATTTTTTCATTCTTCTTTTTATTTTTCTGTTTTTATAATTATAATTTTTTAATAAATATATATTTATTTGTTAAACCCTAAACTAATTAATAATGCAATATTAATTTCTTTCATTTTATCATTGTCTAAAAATGATATTTTTTCTTGCAATCTTCTTTTATCAATTGTTCTAATTTGTTCTAACAATATAACACTATCTTTAGGTAAATTATATTTTAATGCTGATAATTCAATGTGAGTTGGAATTTTTGCTTTGGAAAGTTGACTTGTTATTGCAGCTATTATAACCGTTGGACTGTACTTATTTCCCACATCATTTTGTATAATTAAAACAGGTCTAACACCACCCTGCTCACTCCCAACAACAGGACTGAGATCAGCATAATATATATCTCCTCTTTTAATCTGTTTTTCCAAATACTAATTCCTTTTCGTAATGAAAGTAGTCGAAATCCGTTGAATCAAATTCTTTTAAATCTTCAATAAGACTAATATATTCCGAAGATCGATAGAATTCATTAAGCAAATTTCTTCTCATAGTCATATTATGCAATTCAATATGACATTCGTTAATAAAATTATTTTTAGAATATTTTTTTAAAGAATTATTGTAATCTGACCAATTAATATTCATTAAATTATCTCCTTAATTTATAAAAATAAACTTATAGAGATAATTTGTGCAAAAAATATAAAGTTATCCAATATAACTTGTATTGAAAATTAATGATAATAAAAAAAAGATTTGAAAATCAAATCTTTTTTATAAACTGTTTATTACATTTTGTGCATATGAATTATTAACCACATCATTGAAATTAACTCGTTTTTCTAATTCTCCAGCGTTTTCCATAACATCTTGCAATCTAATAAAGGCTTCTGGTTCCATAATCGGCGAACTATTCCATGCATCATATTCTAAATAATTTCTTACTGAAGAAACAATAATACTGTCTTCTGTTGTAGTAAATGATTTCTTTAATGCCGTGATTATTTGCTCGTCAGTTGCTTCAGCTAAATAATTGTATCCTTTTATGACGGCTTTAAGAAATTTTTCAACTTTTTCTTCATTTTTATCAATATAGCTTTGCATTGCCATAAAGCAAGTAAAAGGAATTTCCCCACTCGCTTCTCCAACAGAAGCAACTATATATCCCCTTCCTGATGCAACAAATTCACTTGCTGTTGGTTCAAACATGGTGCAATAATCTCCTTGACCGGCCTCAAAAGCTCCAACAACCAAGTTAAAAGCAACATCTAAATTAATATTACAGTCATTAACTCCCGTTCCAACCGTATTACCTGCCAACTCAACAGCATATTGTAAAGACATGGCTGGAGATCCACCTTTTCTTCCTCCAATAATTTCTTTCCCTGCTAAATTTGCCCAATCAAAATCTGGTTCATCAGTTCTCCCAACCAATAATGATCCATCTCTTTTCGTTAATTGCCCGAAAATAACAGGTGTATTTTTTGCACCTTGTCCAACGACATAAACTGCTGTTTCAGGTCCTAAAAGCGCCATGTCGGCACTTCCACTTAAAAGTGCTGTCATTGATTGATCCGAGCCACCTCCGTTAGTCAACTCAATTTCAATTCCTTCTTCTTCGAAGTATCCTAAATTTATTGCAGCATAAAATGGCGCATAAAAAATACTATGAGTAACTTCATTTAATCGTATAACATTACTACTACCACAACCTGCAAATATAAAAGACATACTTCCTAAAATTAAAACTAAAAAAATTGCAATCTTTTTCATTTATTCTCCTTTTTTTTGTATTTACAAATTATAATATGCTAAAAGTATTTTTTTTGTTTTTAATTATTATTTTTTTATTTAAAACATAATTTATATAAATGAAAAAATTTAGAATTCATCCAGCAACAATATTTTTTTTAATTTTGTTAATAGCAACAGGATACAGTTCTGTGGTAATTCCATATTTAACTGCTATCATTTTGCACGAATTAGCTCATGCATTTGTAGCAAAAAAACTTGGATATAGTTTAAATAAAGTCTGGATTCTTCCATATGG
>CALWKK010000010.1 GCA_944381245.1 uncultured Clostridia bacterium
TATATCTTTACTTGAAATACTTAGCTTTTTTTTTTTAATATTAAAATTATATTTTGGAACTTTGTTACAATCTAACGTTAAAATAATTTCATTTTTGATTGTTTCAGCTTCACTAAACTTTAAATTTGTATTTTCATAAATTTCAGCAGTTATATTTCCTCCTCCTAATGAAAAAGACACTAATCCAACGCAACCATTACATATTGCACCACAAACGGAAGTTGTTAAATATCCAACATCGATTATTATTGCACCCCTTTGTTTATCAAAATTACTTAACAAATATTTAGTTTCGGCAACTGGGCTAGATATGTATTCAACAGTTTCAATCCCTATTTCTGATAAGATTTTATTAAACAATTCAACAAAATAATTTTCTATAAATATTTGGCTAATTGTAGCTTTAATTTTATCACATTTTATATTTGTAATATCATAAACTTTTCTTCCATCGTCAACCATACAGCATATCGTTTCGCAAGAAACCAATGTCTTACTTTTTAATATTTCATTGTTTAATGCCTTACTATACATTGATGTTATATCTTCATCTTTTACTTTCTTTTTTTTCTCAAAAACTTTTTCCACCTCAACACAATTACAAAATGAAAATTCTCCCGGAACTCCAACAAAAATTGAATTTATTTTTATGTTTGCTTGCTTCTCTGCATTCGAAATTGCCATTCCAATGCATTCTTTTAAATATTCCGGCTGTAAAAATTCTCCCTCAATAAATCCACCATATTCGCATTCTCCTTTGCCTTTTATTATTAAACTTTCATTAACTCCTTGAATTCCTATTAGCGCTGTTACTTTTGATGAACCTATATCAAGTATTGCTGTATAATTCTTACTCATCTTTTCTCCTATGTATGAATAAATAATCAATTTTTTTATAATTATAAGCAATTTATCTACTTTTGTCAAGCAAATATCTTTTTTTCAAATATTTATATAAAAAAATTGTAAAAAAGAAATAAATAACAAAAACTATAATAGATATATACCCGTAAATATTAACACTAGCTTTAAAAATATAGTCATAATTATTCTCAATTTTAACAAACAATTCTAATAATACAACCAATATCGAATAAATCAATATTAATAAAAATGAAAATAAAATAATACTTTTAATAATTACATTTTTTTTTATAAAAAGAAAAAGAATATTTATAAAAATTAACATAATTATAATTATATAAAAAAGTAGAAAAAGATAAGAAATAATATTCAATTTTTTTATTAAATTTCCTTCAGATATCCCATAAATTAAAGTAAGATTTTCCTGAGTTGCAAAATTATAAACATCATATCTATTTTTTTCTTGAGAATTTAAAAGTATTTCTTTTGATTGTTCCAACGTTATTTCATTTTTTAAAACTCTATTTGAAAGTTCAACAGTTTTGGATGTTAAATCTAATCTTGCTTGATCAATTTTCTCTTCGTTTAGTGAAATAGTTTCAACAAAATACAGAATTTCAACTCTTTGTCCTTCTTTTGTTATAAGATTATTTTTGTATATTTTATTAAAAGAGCAAATTGGAATTAACAAAGTTAAAAAAAATAAGCAAGATAAAATAATATTTAATATAATTAATAAATTTTTTTTTGTATTTAAAGAAATTTTAATTTTCTTCATAAATTACCTTTAATTGATTTTTTCAAATAAATATGCTATCTCAGCATATATATTTTCAAAAATTATTAATTTAGAGTTTTCTAATTTCGAAGGATCGTTTAATAAAGCATCTGATAAAGCTAAATCCATAACACTCAATTTTTTACTTAATTTATCATCAGCATCATAAATTTCGCAAATATAATTTGAATAATCTTTTAGTCTTAAACAAACTCTCCAAGCAATACTTTCATCTGATATCACTTCAGGTTTATAAAATATTTCAAAAGTTTTATATTTAGCTCTTAGATATGAAATATCTCTGTTGTTCTTTTCAAAAGAATTTAAAATCGTTGTTGAAATTTTTTGTAGTTTATTAGTAAAATATTCTCCTGTTTCCGTGCTACTAGAAATATTTAAAAATTGCCCAACTTCTGCATTTTGCAAATTTAAATCCAAATTTATTATTTCTAATTGTGGTGGATTTTCAGAATCATTTAATTTTATATCTTGATATTTTAACAAAATTGGTTGTCCAGAAATAGAATTATAATTCTCTTCAATTCTTAAAATTTTTAATTCTTCATCAAGTATGTAATACTTATTTCCTGATTTAATAACGAATAATTCTTCTCTTTCAACACAATGCAAAACAAATTTATCAGGAAATACTGTTTCTATGTTAACAACTTTAATATACGGAAATTTTTTTTCTAATTCATCAATAATTTTATCTTTATTTATGAATAATACTGATCCACCATAATTTAAAGTTGTTTGCTTTATTTCATTTTGAATTTGTATATTTAAATTTTTTGTTTCAGTTTTAAAATTTATATCAATTTTTTTTAAATTAAAAAGTGTAAACATCAAAACAACTAATGTCGTTATAAACACTAGTAAAATTGAAAATATAATTACAAATTTTTTATGTTTTTTTATAAATTGCATACTCATATTATTTTAACACAATTATTTAAAATATAAAATCTTTTAATTTTGTTCTTCATCAAGATAAGTTGCTTCTATATCTGATAAATGAAACAATAATGCAATAGGATAATTGTAAAAAGCATCTTTAATTGCATAAGATCCACCTTGAACCCTTGAATCAAATCCACCCATATGCCAATTAATTGCCATTGCTTCATCTCTTGTTAATTTTATAAATCCACTTAATATATATACAGACTTTTCTCCGTGCCCATAAGGTAACTTATCTTCAACTGTATAATATGGTTTTTGAATCCATACACCATTTTCTTTAACATTTCTCATTTCAATTTTATAATAATTGACTTTACACAAATCGTGCAATAAAGCAATTATTGCAATGCTTTCCATTGAAATCTTATTTGTAAAATTTTCACCATATTCATTTTTTATTTTATTTAAAAATCTGTAATAAACTTTTAGAGAATGATAACATAGTCCTCCTTCATGACAACTATGAAATTTTGTTGATGCTGGCGCTGTGAAAAAATCAGTTTTTTCCAACCATTCTAGTAGTTTTTCACTTCCTTCTCTTTTTACATTAGATTTAAATATATTAATAAACTCGTTCTTTAAACTTTCAACCATATTTCTTCCCTTAATAAAAGGCTTTTATAATAAAAGCCTTTTTAATTATACAACCAATGGCACAATTATACCAACTATTACTAATATTAAACAAATTATGTAAAGTATTATCCAAACTGCTGGTTTATGTCTTACATATCTCCACGCCAAAATTGCAACTATTGTTATCATAATAGCTGTTGCAACACCTTGTAGTGCACTAACAATTATTAAATTAACATTAAATACAGCTAATAATAATGAAATAACATACAATAATGCAACTGCAACGATAACATACATCGAAATTTTGTTTAAACCAAATCTACTCGAACCATTTGATTGAGTTTTTTGAGTGCTTTTTTTTGTTGACATATCTTTTCTCTCCTTTCTTTAATATTATAATCCTTTAATTATAATTTTCAAAACATTTTATAAACTTTTTTATCTTTGATCACTTATTGTTGCTTGACTATTATTATTTGAAAGTTGAGTTGTATTATCATATGGAACACCGGTTGTTGTTCCACTTAAAAGTGCAATGTCAACATCATTTGCGGGACTTCCCCAAGAATTTCCAGAAAATTGATAAAGCGCGCCATCAACAACCCAACCTCTTGTGTTATATGTTACATTATCAACAATATATCCACTTGAATTTGGATTTAAATAACCTGCTTGTCTCATCGAATAAAATATATTATTACTAATTAAATTATTTGTTGTTGCCCCTTGTGTTACTATGCCTCTATTTGTTACCCAAGTATCTGATCCTCCAGACTGAGTTGGCCCATAAAAAATATTATTTTGTATTCTATTATTATTACTTCCGATTTCAATAAAAGATGAAGGATAAGGTATATCACTTGTAAAAGTTAATCCATAAATTTCATTATTACTACCATTAATTAATAAAGCTGTTTGATTTGAGCTTAAATATACTAATGAATTAGGTTTTTAGTTTTTGATTTAAAAAATATATCAAATCTATACTATTATATAACTTTAATTTATCCAACATGGGTTTCAATTGCAACTTTTTTAAATTCTGCATTATGGATTTTAAATTAAAATGTTTTAACTTTTTAAAAAAAAGTGCTATACTATTTTAGTATTTTTTTGGAAACAATTATGAGTAAATTATATTTTAAATATGGTTCAATGGGCAGTAGTAAATCAGCGCAAGCATTAATGTGCAAATTTAATTATGAACAAAAAGGATTTATGGATAAGTTGTTTTTTGAAAAAAGATTAAAAAAAATTTTTAGATATAGAAAAGATAGTTTTAATTTATTTAAAAATCAAATGGAAAATTATTATTTAATAAAAGAAAATTATAAACCTAAAAAACATAATTATAAAATTGGTGATGATGTAATTTTAGAAAAAGGTACATTTATGCGTGGTGAAGGTGCTTTGTTAGAATTAACCGATGAAAGATTAGCTTTTATAGCACAAAATGGTTTTCTTTCGCCAGATATAACAAAAACTTATAATAAAAATCAAAAAACACCTTTAACAATACCAGTATGGAATATACAAGAAAAATGTATGTTAAAGGATTATATTAATCAATATAGTGGCGCAACTATTAAAAAATATAGTTTAAAAGAAAAAAGTTCGAGTACAGAATTAATTTCTTATAAAAATATAGATAATTATGTTAATAATTTAACAGATTGCTGGAATTGGAATATGGAGCAAACAAAAGAAATAAGATTTATGCCAAGTCTAGCAAGTGATAGAATTCAAATTTCATTTATAATGGAATTTGATAGAACAAATAAAGATATAGAACAATTAGTAAACAATGATATTTTTAATTTAAATTTTAATAAAAAAGTCTTAAAATCATTTATTGCAAAATGGTTTAGAAAAAAATATATTTATGGGAAAAGAGATCACTTTACTACCAACAGAGAAAGTGCTATCATCTTTGGAATACCAGAATGTTTAATTACAGGTATCCTTGTTGGAAAAAATTATGAGAATGATAAAGATAAAATAAAAAGTTTAAAAAACCATTTCCCAAATTGTTATATATGTAATTTAGACGGAAAAGTTATTGAAAAATAAGGTGGTGTTATATGCAAGAACTACAAAATCTTGTAAATCAATTTGAATCTAGTTTTAACTTTTATATATTAAGAAATAACTACGGATCTAATAGTGTTTCAAATGATTTTATTGATAGATATTTAGCAATCAAAAATCATATGTGGTGGAATGATGAAACAAAATATGCAAATTTAAGTGAATTACTAAAAGAAAGTATGGAAGCTACTTTACTACTACACGCTCTATTGATAAAATAAATAATTTGTGGAAGCCAGATTTTAATAGTATATAACTTTAATTTATCCAACATGGGTTTCAATTGCAACTTTTTTAAATTCTGCATTATGGATTTTAAATTAAAATGTTTTAACTTTTTAAAAAAAAGTGCTATACTATTTTAGTATTTTTTTGGAAACAATTATGAGTAAATTATATTTTAAATATGGTTCAATGGGCAGTAGTAAATCAGCGCAAGCATTAATGTGCAAATTTAATTATGAACAAAAAGGATTTACTGTTTTTTTATTAAAACCATCTATTGATACTCGTAAAATAGTTGCAGGAAAAGCTAAAGTTTGGAGTAGAATTGGTATATATAGCGAATGTATTGAATTTAATAAAAATGATAACTTAAACGATTTGCTAGGCAAATATAATCTTTATAATAATCCCAAAAGTATTGTAATAATTGATGAATGTCAATTTTTGACGAAAGATCAAGTTAATCAATTAAAAAATATTTCATTAAAATTTTCTGTCTTATGCTATGGTTTGTTAACAAATTATAAAACAGAATTATTTGAAGGCAGTAAAAGATTGGTTGAAATTGCAGATTCTTTATCAGAGATTAAAAGTGTTTGTAGTTGTGGGAAAAAGGCAAATATTAATGCATTAATAATTGAAAATGAAATTATTACTGAAGGACAAGATATAGTTATTGGTGGAGATGAAAAATACAACTCAATGTGTTATGATTGTTATATTAAAAAATTGAAAGATCAAAATTCAAATAGAAAAAATTAATTTGGTATAAGGTTCATCATTTCATCTAAAGAATTAGATTGCAAATAAGTGTCTGGAACTTTTCCTATTATAATATTTTCGCATATTAAAACTTGAGTTGATGTTTCAACAATTTGATTTACTGTTGGAAGAACAACACTTATTTTAGAAGAAATTGTAACATAAATTCTATGATTTGTCTGGTTAATGCCTGCATTTGTAAATTCACTTTTAAAAGAACTTGATATTGAACCAATAGGCAACATTTTTATATTTATATTTGGACCTCTTCCTGCCAAAATCGGCATACCACTAAAAGTCCCAATAGGTATATCAATCCCCTGCTCTCCAATTTTTTCCAAATTACTTGTTGCAAGTCTGGTTAGTGATCTTGTTAATAAATTAATTTGTAATCCATTTGCTTGTATTAATGTCACATTTCCATCTGGATCTTTTGTTATTGTTATTAAATCACCATAAACATCATTTTGATTAACTATTTCATAAACAGCGCTTCCGATAGCTTTTGTTGCTAAACTTTTTACTTGAGCTTCGCTAGTGCTAATAATAACTGGATTAACAATATAATTAATATATAATATTGCTATTACTATAATAACTAAAAAAATTGCAATAAATAATCCTATTTTTTGCTTTATTTTATCTTTTTTGCTAAGTTCTTTATTATTTAGATATTTTAATTTTCTATGAAAATATCTCACAATGTATATATATGCAGTAATTATTAAAATTTGTTTTACCTTTTTATTTTAGTCTTAAATTTTATATAACAAAATAAAAAAAAATATAAAATTAAAAATATATCTTTTCTTATGTTTTTTAAAATTATTTATTTTCACAATCTTGGCAAAAACATTAATTATCATTTTTTTTATTTTTTATTTCATTAAGAATTTTATCAATTCTATTCGCTGTTTTTTCTTGCAAATCAACAACAAAATATAATTCTGGAATTCTTTTTATTTTGATAATTTTAGATAATTCTTTTCGAATATATCCAGTTGAATTATTTAATAATTTAACAATATTTTTTGTTTCATTTTCATTATCAGATAAACAACCAACCGAAATTTTGCAGTTATATAAATCAGGAGAAGTATTAACATCAGCTATTGTTATAAATTTATTCGCTATTCTAGAATCATTCATATTATTAATAATTTTCGAGATATTATTTTTTATTTCTAAATTTATTCTTTGCATTCTAAAATTCATAATTCACCTTTATTTATTTTTTATTGGTTGATTTACATAAAATACTATTTTATCATCAACTCTAACCAGATTTGCATCTTTAATTTTTATGCCACATTCATAACCTTTTAAAACTTCTGATTTGTCATCTTTCATAATTTTTAAACTCTCAACTTGATTATCACAAATAAGTTCATCATTTCTATAAACTCTAGCACTACAATTTCTCGTTACTTTGCCATCTGTAATATAACATCCAACAATATATCCAGAACTTGAAAGCTTAAATATTGCCCTAACTTGAGCTTCACCAATAACAACTTCTTCATATTTTGTTGTTTGCATTCCTGATATAGCTTTAGTTAAATCTTCGACAACTTCATAAATTATATTATAATTTTTAATTTCAACATTTTCTTTTTTAGCAAGTTGCATTGCTTTTGGTCCGGTTTTAACATTAAATGCTATAATTATCGCATCTGAAGCTTTTGCTAAAATAACATCAGACTCTGTCACAAATCCAGCGCCGTTATGGACACTAACTACTTTAACTTCATCATTTCTTATTGAAGTTAAGGTTTGTTTTAATGCTTCAACTGATCCTTGAACATCAGCTTTAATTATTATATTTAGTGATTTAAGTTTACCTTCATTAACTTTACTCATAAAATCATCAAGCGAAACACCAGAAGTTAATTTTGATTGTTCTATTTTTAATTTTGATTTTCTTTCTTCAATAACTTGTTTTGAAAGTTTTTCATCAATAGCAAACACTAAATCACCAGAATTTGGAACTTCGTTTAACCCCAGTACAGACACACAAACAGAAGGCCCGGCTTGTTTAAGAGATTTACCATTCTCATCATACAATGCCTTGACCTTTCCATATGTTATTCCAGACACAACATTGTCTCCAACTTTTAATGTTCCGTTTTGGATTAAAACTGAAGCTATAGCTCCTTTATTTTTATCTAACTCTGCTTCAATAACAACACCTGAAGCTCGTTTTGATGGATCTGCTTTTAATTCTTGCATTTCGCTAACAAGCAAAATATTTTCCAATAATTCATCAATTCCCATTCCTGTTTTTGCTGAAATAGGAACAAATATTGTATCGCCACCCCATTCTTCTGGAAGCACACCTTTATCTGCCAATTGTTGTTTTACTCTATCAATATTTGATTCTGGTTTGTCCATTTTATTAACAGCAACAATCATAGGAACATTTGCTGCTTTAATATGGGCTATTGCTTCCTCAGTTTGTGGTTTAACCCCATCGTCACCTGCAACAATTAATATGGCCAAATCTGTAACTTTCGCTCCTCTAGCTCTCATGCTTGTAAAAGCTGCATGACCTGGAGTGTCAATAAAGGTTATTAATTTTCCTTTATGAATTATTGAGTACGCGCCTATTTTTTGGGTTATTCCACCAGCTTCACCTGAAACAACATTTGTTTTTCTTATTGAATCCAATAATGATGTTTTTCCATGATCAACATGCCCCATAACTGTTACTACTGGAGGTCTTTCAACTAAGTTTTCTGAATCTTCTGTTTTGGCATTTTCAAGAAGTTGTTCTTCATATGTTTTTTCCAATTTTAATTCAAGCGTTATTCCTAATTCACTTGCAACTAATTCAGCAGTTTCAAAATCTATAACACTGTTAATATTTGCCATAATTCCTAAAATCATTAATTTTTTTATTATTTCTGTTGCTGGTTTTCCCGTTTTTTCTGACAAAGTTTTAACAGAAATATTTTCACTTGTTATTATTGCATGATCAATGACAGGCGCAACATAAGTTTCAACTTTTTCTTTTTTTGTTTTTATAAGCTTTCTTGAGCCCATTCTCATTTCTTCAAAGCCGTCTGAATTGTTAACAAAAACATTTTTATAATTAGATTGATTTTTTCTTATATTTGGCTGTTTCTTTTCTTCAATGTTTTCTCTATTGTTTTTATTTTTATTATTTTCATATTTTCTGTTGTTATTTTCATGTAAAACAATATCCGGAGCAGTAAAAGATCTGAAATTGTTGCCCCTACTTGAAGCAAATCCTGTCTTTTTTATTTCGTTTCTATTTTTAAAATTATTGTTTCTTTGTTCATATGCTCCAGTTTTATTAAATGGTTTGTTAAAAGAATTTTGTTTTTGTTTATAATCAACAAATTTGCTGTTATTTTGATTTTCATAAACTTTTGATTTATCAAATTTGTTTAATTTATTTTCATTTTGTTTTTCTTTTAAATTAATGTTATTTGTGACATTGACTATTTCATTAATTTCTAATTCATTTTCTACTTTTGTAATTTGAATTTCACTTTTTTCTTTTTGCTCTTTTTCTTGAATTAAATTTCTATTTTTTAATAATTCCTTAACTTTAGATATAGTATGTTCAAGTTGTATTCTAGTTGAGCGCAAATCTCTTATTATTGCTTGAACAGAACCACTCACTTGAATATCGTGAACTTTTTTTAAATTAACAAATCCATTACTTTTATTTTCTGACATTAACACTCCTCAACTTTTATATCATCATATATATTTTCAGGAACATTGCATTTAAATGATTTATTTAATACTTTGCGTTTTTTCAAATCTTCCTTTCTGCATTCCGAACATATATAAGCGCCTCTTCCATTAATTTTTTTAGTTTTATCTATTAAAAATAAATTTTCTTTATTTCTAACAATTCTTATTAATTCATCTTTATAAAACATTTTCCTACAATTACAACACATTCTTAAAGATTTCATCGTTCCTCTTTCAATTATTCACTTATTTCTTCTAAATCTTCTAAGTCATCAAATCCTTCGAATCCGAAATCTGATTCTTCCGGAAGTTCTGTTAATTCATATTCCACATTATTGTTTTCTGTTTTTTCAACCTCGCTTTCTGGTTTAACATCTATTTTCCAACCTGTTAATCTTGATGCCAATCTAACATTTTGCCCATTTTTACCTATTGCTAATGATAACTTATCTGTTGGAACGATAACTCTTGACGCTTTTAAACTGTCATTTGTTTCAACACTTATTATTTGCGCTGGACTTAAAGCCCTAGCTATATATTCTAATGGATCATCTGAATATAAAACTAAGTCTATTTTTTCGCCGTTTAATTCTGAAACAATTGTATTTATTCTAACACCCCTATTACCAACACAAGCTCCAACTGGATCAATATTTGCTTTTTCAGTGTATATTGAAACTTTTGTTCTATTGCCTGGATCTCTCGCTATGTTTTTTATTATAACCTCTCCACTTTCAATTTCCGGTATTTCTAATTCAAATAGTTTTCTAACAAATCCTATATTGCTTCTAGAAACTTGAATTTGTGTTCCTTTAAAAGATTCTTTAATCTTTTTTACATAAACTTTTATTCTGTCACCTTCCCTAAATTTTTCACCAGGAATTTGATCTGTTTCTAACATAACACCTTCGCTATGGGAACCTGCTATTTGAACATAGACAACACCATTATCAATTCTTTTAACAACTGTTGTCAAAAGCTCATCTTCTTTTTCTGAAATTTCATTAAGAGCCATCTGTCTTTCCATTTCTTTAAGCTTTTGCATAACAACTTGCTTTGCTGTTTGTGCTGCTATTCTACCAAAATCCTTGGTTGATTCTTCTTGTGCAACACTATCTCCAACTTTATATGATTTTTTTATTTTTTGAGCATCTTCTAAAGATATTTCTTTATCTTCATCTTCAACATTTTCGACAACTTTTTTATAGCTGTAAATTTTAATTGTATTTCTTTCTGGAATTAATTTAACCAATGCATTCTTTGCCTCACCATACATTTTTTTATATGCTGATGTTAATGCTGATTCAAGCATTTCTAAAAATTGATCTTTATTTATTTTTTTTTGTTGTTCTAATTCATCTAATGCGATAAAAAAATCTTTATTTATCATTATTATTTTCTCCTTTTTTAAAAATCTAAATGTAATGTCATATTTGCAATAATATTACGTTCAATTTTAAGATTATTTTCAATATATACATATTTTTCATCATAATCAATAAGTTTTCCTGAAAATTCTTTTATATTATTGATTGCTTTATATAATTTTATATCAACAACTTTACCAATATTTCTTTTATAGTCATTATCATTTTTTAATGGTCTATCTAGGCCACAAGAACTAACATTTAAAATGTACTGTTCGTCTTGCGTTGGATTAATTATATCTAATTCAGGATCAATAGTTTTATGAACAATTTCACAATCATCAATTGTTACACCTCCGGGTTTATCAATATAAATTGTTAAATTCATACCATCTATTTTTTTTCGATATTCGATTTCAACAACCTCATATCCCATTTTTTCTATTACAGGACTTATTTTTTCTTGAACTATATCAATTACCTTAGACATAAAACCTCTACTTTTAATTTAAGGTGAGCCCAAATGCTCACCTTAAAATATTTTAAGATTAGATTTATTATAACATTTTTTTTAAATAAATCAAGCATTTAATCACATTTTTTATTTTATTTATCACATTTCTATAAAATTATTCATAATTTATAATAAGTTTATTTTTTGGAGGTAAAAATGTCTTTTTATATTAATAATAGTAATACTTGTCGTCCGGGAGGATTATGTGGCAATCCCTCTAACGGCCTATGCGAAAAAGCTCTTATAGAAGTAACAAAAATCTTTGATGCTTGTCGTCAACAAATTGTTGAAAGTGGAATTAATTTAACCTTAACAGATTTTAACCCTGCAAGTCCAACATTACCATTAACTTACATTTCTGCAACAACAACCCCTGGTAGTCAAGCCACAATTAGTGATGTTGTTATTGACCGACTAGAACAAAAACCTAATTTTGCAAATGTATCCGGAATAGTAACAGTTCCTATAACTGTTCAATACAGGGATGCTAATGGTGTTTTAGGAACAGCCTCATCAACTATAACGGTACCTGAAAATGTTATTATGTTTGTTCCTCAACCATCAATAACACCTATCGACATTAAAGTTTATTCAACATTTACATCAACAATTGGAACAATAAATGCTGAAGGCACTACAGCGACTGTCACCGGATGTTTAAATATTATTTTAAAAGTAACAGCTCAAGTTGATATTTTAGTTCCATCTTATGGTTATCCATCAATTCCACCATGTCAACAAGCTGAAACACAAATCTGTCCAGGACCAGGAGAATTACCTATATATCCAACGGCCATTCAATAAAAATAAAAAAAATAAAGCCTTACAAAATGTAAGGTTTTTTATTTTTATAAAAAATTAATAAATAAAGTTTTATTTTTTTTATATTTATGTTAATATTAATTATTATAAGGAGTAAAAATGATTATACTTGCATGCGATCACGCTGGTTATTTATTAAAAGAGGAAATAAAAAAATTTTTTAACAGAGAAAATATAACAACAATTGATGTTGGAACTTATAGCACAGATTCTGTTGACTATCCAGATTTCACTAAACTTGGGAATTCAAAAGTTTTAGAAAGTGAAAATAATATGGGTATTTTTATTTGTGGAAGTGGTGTTGGAATGTCAATAGCAGCTAATAGAAACCCTAAAATTAGAGCTGCTTTATGTTGGGACACAACGATTGCGTCACTTGCAAGAAGACATAACAATGCGAATGTTTTAGTTTTAGCTGGTAGATATATTAAAAAAAGAAAAGCAATAAGAATTGTTAAAGAATTTTTAACAACTCAGTTTGAAGCTGGAAGACATTCAAAAAGATTAAAAAAATTAGGATAAAATATTATGTTTTATAGTTTAGTCTTTACAATTAATGGTAATATAAATGAAATTTTAGAAAAAATTTATTCTGAAATAGTTTTATCACCTAATCAATACCAAGTTGTTTTTTTAACAAATAAAGAAATAAGCAAAGTGGCATTAAATAGCAACAAAATAAATTATAAAATATTTACTTTTGAAGAAAATGCAACAAAAGAAGAAATGTTTGAAAGTTTTATTCAAACAGAAAATCTAAATAACATTATATTATTTAAAAATCCTTTAAAAAATTTTGATTTTAAAGCTATTAATAAAATGATTCAATCGAATCAAGATGGTCAATATTTAATAATATCAAAGCAAGAAAAACAACAAAATTTAATAATTAAATATTTGCAAAAATTCAAAAACTTTTTTATAAAATTATTTTTTGGCATCAAACTTTATCCTGGAGAAGCAGACATAATTTTATTAGATTCGGTATTAGTTTCAACTTTAAAAGAAATGAAAGGTAAAAGTAATATATTAACTAAAGCAAACGGTTGGATAGGAATAGAACCAAAGGTTATACAAATAGAAAAACAAAATAATCAAAAAAGCTATTTTAATGTAAAAAATTACATTTTACCAATATGCATAACCTTTTTCTTTCTATGTTTAATAACTGGCAACATTCTATTTTCAGTTTTTAATGTTCAACTGCCTTTTTTAGCATATTTTTCGTATTTAATTTTTGAAATCTTAATTTTAGGGTTGATTATTTATACGACTTTAAAATCAAATTTAATTTGTACTCTAGGCAATTTAAAAAATGTTAATCCGGCAAAAATAATAGACATTTATGATAATTTTGATTTCTAATGAAATAATAATATTTAAGGGGGAAGGTATGGATAAAAGAATAGAAATTTTAGCTCATAATATAGTAAATTATTCAATAGAATTAAAAAAAGGAGAAAAAGTTTTAATAACTTCAAAAGATACAAGTGATGATATAGTTAAAGCGTTAATTAGAGAAATTTACTCAATTGGTGCAATTCCATATGTCAATATAATTAAAAACGAAATAGAACGTGAAGTCTTATTTAATTGTAATGAAGAACAACTTAATATAAAAATGATTAACGATTTAAATTTTTTGCAACAAATGGATGCAACAATTCAAATTATTGGAAGCAATAATCTTTTTAATTTTTCTGATATCCCTGCAGAAAAACAATCATTATATTTTAAAATTAATGAACCTTTAAGAATAGAACGAACAACAAAGAAAAAATGGGTTTTATTAATAGATCCATCTCCAAGTTATGCCCAAGCATCAAAAATGAGCACCGAAGAATATGAAAATTTTTACTATAAAGTTTGTAATTTAGATTATTCAAAAATGAATATAGCCATGGATAATTTAGTTAATTTAATGAATAAAACAGATAAGGTTAGATTAATCGCTCCAAACACTGATATAACTTTTTCAATTAAAAACATACCTGCTGTGAAATGTGCCGGCAAAATGAATATTCCTGATGGAGAAGTCTTTACTGCTCCAGTCAAAAATAGTGTTAATGGCAAAATATCTTATAATTTAGATACTAATTATAATTCAATTTCATTTCAAAATGTGCAATTAATTGTTAAAGATGGAAAAATCATTGAAGCTAATTCTAATAATAAAGAAATGCTTAATAAAATATTGGACACAGATGAAGGTGCAAGATATTTTGGAGAGTTTTCAATTGGTGTTAATCCATATATAAAAAGAGGATTTCAAGATATTTTATTTGATGAAAAGATGACTGGATCAATTCATTTAACACCTGGATCATGCTACGAAACAGAAGCACCTAATGGCAATAGCTCTGCAATACATTGGGATTTGGTTCTTTCAATGCTACCTGAACATGGAGGAGGAGAAATATATTTTGATGATAAACTTATAAGAAAAGATGGTGTTTTTGTTATTGATGAATTAAAGTGTTTAAATCCAGAAAATTTAATATAAAAGGAGATAATTATGAAAAAAGTTAGAATTGGAATAAATGGATTTGGGAGAATTGGAAGGCTGATACTTAGAGTTTGTGCCGAAAGAAATAATATTGATGTTGTTGCAATAAATGATCCTTTTTTAACTGCCGAATATGCAAGTTATTTATTAAAATATGACACAATTCACGGTAAATTTAAAGGTGAAATTAATTTTGAAAACAATAATTTAATTATAAATGGCAAAAAAATCAAATTTTATAGTGAAATTAATCCTGAAAAAATTGATTGGAAAAGTAATAATGTAGATGTAGTTGCTGAAGCTAGTGGTAAATTTACAAAGAAATCTGAGGCTGAAAAACATTTGCTTTCAGGCGCAAAAAAAGTCGTTATTTCGGCAGCTGGTAAAGACTGCCCTATGTTTGTAATGGGTGTTAACGAAAAAGAATATGATCCTTCAATGACAGTCGTTTCAAACTCAAGTTGCACTACTAACTGTCTTGCCCCTTTAGCTAAGGTTATTGAAGAAAATTTTGGTATTGCTGAAGGTTTAATGACAACAGTCCATTCGGCAACACCTTCTCAGTTAGTTGCTGATGGAGTTTCAAAAAAAGATTGGAGAGCTGGAAGAGCTGCTTCGTATAATATTATACCGTCTTCAACAGGTGCTGCAAAAGCAGTTAGTCAAGTTATACCATCTTTAAAAGGTAAATTGACAGGAATGAGTTTTAGAGTTCCAACGTTAGATGTTTCGGTTGTTGATTTAACTGTTAAATTGAAAAAAGAATGTACATATGATGATATTATTAAAGCAATAAAAAAAGCTGAAAAGAAAGAAATGAAAAATATAATTGGAACAACTGATGCCCCTGTTGTTTCAAGTGACTTTATTGGAGATAGTAGGACTTGTATTGTTGACGTTAATGCCGGAATAATGCTTAATCCAACTTTTGTTAAATTGGTTGCATGGTATGATAATGAATTTGGCTACACTTGCAAATTAGTTGATTTATTGTATTTAGTAGGCTCATCTAATATTAGATAAATTGCACAAAATTTCATATGGGATAGTATTTAAAATACTAGCCCATTTTTTTGCATTATAAAAAACTTTTACTTCTTCGCCCTCTTGTATTTCTTTTTCTTTTAAATCAACAAAAAACATATCCATACAAATATATCCGATTGATTCATACAATTCCCCTTTTATTTTAACACTAAAATTATTCGACAAATTTCTACTTATTCCATCTCCATAACCTAACGGAACAACACCTATTTTCATATCCTTTTTAGCTAAAAAACCTTTTGAATATCCAAGATACTCACCTTCTTTTAATTCAAAAATTTTTATAATTTTTGAATCAATACTCATAACTGGTTTAAATTTTATTTTACAATTTGTATATCCATATAAAGCTATTCCGACTCTTATCATATCAAAATCTAAATCTAATAAATTTAACTTTCTATATAAAAGTCCTGAACCTCCAACATGAATAACTGGATTATATCTTTTAGGAATATAAGTTAAAAATCTATTAAAATTTTCAATCTGATAATTTAAAAAATTTATATCATTATCTGCTGTTGCAAAATGAGTTGATATTCCTTCTATGTTTATTCCATAACGCTCTGCAATGACAAAAATATGTTTAAATTCATCAATTTTTGAAATTCCAAGCCTATTCATACCTGTATTAATTTTTATATGTATATTAATTTCTTCTTTTAATGTTTCATCTTTTATATAATCTATTAATGAAGAAAAATGCTCCATACTTTCAATAGTAAAACTAATTTTATTTTTAATGCATTCTCTAAAATTTAAAGTTTTTCCAACAATTAAAACTTTAGAATATTTATCAATTCTCTTTAAATTCATTGCTTCATTTATATTAGCAACACCAAATAAATCAACATAGTTATGCAAATATGAATATATTGTTTCAATACCATGTCCGTATGCATTTGCTTTAACCATTGCACAAACTTTTTTGTTTGTTATTTCCTTAATAACATTTATATTATATAATAAATTTTTTCTATTAATTATTTTTTTCCCACATGAATTCATAATTTTATATATGAAAACGTTTAGATTTATTGTTAATTATTATAAATTAGACTTTATTATTACTTGTATCATTGTTTGACTGTTCATTAATCGCTTCTTCTTTTTTTATAAGTCCTAAAGCTTCAAAAATTGGATTTTTTATTTCTTCTTCTAAATATTCAAATTTTACTTTTATTTCAACTATTGGCAACTCTGCACTACTTATAGCTTGAAAAACTTCAGGGGCTTGTAAATCTAGCTGTTCATTATCTAAACTTCCATCATATGTGTCTATAACAACTTTGGGCTTCATATTTTTTGCATCAAATATCACGAAATCAAGATATTTACCCTTTATTGAATTATAAAGATTAGGATTCCCAACAGGTTCTAAAATTTTATCGGCTCCAATTTTGGGAAATAACACATAATCGCTTGGTAAAATTTTGTTAATTAAATTCATTATTTTAACTTCTTTATTAAACATGAATTTTTCAACAACATCACAATAAGAACCTTTTACTTCATCAAAAGATTTTTTCTTTTCCTTTTTATTTATTTTTATCTTGATATTCTTTTTTGAATCGCCTCTTTTTTTTCTTTTAACTAAAAAATAAATAATATATCCTAATAAGGATAACAAAATAATTGCACTTATAAAAATTATTAATGTCATTTTTCACCTCACCAAATAATTTCTTTTTTACCTAATTTTCTTAAAATTTCATTTGTTTTTAAAAAATGACCACACCCAAAAAATCCGTTATAAGCCGAAAGAGGACTTGGATGGGCACTATACAATACATAATGTTTATTTTTATCAATTCCATCGCAAAGATTTTTTGCATTGTTTCCCCATAATAAAAACACAACAGGATCCTTTCTTTTATTTAATAAATAAATAATTTTTTTTGTTATAACTTCCCATCCAATGTTTTTATGCGAATTAGGAAAGCCTTGTCTAACAGTCAAAACGGAATTTAATAATAAAACACCTTGTTTTGCCCAACTTGTTAAATCTCCATTAGTTGTTGATTTAACTCCGGTTTCATTTTCTATTTCTTTGTATATATTTTCCAAAGAAGGTGGAATTTTACCCCCCTTTGAGACAGAAAAACACAAACCATTCGCTTGGTTGGGCTGATGATATGGATCTTGTCCAATTATAACAACTTTTACATCATCAAATTTTGTCAGATTTAAAGCCGCAAAAACATTTTCCACTGGTGGATAAACATTAAATTTAGCATATTCAACATTTAAAAATTTTTGCAAATTTTTAAACTGATCAGATTCAAACTCATTTTTTAATAAATTATACCAATTTTTATTTATATTAAACATATTTTTTATTATATCATATTTTTTTTGTTTTTGTTGACTTTTTTTTAAAATTATGATAAATTTTTAAAAATTAGAAATAAAGGCGTTTATGGAAAAATTAATTGAAAAAATAACAGAACAATTTAATATTTTAAAGATAGACTCATCTTTTTTTGAAGTTAAAATGAACTTAGAGATAAAAAAAGGTATCGAATATAAAATTTTTTTTAAAAAAATTGATGATAAATTTATTATAACCGATAATAAAAACGCTTTGAGATACATGAACACTATTTACAACTTAAATTCAACTGATGTTAAAAATTGCATAAATGCAGTCGTTAATCATTATCACTTCAAAATAAATAAAGGTGAAATTTTTTCTGAAGTAACAATCGAAAATGCAAAAAAACGTTTGCTAGAATTTATTATTTGCTATGGAACGTTGGTTAATATGTTTTTATTTTTCGATGATCCAGTTTAATAAAATATTATTATTTATATAAAACTGTTTGTTATATTTAAAAAATGTGATATTCTAATTTAGAAAGGTCGCATTTTTTAATGCAATAATAATGGATTATGAAACAAAAAAAATTTTTCAACGCAAAAACAAACTTTGCGATAATTTCTAATATGTCAAAAGAACTAGATTTAGACTCAAAAATAGTTGAGTTATTATTTTCACGTAATTTAACAACAAAAAAAGAAATAGAAAAATTTTTAAATCCAACTGTCGATGATTTTCACAATCCTTATTTACTAAAAAATATGCAAGAAGTAGTAGTTAAAATAAAAAATGCTGTATTTAACAACAAGAAAATATTAATATATGGAGATTATGATGTTGACGGTGTTAGTGCAACTTGGATAATGCTAAAAATGCTTGAAAAGTTAAACTGTTCGGCTTCATATTTTTTACCAAATAGATTTGTTGATGGATATGGTTTAACTATTCAAACAATTGATAAAATAAAAAAAATATATAATCCTGATTTAATTATTACTGTTGATTGTGGAATAAGTTGTTATAAGGAAATTGAATACGCAAAAAAAATAAACATTGATATTATAGTCACAGATCACCATGAAATACCGGAAATCATACCTGATACATTAATAATTAATCCAAAATTAGAAGATCAAAAATATCCTTTTAAAGAATTATGTGGAACTGGAGTTGCATTTAAATTAACTCAAGCTATTTTGGGGATTGACAAATGCGAAGAATTTTTGCCTGTCACTGCCCTTGCAACTATTTCAGATATTGTTTCTTTAACAGATGAAAATAGGGCAATTGTATATTTAGGATTAAAATTATTTGAAAAATTTTTACCATTTGGCTTAAAAATGATGTTAAAAGAATTAAAAATACCTTTAAAAAATCCCACTTCAACTGATATATCATTTAAAGTAGCCCCTAAAATAAATTCAAGCGGAAGAATGGGTGAAGCAACTGATTCCTTAAAATTGTATTTAGAAAATGACAATAATAAATGTAAAAAACTTTTATCTAAAATTAATGAATATAACACTAATCGTCAAAAAATATGTAATGAAGTATTTAATGATTGCATTAAAAAACTTAGTGATGTTAATTTATCAAAGGAACGAGCAATTATTTTATATTCAAAAAATTGGGATAGTGGTATACTTGGAATTGTATGCTCAAGACTAGTCGAAACTTATAATCGTCCAACCTTTTTGTTTTCTTTAGAAAATGGTATTTTAAAAGGTTCAGCAAGAAGCTTGCCAGAAGTTAATATTCATCAAATACTGTGCGAATTAAAGGATAAATTAGAAACATTTGGTGGGCATAAAATGGCCGCCGGCCTTTGTATGAAATTCGAAAATTTTGATTATTTTCATGAAAAAGTTAACAAATTTATATTTGAAAAAGTGAGTCAAAAAGCATTTAATCCAATTTATTACTATGATTTAGATGTTGACGCAAATCAAATTACAGAAAAATTTTATCACGACTTACAAAAATTAGAACCTTTTGGATTAAATAATTCAAAACCATTACTTAAAATCCAAACACAAAAAGCAAAAATTTCTTCATTAAAAAATTTTAATAATCATTTTAATATAAATATCAACAACTTAAATTTAATTTATTTTAATTGTTTAAATAAATATTTTTCACTTAAATATTCAAAAAACAAAAATATAGTTTTTGAAATTCAATCAAAACAAGGTTCGCAAATAAAAGGAATTGTAAAAAATTTTGAAGGTGATTTTGAGTTAGACAAAAGCTTTAATGACAAATTAGACGGTTTTGTTTTTGAACAACTAAAATATTCAAATCAAGTTTCAAATAATAAAATAAATATTAAAAATTATTCAGAAATAGAGCTTATTAAACAAATTGCAACTTGCAAAAATTCTCCATTCGGAACAATATTTGTTACATCTAATTATAATAGTTATAAAGAATTTATTTCAAAATATTGTTATGATTATATAACTGAACTTTTCATTTTCAATAACTACTCTGATGCCGGTTATAACGGTATATATTTATATCCAACAAACTTAAATGTTTTTAAAAATTATTCTAAAATAATTTTTTTAGAGCCCGTTTTAGATATAAGCTATTTAAACGAAATAAAAAAATATACCGATGCAAAAATTTATATTCCAAAATATAAATCTTTTAATAAAAAAATATTTAAATATCTAGATATATCAAGAAATTCAATTGGAAATTTTTATAAATCCTTAGAAAATTATAACAAAAGTAAATTTTTAAATGTTTTGCATTTATATAATATATATATTAAAAAAAACAAAATAAGATTTGATAATTTTTATTTATATTTTATTATTTTATCTGAATTAAAAATTATTACTTTTATTAATGAATCCGAAGAATATATATTAAAAATAAATAAAAATAAAACAAATCTAAAAAATTCAAATATATATAATTTAGTAAATTTATTAAAAAATATAACGAAATAAGTTGGTGAAAATGAATGTTAAAATAAATAATTCGGATTACGAAAAAGAATTATACGAAATAATAAAATTGTATTTTCCTGATTTTCAAGTTGCAAATAAAAGTCAAGATTTAGATATTGTTTTTGAAAATAAAGGAAAAAGTTTTCAAATTAAAATAAATGAAAAAACTTTTGAATATAAGTTGAATTTGTTTAAAGAAAAAAATAATCAAAAAACTGCATTATATTTAGCTTTATCAGAATATTGTAATAAAAAATTCGATTGGGGAACAATAACCGGAGTCCGTCCAACAAAACTTGCTTACGAAATGCTCCAAAATGGGACCCCTAAATATTTATTAAAAGAAAATTTAATAAAAGAATATCATTTATCTCCAAATAAAGCGCAACTATTAAAAGAAGTGATTGAAAATCAAAATTGTATTATAAAAAATGATAACATTATTGATATTTTTATTAATATACCAATATGTCCCAGCAGATGCAAATATTGTTCTTTTATTTCAGCTGAATTTGTTAAAGTAAAAGATTATATCCCTAATTATATTGATTGCTTAATTAAAGAAATAAATTGCGTAAAAAAAATTATAAAAGAAAAAAATTATATTGTGAGATCAATTTATATTGGTGGTGGAACACCAACCATTTTATCTTGTTATGAACTTGAAATGATATTAAGTGAATTAAATTATCCTTCAATCGAATTTACTGTTGAAGCTGGAAGACCAGAAACTATAACCAAAGAAAAACTTGATATTTTAAAAAAATATAATGTAAATAGAATTTGTATTAATCCACAAACATTTTGCGATAAAACACTAAAACTTATTAATCGAAATCATACAATTAATGATGTTATAAAAGCATATTCTTTAGCACTTAATTATGGATTTAAAATTAACATAGATCTAATTGCTGGTTTACCAGGCGAAAATTTTTCAAAATTTAAAAAATCTTTGAATACAACAATAGAAATGGCTCCAAATAATATTACTATTCATACTTTAGCTTTAAAACGAGGCTCTTTGTTTACAAACAATTTAATTTTAAATAATCAAAATTTAAATTCTATTAATATAATTGAAAAAGATATAAAAAAAATGATTGATTATGCATATGATAAATTAAAATCATCAGATTATTTTCCATATTATCTTTATAAACAAAAAAACACACCTTTAGGTTTAGAAAATGTGGGTTACACACAAAAAAATGATGCTTGTATTTTTAATATTAATAGCATTGAAGACACTAGCTCAGTATTGGCTTGTGGAGCTCATGCAATTTCAAAAAGAATTTTTACATTTGAAAATAGAATAGAACGAATTGCAAATGTTAAATTTATTAATGAATACATAAACAGAATAGATGAAATGATAGAAAGAAAAATTGAATTATTTAAATAAAAAAAAACTAATGTTTAGTTTTTTTTGGTGCGCCAGAAGGGATTCGAACCCCTGACCTTTGCCTTAGAAGGGCACTGCTCTATCCAGCTGAGCTACTAGCGCTCGTTAATCAACTCTATTAAACATAATATCATTTTGTTTTTGCTATGTCAATTATTATTTAAAAAAAAATAAAAAAACAATGATTATGTAAAGTTTTACACTGGTGTCGAAAGGTAAAAACATTTTGTTTTACTCAATTACGATACCAGTTTTTATTTTTCAAAGAAATTTGAAATAAAGGAGGTGTAATTATTGGCTGTTAGAAGAAAGAGATATACCAGAGCTGAAAAAAATGCTTTTGCTCAGGGTTGTAGAGTCGGTGCAAGAAATGCTAAAAAGTCTGCAAGACGAACTTCTAAGACTCGTTATGGGTATTAAACAAAATTTACATTTAGAAAAAGGGGTTGATTTTGAATAAAAGATTAGGCAATGTATATTGGGCTAATAGTCAAAAAATTGACAAGTCTGATAAAAAAAGACGCAGACAATATGCAGTTGTTCGTGATAATGGCAAAAATGTTGGTGTTTCAAAAATTCGTGGATTTAATGGAAATAAGAAAAATGATGAAAGATTGTTTGAATTAAACAAAAACAAATATCCTTTAAGTAAAAGAAGTGGTGTTGATAAAAAGGTTTATTCTCAAAGAGTTGATAATCATAAATATTTAATATTGGAAGATAACGAAGTTTTTGATAAAAAGCCTTCATATAAATTAAGTAGTCACGATACACATAGAGTTTTAAAACATACTTGTTATTTTAACAAAAATAAAAAAGGGAGAAAGTAAAAACTTTCTCCAAACCGAACGGCGCAAGGTCGGAACTAAACCGACAGACACATTTAAGTGTTTTGCTATGTTCAATATTATTATATTCAATTTAAAATTAAAAGTCAACGCTTTTTCAAGGAAAGTTTGCGATATCGCAAAAAAAATGTGATTCGCTTTTTAAACAATTAAATAAAACTGTAAGCCTGTGTTAACTTCACAGCATACAACCGAGAGTTTACATCGGTTTAGGAGAATATATGAAATCTTTTAAAGAATATTTAGAGTTGTGTAAAAGTAATAATTTAAAACCGCAATATGCAAAAAATTTATTTTTATTTAATTCAATAAAAAATTTTAATAATTAAGGAGATTAAGAAAATGGCATTTATTAAACCTATAAAAGAACAAGGAATTATTATAAGTAAATCATACATGGAAGCAAAACCAGCGAGAACTGATTTTAATGGCAAAGAGTGGCCTGCAACTGAAGAAAAATATTTAGTTGAAGTAATTAGTTGTGATGAAGATGATTTTAACAAAGAAAATGGTATTTTGAATGGGACTCGTATTCAATACCCTGTTGATAAAGCAACTTTTGCAAAAGTTAAATTTGGAATGTGGGCAAAAGTTAAATTTGAAGCGAGCCAATATGGAAAAGATAAAGAATTAAGTGTTAAACCTTTGTCTTTTTCCTTAATAGAAAATAAATAAAAAAGGAGATGATGACACTTGGGAATTTTAAAAAATGTTATGTTAGTGCTTTTAGGTATTGTTTTAGCAGTTGTTTTATTCTGTGCTGTTGTTGGTATAGCAAGTGCTGTAAATGATATTTCTTTTGGGCAACAGATTGTTAATTGGTTTGGTTCTTCTACCCCTGCTCTTGAAGAAGTTGTTGAAAATATAGTTGAAAAATCTGTTGCATAAAGGGTTCAATTCCTATGATTAAAAAAATATTTTTTATAATTTTAATAATTGTATTAGTTATTTTATTTGGAACTTGGCCTTTAAGTATTCTAAGCAAAGTGTTTGAGTATATTGGCATAGCATTAAATTGGCTTGCTGGTGCTTTAAATTTCTTTGGCTGGAATGGTATTGTATAAAAGTCGAAAAAGCACTATTAGGATTATTTTATTTTCTTTTAGTGCTTTTTAATATTTTTAAAAGGAGAAATAATGGGAATAGTAAGAAAAATTTTTGATATTTCTTTAGTTATAGTTACGGTATTTTGTTTAATAATGAGTTGTGTTTTTTTGTATTTTACAACATTTGGTAAAGACAAAGTTCCTTCTGCTGTTACTTCAACTTATACAACAATGGTTGAAAATCCGCAAACCGGCGAACAACTACCTGCGATAGAAGCTAATTATTATTCTAATAAAAATGGTAAAGGTTATGAAGTTGTAGAATTATTATTTAATTGTTACAGCGGTATTTCAAAACAAGCAATATATTCGAGAGGTTTTCAATTAGTTTATAATGATAAAGGAGAAACGACTTTATATCAATATAACAAGTATGATGGTTCTAGTTTTAAAACCGGTCATGAATATGCTTGGGGAGATAAAATGATTATTGATGTAGATGGGAAAACTTATGCTGTTGCATTAGATGGAACCTATACGATTACACATAAAAATTTCAGTTTGTGGAAAGGAATTTGGCATACTATATCTGGTATATTTACAGGCTGGAATTATAGTGAAAATGCGTATAATATTGAAACAAAAACTTATCAATATACTTTTGAAGATTTGCTTATAAAAGTTGGTCAAATATTAAAATCTTGCAGTAATGGAACGGGCGATAGCGTTATTTCACTTCTTGATTTAGGCGATTTTCTTCATTTATATGAAGTAGATGAAAATGGACAAATCTCAGCTGAGCCAATTGGCAATAACACTTTAATAAATAGTTATTTTACAATGCAAGCACATTATGACAATCGAGGCATGGTTTGGGCAAAACAATCAATGTTTGATTCTGTTGCTGGTGATAGTCAATTTAACATTAGTGGAATTGCTGATGATTTAGATTATTGGAAAGTTAATAGCAAATTTACTATAACTGAAAAAGATTTTGATAGTCGATATATGACTTCTGATAATGGGTATTATTTTTATTTATCAACAGAAAAAATTAATGAGTTAAAATCTTTTGAGAATTTAGAAATAGATGTAGTTTTTAATGTTTCTAATTTTAAAGATGTAAATGTATTAGGCTTTGACTATTATGCATTAAATGGTTTAAAAGTTAATTCTTTAACTATTAAATGTGATTCTCAAAGAGATTTTAAATTGTTGGTTGGTTCTTTAAAGGATACTGGTTTGTCGGAAATAATAACAAATAACATTACATTGATTAATGTGAATTCGGGGGTGAATGTATGAAATGGTATTGGTATTTAATTTGTTGCGTTTTAATTATAGTTGGAATATTTTCAACTATAAAACTTATTGAAATATTTAGTGTTTCAAGTCAAGAATACGGTACAGCAATTACAATAGAAACAAAAAATAATTATGAAGAAATTTCAAAATTTGATTTTGGTTCTATAGCATTTGATACAAATGATTATATTAATTTTTCAAATGTTACAACTTTTGCTCCACAAGAATTTAATGGAAAAGATAAAGATTATTTATTGTTATTTAATGACCAACCGGCTATTAATACTACAATTACAAATGGAAAAATTGTTGGAGATGTAAGTTTAGTTTTTTATGGTCTTGATGGAAAAGAATCTAGTATTGCAAATTTACATTTCACTATTGAATATTTTTCAAGTCAAACAAAAGTAACTACAACGATTACAAACAGCAATAATTCTATTTCATATTTAGAAACATATATGGCAATAAATGGTGCTGTTTTAAAAATTGTTGAAAGGAGTTAATTATGAATAAACTAGCTAAAATTTTAGTTCCGATTTTTTCGGTTATAATTATTGCTCTTGTTGGTATTTTGTTTTATATTTATTGGCCTGCTATAACAGGAACAATTAATGATAATAAATACTATACAAGTGAAGATTTGCAAAATTCATATGATAAAGGTTTTAATGACTGCAATAAAAGCCAAACTGAACTTACTGCTCAAGTTGATTATTATCGAAATTTAGTTGATGAATATTATGTTGAAGTTGAGTTATTAAATAAAGAAATTGATTCTTTAAATAGTGAAAATTTAAATAACTCAACAATTATAAATGATTTAAAACAACAAAAATTAAATTTACAAACACAAGTTGACAATTTGACATCAATTAAAAATAATAATGAAGCTACTATTGAAAGCTTAAATAATCAAATTACTCAATTAAATAAACAAGTAGAAGTTCTTACTAATAGTGGCGAAAATAAAGATGAGCAAATTTCTCAATTAAATAAACAAGTAGCGAATTTACAAAATTTAGTTAATCAGTTACAAGAAACAAATCAAATGAATGTTAATACTATTTCAAGTTTAAATTTGCAAATATCAAATTTGAATAAACAAATAAGTGAAATGACTGAACTTTCACAAAATGCAAATTCTCAAATTAATATTCTAAATAATAAAATTAATGAACTTCAAAAAAGTATTAAATATTACGAAGAATACATTGCAAATTTAGAAAGTGGAGAACAAGTTGTTGCAACATTTGAATTTGATGGAAGTGTTTATAATATTCAGATAGTAAATAAAAATTCAATTTTAAGTGTTACACCACCAACAAGTACAGATTATAAAATATTTAATGGCTGGACCGTTAATGGCGAGCAAGTTGATTTATCTACATATACAATTACTACAAACACAAAATTTGTTGCAGATGTAACTTATAAATATGATGTTAAATTTAAGGTTGATGATAACGATTATGATAGTCAAATTATAATTAAAAATGGTTTTGCTACTCTTCCTGAAAACCCAACAAAAGATGGTTATGAATTTGATGGTTGGTCTATAAATGGAATTGATATTGTAGAAAATATATCTTCTATTGCTGTTAAACAAAATGTAACTTATCAAGCAGTTTTTACAAAAATTCATACTGTAACATTTATGTATGAAGATGAAGTTGTTTCAACCCAAAGTGTAAGAAATGGTGAATTTGCTACAAATGTTGAAGTGGAAAACACAGATTACAAAGTATTTAATGGTTGGACTTATAATGATACTTTAATTAGCATAGATTCTTATAAAATTTATACTGATATAACTTTTGTTGCAGATGTTACTTATAAGTATGATGTTAAATTTAAAGTTGATGATAATGATTATGAAAGCCAGATTGTTGTTGAAAATGGTTTTGCTACTCTTCCTGAAAACCCAACAAAAGATGGTTTTGACTTTATTGGTTGGAGTCTAAATGGAATTGATATTGTAGAAAATATATCTTCTATTGCTGTTAAACAAAATGTAACTTATCAAGCCGTTTTTATTTCTAATACATGGGAAACAGTAACATGGTCTGGTGACCCTATGTATCCAGATAAGAATTATATGTGGACTGATGGTGTAAATTTTTATCAAACTTATAAATCTCAAATTTATTTATTAAATACAGAAACTTTTACATTTGAAAAAATAACATTTAATAATCTTCCTGAAAATTTTAGCGCTAGGAGTGTATGGTCAGATGGCGAAAATACATATTATTCTTGTGATGGTAAACATTATATATTAGATGTTAAAACTTTAACTTGGGAAGAAATTGGCATTTCTGGTTTGAATTTTATTGATAATTTTTATATATGGTCTGACGGTGAAAATACATATTATTCTCAAACTAGTCATTTTGTATTTAATAAAGAAAATCTTGTTTGGGAAGAAATGATTTGGAATGGTTTTACAGATTTTAATGGCAGGCAAATATGGTCTGATGGCGAAAATGTATACTATTCAATGAATTCAGATCAATTTAAGTTAAATATTGACACAAACACTTGGGAAACTGTAACTTGGAATATATATATTCAAGGTGAATTTGTATGGACTTATGGAAATAATGTTTATTATTCTTCTGGGGCTCAATATGTTTTGAACAAGGATACATTAGTTTGGGAAGAAAAAAATTGGAATGGCTATGATATGTTTCAAGGAAACTTAATTTGGTCTGATGGCGAAAATGTATATTATTCTTTTTATTCTCAGGAATACGTTTTAATAAATAAAAGATAAAAAGGAAAAATCGTAATAATGATAACAATAATATTTGCACCGCCACGCACTGGGAAGACTTGTTTTATGACACATTGTCTTGTTCAAAAAATATTTGATAGAGAAAGAAATTTAGCAATGCAAAATGAGATAAAGCAAAAACAATTAAATGGTTTTAATTTTATAAAAACAATACCTACTCATTGTGTAAGTGCAAATTATGATATTATAGGTAAAAAGTTTAGGTATAGCCCTAGATTTAGCCGAATAATCAATCCTTATAGATTAGGCTTTAAAAATAATTTTGTTGAAACACATTATAATTTGCCTTACGAATGTATAGGAATAACAGAAGCACAAAAATATCTTAATTCAAGAATGAGTATGTACTTTCCAGAGTGGCAAAGTAGATGGTATGAACAGCATGGACATAATAACTTAGATATATTTTTAGACACACAAAGACCTATGCTTATAGATGTAAATATTCGAGAGTTAGCACAATTTATTGAAATTGTTAATTTGCAAATAAAAACGGATAAAAAAGGAAAAGTTGTTAGTTTAACTTGGAAGATTAGAAAAATTGAAAATAGTAGTCTTTTTGACCGTTATATGCAAAGTGGCAAGAAAGATAAAGAGTGCTATATCGAAGAAATAGTAACAGCAGATTACAATGTTTTTGCTTGTTATAATTCTCAAAATTGTAAACCTAAATTTTATGATGGGCATATCAATGAAGATTTTGATTATAACGAGTCAATGCCTTTGGAAGAAACATTAGAGGGTTATATTAAATATTTAAAAGATAATGATGATGAATTGCCACAAGATTACTATCAAAAAAGGAAATTAGGATAATGATTTTTAAGAAAAATGAGGATATAAATGAAACATTAGACAAACATTTTGAAACTTGGTCGCACACATTAGATTCAGTAGATTT
>CALWKK010000011.1 GCA_944381245.1 uncultured Clostridia bacterium
AAAAAACAAAATAATAGTGATAAATGAGCTTTAAATATATAAAAAAAATAAAAAAAATAAAATTTCAAAAAATGTTAACAATTCATTTTCGCCACAACAAAATTTGGTAGATGATTCAATACAAAAAAACGATATCGAAAATATTGAAATTGATAAAAAAGATAACAAAAAAAATAATATAGAAAATGCAAATAATATTAACAATAAAATTGATAAAAATAAAATAAAAATAAAAAAAGAAAAAAAACAGAGTAAACTTGGAAGAAAGTTGAAAGAAACGGCTTCCGAATTAAAAAAAGTTTCGTGGCCTTCATTTTCTAAAGTTGTTAAACAAACATTGATAGTTTTAGGAGTTGTTATTTTCTTTGGGCTAATTCTTTTTGGATTTGATTATATTCTTAGTTCTTTATTTAAATTATTAAATGGAAATACATTAACAGCAGGAGAAATGTGGGGAAGTATAGGAATTGTTGGTGCATTTGTTGTTATAATTTTAATTGGCTGTTTTGTATGGATTTATAAAAAGAAAAAAGGAGGCAAATAATGGAAGAAAATGCTTATAAAAATACAGAAAATAATAATGAAAATTCTAATGAAAATCAACAAAATATTTCTGAAGAAAATAAAATTAATATAAGCACTCAAACTTTATTTGAACAAAATCCGTATAGAAATAGTCCAGATTCTAAATGGTATGTTTTACACACATTTTCCGGGTATGAGCAAGTCGCAAAAGATAATTTAGAAACAGTTGTTGAAAAATTTAATTTGCAAAATAGAATTTTTGATATTATAATTCCGATGGAAGATGTTATAGAAGAAAAAAATGGAAAGAAAAAGCTTGTTTCTAGAAAAGTTATGCCTTGTTATTTATTAGTAAAAATGATTTATGGGGATGATATTTGGCATAATATTATTAGAACAAGAGGTATCACAGGTTTTGTTGGACCAAAAGGGCGACCTTTGGCTTTAACCGAAGACGAAATAAGAAAAATGCGTCTAGAAAGAGTTAACACAAACATTGAATTGGAAATTGGTGACAGAATCGAAGTTATTGATGGCCCTTTAATGAATACAATAGGAACAGTTATGAAAGTTGATAACGAACTTAAAAGGGCGAAAGTTAATGTTGAGATGTTTGGAAGAGAAACGCCTGTTGATTTAGACTATAGTCAACTTAGAAAAATTTAATTAGGTTTTTTCGCGAAAGCGTTAAAATAAATTACAGTGGGAGAAATAATTATAGTCAGATTATTTTGTTAAAACCACAAAGGAGGGAAAGATGGCTAAAAAAATTAACGCAATTGTTAAATTACAATTGCCAGCCGGTAAAGCAACACCAGGACCACCAGTTGGTTCATCATTGGGACCACATGGAATAAATATTGCAGGCTTTACCAAAGAATTTAATGAAAAAACGGCATCACAAGCAGGATTAATAATTCCAGTTGTGATAACAATTTATCAAGACAGATCTTTTGATTTTGTTTTGAAAACACCACCTGCGGCAGTTTTAATTAAAAAAGCTATAGGATTAGACAAAGGTTCAGCAAAACCAAACAAAACAAAAGTCGGAACAATCAAAAGGGAACAAATTAAAGAAATTGCGACATTAAAAATGCCAGATTTAAATGCCAGCAGTTTAGAACAAGCAATGTCAATGATTGAAGGTAGCGCTCGAAGCATGGGCGTAACTGTTGAAGACTAGAGGTGAGCATGAAAAGAGGAAAGAATTATATAAATGCTTTAAAAACTTTTGAAAAAACAAAGTTGTATGAAGCAAATGAAGCTTTAAATTTGGTTGTTACTAATTCGAAAGCTAAATTTGATGAATCTGTTGAGGCCCATTTCCGTTTGGGTGTTGACGGAAGAAATGCTGATCAGCAAGTTAGGGGTGTTGTTGTTTTGCCTAATGGTACTGGAAAAAGTGTTAAAGTTTTAGTAATAGCAAAAGGTGAAAAAGCAAAAGAAGCAGAATTAGCTGGCGCCGATTTTGTTGGAGCAGAAGAAATTATTGAAAAAATTCAAAAAGAAAATTGGCTAGATTTTGATGTATGTATAACAACACCAGATATGATGGGTTTGGTTGGTAGGATTGCAAGAGTTTTGGGACCAAAAGGGTTAATGCCAAATCCTAAAAGTGGAACGGTTACTATGGATGTTAAAAAAGCTATAGAAGATGTAAAAGCTGGTAAAGTTGAATACAGACTTGATAAAACAAATAATATTCATGTTGTTATTGGGAAAATTAGCTTTGGGGTTGAGAAACTTTTAGAAAATTTTGAAGTAATTTTAAATGCAATTAATAAAGCTAAACCTGCATCAGCAAAAGGAACATATATTAAAAATTTAACAATTGCAAGCACAATGGGTCCTGGAATAAAGATAAAAGCATAAATATTTTAATATTACAAATACTAACTCCGATAGATAATCGGAGTTTTTTATGAATGAAAAAAATAATATTAACGTTGAAAATGATAACAAAGAAGTAAAAGTAAAAACAAAAAAACGTAAAAGTTTATTTAGCTCAATTTCAGTGATAATATCAGTTGGGTTATTTATAATTGCTATTATTTTAATTTCCCAATTATTATTAGACAACGGTGTAATATCCTCAGATAAATTTTACGATAACACAAGTATTAATGGATTTGATGTTAGTGGCATGACAAAAGATGATGTTGTTCAAATGATATCATCAAAGTTTCTTAAAGATAGGGAAGATTTAGAGATAAAATTAAAATATCAGGATAAAGAATGGACACTTACAGGTTCTGATTTTCCAATTAATAATAATATTGAACCGTATATTGATGAAATTTATAATATAGGAAGAAAAGGATCCATTTCAGAAAAAGTTTCAACGGTAAGAAACATTAAAACTAATGGATTAATACAAAATGTTTCATACACTTCTTCGTTAGTTGGATTTGATGATAAAATAAATGAAATAATAGCCGAAATAAACATTGATCCAGTTTCTCCATCAATAAACTTTAACCCAAACTCGGATAAAGAAATGTTTACATTAATAGAAGGAAAAAATGGATTGATGGTAGACAAAGAATTATTATATAAAAAAATAGATAATGCATTTAATTTTTCCAAAAAAATAGAAGTTGAAATTCCAACCTGTGATGTTTTGTTTGAAGATAATGGTGCAGAATTGTTAAAAAACACCAAGCTTAGATCATCTTTTTCAACAGATTATTCATCTAGCACAGATGATAGAAAAAACAATGTGAAAGTTGCGCTATCAAACTTTAACGGAAAAATTATACAACCTGGCGAAGAGATAAGTTTTAATGAAACGATTGGCGAAACAACAGAAGAAAATGGTTATAAAAAAGCAAAAATAATTTTAAATGGAGTTTATGTTGATGGATATGGTGGGGGAGTTTGTCAAGCTTCAACAACATTATATAATGCTTTAATTCTCTCTGATTTGGAAATATTGGAGGTTAATCCACACTCACTTCCTGTTTCTTATGTACCTTTAGCTTTTGACGCAATGGTAAGTGATGGATATTCAGATCTAAAATTTAAAAATAATTTAGATTATCCTATTTATATAAAAACGTGGGGGGATAATAAAAAAGTTTATGTTGAAATTTATGGACAACCTTTAGATGAAGGAATGGAAATAAAAAGACGTGCTGAATTTGTTAGTACAATTCCACACGAAGGAGACCAAATAGTTAAAGATGTAAATGGGGAATATTCAGATAAAATAACTTATAAAGGGGAATATTTACGAATTAAGTATCCACGCGAAGGATATCATTCAAAAGCATATTTATCTTATTATATAAACGAAGAACTTATTGCTGAAAAGTTGATCAGAGATGAAATATATAAGCCTCAAAAAGGATTGGTCATTGAAGGAACAGAAACATTAGGTGAAGGAATGATTTTGCCTGACAATGATGTTGAAATAATTCCTCCACAGAATTCTTCATCTGATATTAATGAAAAGCAATTAAGTAATAAAATAAATATAGAAAATCCATCTAAATTTAATCCTTAAATAATTTAATTATAAATATTTGGTCAATTCTTTAATGTTATTTAAATGATTAAACTTTATTTCTGATAAAGTGTATTGAGAATATATTTCAATCATATTTAAAATTTCTAATATTTCAATTTCTAAATTTATAGCCACTTTAAAACAGTGCTTTAAGTTACTAAAACATTTTGGTTTTAAAAATTTTTTTCCAATAGTTTCAAGTTCAAAAATTTTACCAATTTCTTTTATATCTAATATACATTGATGACTAATTGCTGTAATAAGATTTTTGATTTTATTATTATATAATCTCATTGCAATATAATTATAAAACCAATTTAATGATAAAAGTTTAATTAATAAGGTTTCACCGTCTTGATTGTA
The DNA here is from genome assembly GCA_944381245.1 of uncultured Clostridia bacterium. Taxonomy (GTDB): domain Bacteria; phylum Bacillota; class Clostridia; order Christensenellales; family UBA1242; genus UMGS687. Next base: position 4,397 of record CALWKK010000011.1, read on the forward strand.
ACGGTGAAAATCTTTTTTTATTTTTGAATATTCTTTGGCCATTTTAGCAAATTCTTCTGGAGATGAAATTAAATTATCATTATATTCCATAAATCTCCTTATTATATTATTTGAATTTATATGAAATAAGAAGCAAAATTGTTAATTTGTAACTATTTTTTTATTTATTTCATAAAAAAAATGAAAGGAGAATTTATGAATATATTTGAAAGATATAATTTTAATAAAGAAAAAAATGATAAACAAGTTGATAATAATACGCAAAATATTAATATAAAGAAAGAGGATACATACAACAAAAATATTATTTTAGAAGAAGAACCAGTCCCAAATGATAATGCAAACAAAAATAATAGTGAAAATATTAGAGTTAAGTTAGACTCGCCATATCCTGATATTGTTGATGCACAACCTAATATTCGTGATATTAGAATGCTAAAATATTTAGCATATGGAAAAGATAGCGAGTTGACGGCTATACTAACATATTTATATCAAAGTTATATAGTTAATGATAAAGAGTTAAGTGATGTTCTAACTGAAATTTCAGAAAGTGAAATGATTCATTATGATCTGCTTTCAGAAGCAGTAGTTGAGTTTGGTGGCGATCCAACTTTAACAGATGGAAGGGGGAATGTATGGACAGGAAGAAATATAACAACCTTAACCAATCCAACAGAAATACTTATATCAAACATAAAAAATGAAAAAGGAGCTATTGAAAATTATAAAAGGGCAATAAAAGAAACAGACAATAAATCTTTAATAGATTTGTATAACAGAATAATTGAAGATGAAAAAATACATATTCAGGTTTTTGAAAAATTTTTAGAAAAAATAAAATAAATCAGATATATACTGATTTATTTTAATAAAATTATTTTGTAGATTTCTTAGTTATAGCATCTGCAAGCTTTTCAATTGTTTTGTCAGATAATTCCATCATTCCACCATTGCCACCACCAGGAGTAACTCCAGCAGACTTTTGAGCAGCTGCGATTTTCTTTTGATTTTTTATTTCTGCTTGCATTGCCATTTCTTTTGATGTTTTACCAAGCATCATTTGGCCAATTTCTTTCCAGCCTCCAGATTTTTTAAAGCCTTCAGCCATTTTACCCCCTAGCATATCCATCATTTGAGTAAGAGCATTTTTAAGCCCTGATGCCATGCCATTAGCTAAATTAGCTCCTGCATCTTTTAAAGCATTAGCATCAAAATCTGGTTTATATGATCCGTTTTTAATTATTCCTTTAAAGTCAGTTTTAGCAACAGAATTTGATGTGTTAATAGTTGCATTATCTCTTGTCTCAGAAAGTCTTTTTATTTCGTCGTTCTTTTTATTAATTTCAATAATATTTGCTGCTTTTAAATCATCATTTAAAGCTATTTTGGCGTCAGTTTCGTTAATTTTTTGCCTTGCTTCCTCAGCTAATTTACCATGTATTTGCGCTTTTTCATATTCGCCAGTCGCGTAATATGTCTTTGCCATAGAATCGAATGTAGCTGCCGATTTTTCTTGCTCTTTTTTTTCTTTTTGTAATTTTTTATCATTATTAAAGTATTCTCTATCTTTTTGTTCTAAAGCTTGTTTTTCAGATTTAGCTGTATCAATTTTAGATTCGAAAACATCTTCTATGGTTCTGTTACTTTTTAACGCACTCTTTTTTTGTTTAGATGTAAGTTTGGTCCAGTCGGCTATTCCATTATCCATTGCATAAGCTTGAAATGCCGACATTCTTGCTGCTGTTTCTTGAGAGGCTTTATTTGCTTTTTCTTGTAACTCGTCTTCTTTTTCTTTTGCTTTATCGCGACTTTTTTGTGTGTTGGCTTGGGCTCTTTTTAATGTAATTCCACCTTTATAAGTGGACAAATATTCTTGTTTTTGTTCGTCGCTCATATTTGCACGCGCATTTCTTAACATTTTGCGTTGCATGCTTCTAGTCCCGGCGGCGTAAGAGTTTTTTTCCTCATCTGTCATATGTTCTAGTGCAGCAGCATTAAGGGCATTTTTTTGTCTTTTTTTGTCTATACCTTTTTTTACTTTTCCTATTCCTTTGCCAATGCCTTTTATTCCTTTAACTGCTAATCCTGTTGGCAGGGCAACAGCTTTACCAACTTTTGCAACCGTGCTCCCGATATCGCCAGCCATTGATTCTCCTGAATTAATTGAATTTTCTCCACCGATAAATTCAGATATTGTTCCAACCAAATCTTTAACCATGACTAGCCCTGCAATAACAAAGAAAATATTAACGATTGAATCCACTGAGGCTATATTGAAAAATCTAATTTGTCTAAATAAAGGTAAAACAACGAAGAATAAATTTAAACCAATAATTGGACCAAAAGCAGATATAGTTTTTGCAATAAATTTGTCTTTCCATTTTTTTAAAGCGTTACCTTCATCAAGAGGCATTAATGATGCGATTGGTGGAGAAATTAAAAATAGTATAATTAATTCAAAAAGTCTTTTAATTAATCCTAAAGCAAGATACACTAACAATTGAGCGCATATGAATAATGCACCAATACATACAATAAAATCAAAGGACCATAAATCATAATAATACCACACTAACATGACATTATTTTTATCAAATGCTTTAAAGGCATCTGGAGCTCTATTTGGGAATCCAATAGAAAAAGGAAATAAATAATCCTTTTCGAAAGGGGCTTCGGTCAAATTTATATTTGTTTTTTAAACATAAGTATTAGCAATGCATTCGTCCAGAAAATTTGCGGCAGATTCATAATCTGTTTGAAATTTATCAAAGATACCAGCTCCAACACCGGGATTTGTTAAATTAGATCTAAAAATTGAATAATATCTTATTCTGTTTGCTCTATATGCAGAAGCTTGAAATATTAAACCACTTATAGGCGTTGAAGTTGTTGGGATAATATTATTGCTTCCATAAAAAACATAATTTACATATGTATTGACACCATTAGATGTTTTATTGTTATGGAAAAGATTCGAAATATTAGATAAGTTGTTTTCAGAACCTTCTGATTCATATGTATAAGATAAACCATCAGAACCAGCCACAGCTGTCACAGTATCTAAAGCTTTAAGAATTATGTTTGCTAAAAATATACCAAAAAAACAAACAATAGGGACTATAGCAAAAGAAAATACTGCTCTAAAAGCATTTCCTATAATTTTACTCTTAGATGTTGCTTTTTCATCAAGGCCTTTATATTCTGACCTTAAAACAGCAACAAAAGTTGATATAACCAATAAAATAAATGCTAATATAATAAATGCCCAAAATATATTGGAAAGTATTGAATTTTGGCCGGTAAAAATCTCAGTTATAAATTTTAAAGCGATATCACCTTCAGCTGGTGAATTTGCGCTTGTTCCGGATCCAACAACACTTGATTCATAGTATACAGTGTCTAATCCAGCAACTTTTCTTACGAGAATTTGAATAATATCTAGCAATTGAAAAACTAGTGTACAAAGAAAGTATAAGGTTTTTGGAATAATTGAAAGTATCGCCCCCAATATTCCAGAAAACCAGTCTCTAATTATTTCTCCTAAACCTGCGAGATATGTTAAATTCACACACTTTCTCCTTATATGGTATATAGTATCACAATATAACTAAAAAGTAAACAATTTTTAATAATATAAAAATTATTGTCCGATATAGATATATTTTGTCAAAAAAAAAGATAAATATAATAATTATTTTAATTTTTTAAATTAAAAATTTTCAATAAATTGCATAAAAATAGTAGACAAAAGTAAAATATGTTTATATAATATCAAAAAAATTTAATAAGGAGAAAATTATGAGTTCAGAATACGTTAGATGCCCAAGGTGTGAGTTAAACTTTATGCATAAAGGTGAAAAATATTGTTCTGTTTGTCAAGCTGAACTAAATGCTGATCCAACTACATATGATGAATCGGAAATGGAAACATGTCCGATTTGTAAAACTAATTATATAAGGCCAGATGAAATAATGTGTTCTCAATGCGCAAAAGAAAGAGAACTTGATGGAGACAACATTGGAATAGAAGATGACTGGGAGTCTTATATTGACGATGATGAAGAATCTAGAAATACTGTTAATGATAATAATGAAAATAATTCTGATGATACTGATATTGATACAGATGATGATATGGATGATTTGGATATGGATTTGGCTGAACTCGATGATGATTTTGATTTAGAAGAAGAAAACGAAGATAGTGAATATGAAGGCGATCAAGATGAAGACGATGAGTTTGATGACGATTTTGATATAGACGATGACGATGATGAAGATGATGATGAATATGATGATTAAAAATTAAAATGCTTATCAAATATACGAAAAATGTTGTTTTTTTGAAGATAAGCATTTTTTTATTGCTTTTTTTTATAAAGCATTTTTATTTTTTTTGCTTTTATAGTATAATGTTTGCTACTAGGAGATAACAATGGGACTATTTAAAAAAAGAGGATTAAGTAATTTAATAAAAATAGCAAAAACTGTTGATTCATTAGAAGATGAATATAAGAAAAAAACAGATGAAGAGTTAAAGGCAAAAACCATTGAATTAAAAAATCGGATACTAAAAGGTGAAAATTTAAACAATATTTTGCCGGAAGCGTTTGCAAATGTTAGAGAGGCGGCGGATCGTGTATTAAATATGAGACATTTTTTTGTGCAAATAATGGGTGGTATTGCTCTTCATCAGGGAAGAATAGCAGAGATGGCAACAGGAGAAGGTAAAACTTTAGTTGCAACTTTGCCAGCTTATTTAAACGCATTAACAGGAAAGGGAGTTCATATTGTTACAGTTAATGAATATCTTGCACAAAGAGATGCCGAGTGGATGGGAAAAATTCATAAGTTTCTAGGATTAACAGTTGGGGTAGCATTGAGTGGAATGACCAATGAAGAAAAGAAAAAAGCTTATGAATGTGATATAACTTATTGTACTAACAATGAAGCTGGGTTTGATTATTTGCGTGATAATATGGTTGTTAGGAAAGAAGATAAAGTTCAAAGAGGACACAATTTTGCAATTATTGATGAAGTTGACAGTATATTAATTGATGAAGCAAGAACTCCTTTAATAATTAGTGGAAGAGGGATAAAGTCAAGTGAAGTTTATATAAAAGCACAAAAATTTGCAAAAAATTTAAGGATAGATGAAGATTTTGAAATAGATTTAAAAACAAAAGCGATAAATTTAACGGAAAAAGGGGTTGAGAAAGCTGAAAGATTTTTTTCTGTTGAAAACTTATCTGATATAGATAATATTGAACTAAATCATTATATAAACAATGCATTAAAAGCAAATTTTATAATGATTAAAGATGAAAATTATATTGTAAAAGATGGAGAAATATTAATTGTTGATGAATTTACTGGAAGAATAATGAAAGGCAGAAGATACAGCGACGGACTTCACCAGGCAATAGAAGCAAAAGAAAATGTTAATATAAAAAATGAAAATAAAACTTTGGCTACCATAACATTTCAAAATTATTTTAGATTATATAAAAAAATTAGTGGTATGACAGGAACAGCAAAAACTGAAGAAGGAGAATTTGTTGGAATATATAATTTAGATGTTATTCAAATTCCATCTAATAAACCGAATTTAAGATTTGATGCACCAGATATTATTTTTACAGGCAATCAAGGCAAACTTAAGGGAATTATTAAGGATGTTAAAGAAAGACACGCAAACGGACAACCTGTACTAATAGGCACAATAACCATAGATAAATCTGAGGAAATTTCTAACGAATTAAAAAGGATAGGAATTAAACACAATGTGCTTAATGCAAAAAATCATGAACAAGAGAGTGAGATTATAGCGCAAGCAGGACGGAAAGGTGCAGTTACAATTGCAACAAATATGGCAGGTCGTGGGACCGATATATTATTGGGAGGAAATCCTGAATTTTTGGCAATTAAAAAGTTAAGAGAAGAACAATTTTCCGAAGAGGAAATATCTCATGCAACTTCTTTTATTGAAAGTGACAAAGAAAATTTAATTAATGCAAGAAATGAATTTTTAAAATATTATAACGATTACAAAAAAGTTTGTGATAAAGAAAAAGAAGAAGTTATTAATTTGGGTGGACTTCATATAATTGGAACGGAAAGACATGAATCTAGAAGAATAGATAATCAATTAAGAGGTCGTGCAGGACGACAGGGAGATCCAGGGTCAAGCGTGTTTTATATAAGTTTGCAAGATGATTTAATAAAAAGATTTGGTGGAGACAAATTAACAAAAATTGCGCAGTTTTGCAAAATTGACGACGAAACACCCTTTCAATTTAAAATTTTGGCAAATCAAATAGAAAAAGCTCAAAAAAGAATAGAAATGCGACATTATTCAGCAAGAAGAAGTGTTTTACAGTTTGACGATGTGTTAAATAAACAAAGAGAAATAATTTACGGAGAAAGAAACAAAGTTTTAGATGGTGTTAATATTCATCAAGAAATTTTGGAAATGTTTCCAGATATTATTTACGAGATAGTAAATTCAATTATAAGATTTGACAAATCTCCTGATGAATGGGATTTGGAAAAATTAAATGAAGCATTAGAAAAAAAAGTTTTCGAAAAAGGATCTAATTATATTGATAAAGAATTTGTAAAAAATTGTGATTCTGAAGACTTAGTTAATAAAATTTTGAGAATAATAGAAAATAAAATTAATGATAAAATTAATCTGTTTAAAGAATACGATAAAGATTTTTATGATTTTGAAAGGTTTATTTTATTAAGAGTTGTTGATTCTTTATGGATGGACCATATTGATCAAATGAATCAATTAAAAAATGAAATTGGATTACAAAGTTATGGACAACATGATCCTATTGTTGCTTATAAAAAAATTGGCTTTGATATGTTTGAGAATTTAATTCATGAAATAAGAGAAAAAACAGCACTTTTTGTTTTAAATATCCAGGTTGAACATAAAGTTGTTCCAATGAAAGTTGCAAATCCTATTAATGTTGTTGAACAAAAAACAGTAATTAATACAGATAAAAAAGTGGGCAGAAATGAGCTATGTCCTTGTGGAAGTGGAAAAAAATACAAAAATTGCTGTGGTAAAAACTAATGAAAATTTACACAATTAAAGGAACATTATTAAATACTAATAATTATTTAATAGAACATGCTAATTATTTTATTATTGTTGAAGCTAGTGCTAATCTTGATGCAATAAAAAAAATTACAAAGAATAAAAAAGTTTTAGCAATATTTTTGACGCATGGGCATTGGGATCATTATATAAACTTAGAAGAGCTTGAAAATGAATATAAATGTAACATTTTTATGTCTGAAGAAGCCTATTTAAAAATTATTGATAAAAAAAAAGCATTTAGTATAGATAAAAATCCAAAAATTAGTATAGATAAAACTAAAATCAAATTTATTAAAGATAATCAAGAAATCAAATTTAAAGATAATTTAAGTATAAAATGTATCCACACCCCAGGTCATACAAACTGTAGTTTTAGTTATATACTGAAAGAAAATAATAAAGAAATTTTTTTTAGTGGAGATTTTCTCTTTAAAGACGGGCTAGGTAGAACGGATTTACCGACAGGTAATAAACTAGAATTAACAAACAGCATACGAAGAGTATTAAAAGAATTTGATAATATTGATATATATTGTGGGCACGGAGAAACAACAACATTAGAAAAAGAAAAAACATATTTAAAGCAAATAATTTAAACAACACTAAACATCTAGTGTTGTTTTTTCATAATATATAATATCAATTAGGAGAATTTAATTTAATGTGTGGAATCTATGGTTATATTGGGAAAGAAAAAGCTTTATTTCATGTTTTTGATGGATTAAAAAGATTGGAATACAGAGGATATGATTCATCTGGAATTGCGTATGTTGATAAAAACGGAAAAATAAAGATAATAAAATCTATTGGTGAAGTTGAAAACTTAAAAAATAAAATAAACTTTTGTGAAAAATCAAATTTAGCAATAGGACACACAAGATGGGCAACGCATGGAAAACCAGATATAAAGAATTGTCATCCACATTTTTCAGAACATTTTGCACTTGTACATAACGGAATTATTGAAAACTACAAAGATTTGAAGAGTCAACTTAATTATAAATTTTATTCAGAAACAGACACAGAGGTGATAGCAAAATTATTAGAAGAAAATTACAAAAAATTAATTAATAATTCAAATAAAGAAATATCCATTTTAAATATAATAAAAAATAGTTTGGATAAGCTAAAGGGGTCATTTGCAGTTGCGTTAATTTATAAGAATAATCCTCAAAACATATATGTTTTTAAAAAAAATAGCCCTTTAGTTATAGCAAAAAACAATCAAGAAAGTTTTATATCAAGTGATATTAATGCTATAAATAATTGTTTTGAATATTATTCTTTAAGTGATATGGATATTGCTGAAATAGGTGAAAATTATATAAAAATTTACGATGAAAATTTAAATCTAATAAATAAAAAAAAGATTAAGAAAAAAGCATTAAATTATTTAACAAGTAAAAAATATAGTCATAATATGTTAAAGGAAATCAACGAAATCCCCATTGCTTTAGAACACATATATAAAGAGTTTCAAACCAAAAATTTCTTTAATATTTCAAAAAAAATAAAGGAATATAAAAATATAACAATAGTCGGTTGTGGAACAGCTTATCACGCAGGATTATATGGAAAATATATCTTAGAAAAATATTTAAATAAAAAAATATATTCTGAATTATCAAGTGAATTTAAATATAAGAACATAATTATAAATAAAAATGATTTAGTTATTGGAATAAGTCAAAGTGGAGAAACAGCAGATACCATTTCAGCATTGGAAAGAGCAAAATCAAAAGGAGCGTCTGTTTTAGTTATAACAAATACGCCAAACTCAACCATGACCAGACTAGCAGATTATTTAATTATTTGCAATACAGGGCCTGAATTTGGAGTCGCTGCAACAAAAAGTTATGTTTCACAAATTTATACTTTATATGGGTTAGCTTGTTTATCAATTAATAAAAAAATAAACAATAGCGTAATTAATTCTTCGAAAAAATTGCTTAAAGAAATTGATAAATTTGAGTTTTGTAAATTTTATAATAAAGAAAAATTTTTCTTTATAGGTAGATTATTTGATTCAGTAACAGCATTTGAAGGAGCCTTAAAATTAAAAGAAATTTCCTATGTTCACAGTGAAGGATATTGTGCAGGTGAATTGAAACATGGAACTTTATCATTAATTGATGAAAAAAGTTTAGTTATTGCTATAATAACTCAAGATAGTATTAAAGAAAAAACCATAAATGCAATTCATGAAGTTAAAGCCAGAGGGGCTGAAGTGTTAGTAATAACACAATTTAAAGATTTTAAACAATTAGATAATATAATTGAATTACCATTAATAGAAGAAGATATTTTAAGTGTTTTATCGATAATACCACTACAATTATTTGCCTTTAATTTTAGCTTAATGAAGGGACTTAATCCAGACAAGCCAAGAAATCTAGCAAAAAGTGTTACCGTTGAATAGATGCTTGAAATTTTCGCATAATAATTATATGATATTTCGAGCGAGTAAAGATTTAAAAGCTAAAATGAATGATAGCGAAGATGTTGTTATCAAAGAGATTTGTTGCTCTAATAAAGAATTTAATTTAATATTTGTAAAAACAATGATAGATGAAAAAAGTTTAACTTATGCTGTTATTGGTCCAATAATTGACTATTTTAGTAAAAAAAATAATAGTGTTAACGAAGATTTTAATATAAATAAAATTAAAAACGAAGTTTTAAAAACCTTAGATGTTAAATTAATTACTAAAAAAGAATCACTTAATGAGTTATCATCAAACAAAGTTTTGTTGATAATAAAAGGAGAAAAAAAAATACTATCAATTGATATTATTAAATATCCAATAAGAACTCCAACCGAACCCCCAACCTCAGCTGTTGTTAAAGGTCCAAGAGAAGGTTTTGTTGAAGATATGAACACAAATATTTCCCTAATAAGGAAAAGATTCAATAGTCAAGAATTAACAGTAAAACAGATGAGTATCGGCAAAAGATCTCAGACAAAAATTTCAATAGTTTATTTAAATCAAATTGTTAGTATCAACCTTGTAAAAAGAATTGAAAAAAAGTTAAAAAAAATTAATATTGATGGAGTTATAGATTCTTATTATTTAATACCTTTTTTACAAAACAACCCATCATCAATGTTTAAACAAGTTGGTAATTGTGAAAAGCCAGATATAATTTCTGCTAAGTTATTGGAAGGAAGGGTTGCTATAATAGTTGATAATTCACCAATTGTATTAACATTACCTTTTATGTTTATAGAAGATTTGCAAAATAGTAATGATTACTATTCATTAAGCCAATATGCTACATATATAAGAGTAATAAGAATTTTAGGTCTACTTTTTTCAGTAATAATTCCAGGGACTTACATAAGCTTTAGGTTATATCACTATAATATTGTTCCTATTAACTTTCTTGTTACTATAGCAAATTCTACTGCGTCTATACCTTTGACGCCATTTTTAGAAGTTATTTTTATTTTAATTTTATTTGAGATATTGTATGAAGTAAGCTTAAGGTTGCCACGATATTTAGGGTTAGCTACAAGTATAGTTGGAGCGTTAGTGCTAGGGGATACTGGAGTAAAAGCAGGATTAATTTCTCCTCCAGGGGTCATGGTTATTGCATTAAGTACAATTGCTGTTTATACAATTCCGGATCAAGTTGATCAAATAAACTTATTGAGAGCAACATTTATTGTTTTAGGTAGCGCGCTTGGTTTATTTGGAATAATTGCAGGATTCGTGTTTGTTATTGCTTATTTAAATAGTTTGGAAAATTATGGAGTTGGTTATTTAGCGCCTTTTTCTCCTAAAATTAGTTCTGATTTGAAAGATGGAGTTATTAAATCAAATATAATTTACATGAAAGAAAGACCTAAAAGCATTAAAAACAAAAATAAAACGAGGATGAAATATGATAAAGACAATTAGCGTGCGACAACTTTCCATTATTGGATTTATTTCTGTTTTTGCGTTAAAATTAACAATTTTGCCATCTTTATTTTATCAAAAATCGGGAATAGATGCATTGTTTTCTTTATTTTTTCTTATTATATTTGATTTACTTGAATATTTTATTATCTTAAAACTTTTAAAACAAAATCAAAATAAGGATTTTTATCAATTTTTATGTGATAAAACTGGAAAAATTGTTGCAAAAATAATATTATTTTTATTGTTTGTTTTTTATTTTATAAAAATAATTTTGTTAACTTCAGGTGGATATAATTTTGCACGTAACGCAATTTTTAAGGAAGCCCCTTTGTTTTTATTTGCTTTCATTTTATTGTCGATAAGCAATTCATTGTGTTTATTTAAAACGCAATCTTATGCAAGGACATCTGAATTTTTTTATCCTATTATTTTAATTATGATGAGTATCTTTATGATTATTGCTTTGTTTACTGCACCTATGCAAGATTTAAGACCATTTTTTCAAAATACTTTTTCAAATATATTTAACACATCTTTTATGTTTAGTATTGTTAGTGGCAATTTTTTATTTATGTTGTTTTTTATGGGAAGAATAAAATTTAAAGAAACAAAATATAAATCTTATAATTTTAAAATATTATATGGTTGTTTTTTAGTCTTTTTATTTTATTTTATAGATTATTCAATATTTAAATATACAGCAATGGCACATCCTCAAGCAATTTCAGAAATTATTCAATTTTTACCATTGACAAATATTATAGGAAATTTTGATTGGCTTGCAGTTTCATTAATGCTTTTATTATTCAGTTTGCACGGTGGTTTATTTATAATATGTTTGTCTTATTCATTAAAAAATATACTAGTAAATAAAAAAATAAAAAATAAAAATTTATTATCTTTAATAATTATTAATTTTCTTATATTAATATTTATATATTTTGTATTTCCTAAATTTGAGGATATGAGACAATTTGTGTTCAATCAATATTATGTGCCGATTTTGAGTTCTATAGTATTTTTTATTCCTCTTTTTCTTTATATTATTAGTTTTATTATAGAAAAAATTAATAAAAAAAATAGAGTAATACTAAAAAGAAAAAAAGGGATAACTAATATAAATTTTAAAAACAAAGGAATGTATTATGAAAAAGACTTTTAAATATTTTAAAACTCATCCAATATACTTTTTATTATTTCTATGTTTGTTATTTTTGCCGCCAGTCATAGTAGCTCAACCAGAAACACAATCGACATTAATAGTTAGAGCTTTGGGAATTGATAAAACAGAAGAAGGATATGATATCTCAACGGTTGTGTTAACTCCAAAATCTGATCAAATGTTTGGAGAAAATTATAAGTTAATTGAGGGAAAAGGAAAAAGTGTTAGTGATGCAATAGCTCAAATTGGAGTTTATTCAGGGAAAAATATTGGATTATCACATACGGGTATTGTTTTTGTTAATGATTTAGCTTGTAAAACTGGATTAGTTGAAATTTTAGATTTTTTAATAAGAGAATACAGTTTGGGAAATAACACATCGATAATGTATGTTCAAGATTCAACAAAAGATGTTATCAATGCATCATTAACTTTGGCTAAAGAAAGCGAGATATCCTTAGATGAAATATCAGTTTTTAACGAAAATAAAATTCTTTTTGAAAAAAGCACAATTGAGAGTGTACATGATTCATCTAATGCCCCTAGTCGATGCTCTTTGTTGAGTGTTATAAAATTATCAGATGAAAATGGGTTAGAAACTAAAGGTTCACAATCAAATGAATCTTCAGGGAATGAAGTTTCCAGTGGAGATCAAACAGAATCAACACAACAGTCTCAAGAGAAAAACATTGAAAATAGTGGAGAAGCATTAGTTTTAAAAGAAGGTAAAGAAAAAATTTTATTATCTAAAGAAGAAGTATTAAAATATAAGTGGACAAAAAATTCAAAAGGAATTAATTATGCAGATGTGTTTATATTAGAGAATTTTTCTGATGAGAATTTAACTAATGCTAATGTATCAGTTATATTAGAAAATAATAAAGTTGAATATAATATAGATTTTAATAAAGCAGGTAATCCTATATTTGAATATAAAATAAGCCCAACCGTTAGAATAGTTGAAGTAAATCAAAAAATTTTAGATAAAGATATATATATAAGTCCAAATAAACTTTCAACAAATAAACTTGAAAACGCTATTAATTCATATGTAGAAAATAATGTCAGAGAAATAATAACTAAATTACAATTTGAAAATTTAGATTTAAATAAAATTTATGAAAAAATTAATGCCGTGGATAATAAAATGTTTAAAAAATATTTAGACCAATTATCCGATAAATCAAAATATTTAGAAAATATAGAATTTAAATATGAATGTCAATGTGAAATATTATAAACAAAAAAATTAATTAAAAAATTAAAAAAAATGAGATAAAAAAAGGAATTTTACTAAATGTAAAGTTCCTTTTTATATGAATTTTAAATCTGATGATAAATTATTAAATTTGTTATTTTTTTTATTTACATTAACAAGTTTCCGTTGTCTGTTTCTATAACTTTTAAAATATTTTCCTCATTTCCATTTTGCACATTGTAGTAAAAGTAATATGTTGATAAATTTTGAGAACACTTAAATTCATAACATAATACTTCTTTGTTATAATCTAAAGGAATTAAAGCTAATTTTTGATGAATTATTTTAAAATCATCAGGTATTTTACTTTTTACTTCTTCTGAATTTATATATTCTTGTGCTAAAGTTCGATCTGTATGATTTGTATAATAAGTTGAAGCTTCCCAACCTAAAATATCACCAGTTGATAAATCTATTTTCACTTTTATTAAGTCTGGATAATAAATTATATCATTTACAACAGGTGCTAAATTTAAATATATATCACAATTAACAATATCGCTCCAAACACAATATAAATTGTTTAATCCTTGACTTTTTGCAAAATTTTCAGCAATTTTTATAGCGTCTTCTTTAGTTATATTTTTTGAAGTGTTATTATTATAAGAGCTTAAAGTTAAAAGTTTACCACCTTTTTTTGTTATTTGGGCAAAATAATTATTCCCATTTGAAGTTGTTATTTCAAAATCATATGTTTTAAATTTGCCTTTACTTTCTCCAGCATATTTAATTTTGTGTGAATTTGTAAAATTATTATTTTCAACAATATCTTTTGATTCTTCATATTTGAAATAAAGATTTTCAACTATTTTCAATGCATCATTTTTAGATATTTCGCTGAAATTTAAACCTTTAATTTCTTTATTAACAACTGAATCTGAAAATGGTCCATCATATATCATTGTTGGGTAATCCACGTTTGTACTTTTTATACCTTGTAATTTAATAGTAAAATTTGTGTAGTCTCCTTGCCCCAAGTTTGAGTTTGAAGATATATTATAACCTTTATTTATTTCGGTTGAAATTTTGTTTAATCTACTTTTCATCAAGCTTAATGAATTTTTAAGTTCGGTTAAAGTTTTGTATTGTTCATTAGAAAATTCAACAATGTTTAATTTTGATAAAGTTTGAGTATAACCGCTAAGTTGATTTATAAAAGAGTAAGTATCAGAAAGCCCATTAATTGGAATAGGAAGCAATGACAAATTGTTCTGTGCGCTGTTTGCATTTTCATGAATTTCAGTCAGCATTTTTTTTCTATAATCACTATCTGAAGAATTTATAAGTTTTCCTAGTTTTATTTCAATATTGTTCACATTTTCAACTAAATCATAAAAAGATCGTTGATAAATATTCTCCAAACCTATAACAGTAGTTTCGTATTTGTTTTTATTTATAGCATATAAGACGCAAAACACAGTCATCATAACGCCTAAAACAATTACAAAAACAATTAGGGTTATAACCCCTGCTTTACTCATATTACTTTTTTCTTTACTTAAATCTTTCATATAACCTCCTTATTAAATAGCAAAAACATGCTTACCAATTGTTATAACAGGTTCGCGAGAGAATATCCATTCGCTTGTTGCCGTTTCTGGATTATAATAATATATGCAACCATAAGTAGGATCCCAACCGTTTAAAGCATCTTGCGCTGCTTTATAAGCTGTGTCGTTTGGTTCATAATTTATTTGGCCATCATAAACTGCAGTGAAAGCCCAAGGCTGATAAACAACTCCATAAACAGTATTAGGAAAGTCTGGGTGTTTTACTCTATTTAAAATAACAGCAGCAACGGCCACTTGTCCGACATAGGGTTCCCCTCTTGCTTCAGCATAAACACATTTTGCAATAAGATATAAATCGTTATTATTTTGTTCGTTTAAATCAACACCAAGCAATCTAGCTGTTACAGGGCCAACAATGCCATCAACAGTAACACCATAGTCAAATTGAAAATTTTTAATTGCTTGAGTTGTTTGCCAGCCAATTATTCCATCGATAGGACCATCATAGTAACCTAGATCTTTTAATCTTTGTTGAATGGCTGTGTTTTGTGAATAAGAAGTTTCAGCTTGAATATAATCTAAATTTTTAAAAGCAAAAAAATTATAAGTAGAACAAAAAATAATAAAAACTAAAGAAAAAATTGAAACAAACCACCATTTTTTTGATAAAATCATAACTAACTCCTAATAATATTTTTAGTAGTTTGCGCAAAAAATAATAAATATACAAGATTAATTAAAAAAAGATTTAATTATTTCAACTAACTTAGATTTATAAATAGCGTCTTCGCCATTTGTCGATGTTTTTAAAAAGCAAAGAGGAGGATAAACAACGCACCACCAGTTGTTCCCTTCAGCTTCACCAAGATCTAAAATTAAAGCATCATAAAAACCTTGTTCAAAAACAATACCATCATATGACCTAGTCGGAAATTCTTCATTTGCCAATCTCGCTTTGGATATATAATTAAAACCATTTGTTTTCAAAACATTATTCGCAACAGATTCAATATAAGAAAAATTATTTGAAATAACATTTTCTGCTTGTTTTTTTGTTTGACAATCGCTTAAAAGGGGGATCATAGCCTCTACAACTGCATCTCTAACTTTGTATTTCACAGATTGATCAATTTCAGAATTTGAATTCGCCCTTATATGTATTCTTAAATATTCAGTGTTTTCTGTTTCTTTATTGCCTAATAACCCAAAAAGTGTTATAACCCCAATAATTAATAACAAAACAAAAGTTAATAAAATATTTTTCATAACAACATTATTGACAAAATTTAATACTCTTAAACTTATAATACATATTGACTTTTTAAAAAAAATGTATATAATATATTAAAAAAGGAGTTGGGGGAATGGGAGAGAAAAACAATGAGTTTAAAATAAATGACGCTGAAGTAACAATGAATTTGCCAACAAAAGAAATAGATGAAGATGGCAAAGTTTTTTCTAGATATATATTTGGTGATTTTGAAAAAAACAATGGACTTGAGATAAAGATATATAAAGATGGGAAAAAATCAATTACCATAAGAACGTCTGAAGGCGAAAAGATTAGCGAACAGACTTTTGATAACGTTGAACAAATAAAATTCGATAAAAAATTTTCTATAACTATTGATATAAACTTAAATGAGCATATTTATATTAATGCAACAGGGGTATGCTATGAAGAAAATAAGGAGAAAAAGGAAATAATTAAAGGTCCAATTAATTATAATTTATCTAACAATTTTTTAAATGATATCAATAATAAAAGTATTGAATGTTCAAGTATACCAGCTCAAATTGATAATATTTTAAAAGATACGCCTAAAGGAATAGAGTTAAGCAGCATTAAGATAAATGGAACTGATCAAGCAAGTAATAAAAAAGGGAATTATGAATTAAGATTTATTAAGAACGGTGATCAAATTTTCATTCGCGTAGGAAAAAACTATTTACCGTTAGATAAAATTACAATTGTAGAAGATAATGGAAAGACGTTAAAGGGGCTAGCTTTTTATCCAAAAGCAAAATCTTTTTATTTATGTGGTATAGAAAATGGGAAAGAAATTGCTGAAGAAGTTAATAATTTAATAAATTGGATGCGAGACAATCATAAAGAAATAGAAAAAATAGATGAAAATGTTGTAAATGGGAAGCAACTAGGAATCTTTACTAAAATTCCAGGTCTTTCTAAGAAGTATAAAATAAAACATGAACCACACAACTATGGGGAAGAAACAAAAAATGAAAGAGAGATTCCATATATAGAGGGAGGGGGTGAAAGCCCAGATCCTGGTGTGGCAAAGGTTGAGAAAGATATAGGTTCAGATAAAAGTGAAGGGGCAGGAGGTTCAGACGCAGAAAAAGAACCAGTTTCAAGCGAAGGAGAAGGAGGTTCAGACGCAGAAAAAGAACCAGTTTCAAGCGAAGGAGAAGGAAGCTCAGACGCAAAAAAAGAACCAGATGAGTCAAGTTCTTCAATAATAGAAGAGCCACCTGAAGATGCTTTTGAATTAAACAAAGAAGACAGTGATGGCGAAAAAGAAGATGAAAAAAAATTAAAAGATAAAGACGAGCAAGTTTATGTTGAGAAAAAGAATCCTATGAAATATGTTGTTTTGAGTATAGTTTTTGCAACTATAGCAACAGCAGCAATAGCAGCTTTTCTTGGTGGAATTTTTGTTCCTGCAATGGTGTTAACTGGTATAGCTATAGCAACGGGGTCATTATTGTCTGCAGTAGTTTCCTATGACATAGGGAAATCGGATACGGCAAGAATAATAAAAGACAAAAATAATGTAAAAGAAAAAGATTTAAATAAGTTTGCTGAACAAAATGAAGAAAAAACCGAAGAAAAAACCGAAGAAGAAATCGAAGAAAAAACCGAAGAAGAAGAAACAAGCAAGCCAACTGAAAAAGATAAAGACTCTAAGGATAAAGTTACCCATGAGGAAAAAGTTAACCCTGAGGAAGAAGTTACCCCTAAGGAAGAAGATAAAGACCTTGGAGCGTCAACAGGAAGCTCTGGAGCGTCAACAGAAGAAGGAAGCCCTGAAGCGACAGAAAGCCCTGAAGCGACAGAAAGCCCTGAAGCGACAGAAAGCTCTGGAGCGCCAGAAAGCTCTGGAGCGTCAACAGAAGAAGGAAGCCCTGAAGCGCCAACAGGAAGCTCTGGAGCGTCAACAGGAAGCTCTGAAGTGACAACAGGAAGCCCTACTAATAGTGAACGAATAAAAAATGATAAAGAAAATGAAAAATTGAAGGAGTTTAATGATAAGATAAATAAAATGAGTAAAAAAGAATTATCTGAACAATTAAAAGAGTTGTATAGCAAAGTTTATGACAAAGATAAAAAATTTATTGCCCAGTTAGATAAATACATTACTAAAATATCAAAAACTTATACTATTGAAGAGAGAAAAGACCTTGCTAAAACTTTATACCTTGAATTAAGAGATAAGAAAGTAGAACGAAGTATGAATAAAATCAAAATTGAAGGTTTAAATGGTGTATCGGCAGAACGACCTGAGGATAAGGATAAAGATTTAATCGACAATGCTACAGTTTCAACAGAAGATAGAGATTTAATCGACAAACATGAAAAAAAACCAAAAGATGAACCTTTAAATCCAAAAGATCTGACTGATGGACTTAAAGAATGGGAAAAGAAATTATTTGCTCAATTGCAAGCGGCCCAAGATAAGGCGTTAAAAGAAGAAAATCAAAAACAGATGGTTTACAATGAGAATATAGAAAAAATGAAATCGAACAAAAATTTTATAACAAGAATTAATGAAGAGATTAAAGCATTAGCAAAGCAAAAATATGATAAAGGGGAAGAGGATAAGAGAAAAGAGCTCGAGGAAAAGTTTAAAGAAAGGGTTAATAGTGGAGAGTATTCTAGAGTAAGCGATACAGAGAAAAAAGAAAAAAAAGATGAATATATTAAGATAGGTTTAAAAGAATTTGAAATAGCTTGTCATAGAGAAATATGGGCATCATCATTCATCGAAAAGTTAAAGGATAGTTATGCAAAATATTTAGTTGATAATCCAACAGGAGAAAAGAATAAATCAGAAGATTCTACAGCCGCAACAAAGAAAGATGAAAAGACCAAAAAACAAATTGAAAAGTTCAAGGAAATGGTTAAAAATGCATTAGCAAAGCAGGCTATCGAAACGGCAGGCTGGCCTGATTTAGCGATAATGATAGAAGCAGCTGAAGTATTATCTAAAATGGAGCAGAACGCAAAACGCAAGTACAAGAAGAAACGGTATGGAAAAATGCTAGAATTTGCTAAAAATGAGTTAAGTTTAGGTAAATAATTCCACGAGAAAAAATACAAGATTTCAATTTATGTATCTTGTATTTTTTTTAATATTTTGTTGTTATTAGTTTTTTAATTTATATGTTGTATACTAATTTATTTAAATGATAAAAAAATATTTTCAATAAATTTCTTTATAATTATAAAAACTATATTGATTAAGAATTTAATATTTTAAAAATTTGTTTTAAATTATTGCTTTTTTTTATATATTTTGCTATAATAACTTTCTATATAGAAATATAAACTATTTATTTTTTTTATGCGTTCTTAGCTCAGCTGGATAGAGCGTTGGTTTACGGAAGAGATGGTCTTGGGTTCGATTTCTCCCATAAAAAAGGAATAGAAAACTTAATATGCGCCATTAGCTCAGCTGGATAGAGCGTTGGTCTACGGAACAGATGGAAAACCAAGCGGAACAGGAAACACTGTTCGCTTTGCAAAACAATACGGAAATATAGTGAAAATTATCAACCCTGAAAATTTTAGATAGTTAAAGACTTTTCTTTATTTTTATTTCTTTTGAAAGTATATCTTTCAAAACAAACAAAGAAATATTTAGTTATAATATAAATAATAAAAAAGTGCTATCGGCAAATCGCGTTAACACTCTTTTTATTTTAGAAAACCATCGGATTATCAATTGTTTTTTATAACAAAAAATAGGGTTAATGAAAACCCTATTTTATTTTGTTTGACCTTCTTTTTCTTGTTCAGATCTTGCATATGCCGCAACGATTTGCTCAGGCGTGCATTCAACACCTTCTATGTCAGATTTATAGCTTGCAATTGTGCGAGCTTTGCCAAGCAATCCATCATTGTCAACACTGCCGATGAAGTCTTTACTGAGTGAACGAAGCTTAGGATCGGTAAGTTGCGCCTCTTTTTTAAGAAGTTCCTTCAATGTAGTATAGTCTCTTATATATTGTCGTTCATATTTAGAGTCGTGACCATCATTTCTATATTCTAGAATTTCAAAACTTCCTGTTCTCATGCAAATGTCATAAAGCTCGGCAACAGAAAGTGACCAAGTGTCGCGCTTCTTGCCATATTTATCATAGATGTATGTTGGGCAAGCCTCCCACGCACCCGTTTTAAGAATACAAGCACCAAAATGATAAACTGACTCTTCCTCTTCTATCTCTTTTGGGCTTTTTTGATAAATTTTGTAATCCATATTTCCTCCTCTTTGAATAAATTACAAGAGTAGTATAACATGGGGGGGGGAGAGAAGTCAAGACTTTTTTTAAATTTATATAAATTTAGGTGATTTCAGCGCAATTGCGTGTTTGTATTGTCAAAATGTGTGTTAAAACGCGTTAATTGTCGCAATTTTTTATTTGAATACGCTGTCAAGCGCGTCAAACCAAACCTGTTTTGAAAAAGACACATTGGCAGGGCTGGTTGACAACAACAAAGTTTCAATTGGCACTTGCAACACAGACAATCGTTCTTTTGGACTCAACTTTGAGGACACTGTGATCATTTATTCAAAACAAATCAACAAACAGCATGAAGAAATCTTTAATCGCGACCTCAAATGCTCAAAAGAAGTCGGCATAAGTTATTTCCAAAAAAAGAGATGGATCACAAAGCTGTTGCAAGCAATTATGAGACTTTTGTCATCACTATTTTAAAAAAGGCAGAATTTTCTGCCTTTTTTTGATATAAAAACTTGCTTTATGCGGTCTTTTGTGTTATAATAACACCGCTAGGAAAAATAAAACACAAATTTATGCGATGCTAGCTCAGCTGGATAGAGCGTTCGTCTACGGATTACTTGCTCAAGTCTAAAAGATACCACTATTTTAAAGGGTTTTAGGGGTTTTAAAGAGTACAAAAATAATTTTTTATAAAAATTTTATAAAAAACTTTATAAAAATCCTTGAAAAATCGTCAATATGCACCTTTAGCTCAATTGGATAGAGCGTTGGTCTACGGAACCAAAGGTTGGGGATTCGAGCTCCTCAAGGTGCACCAAATCTATGGAAAGGCACTTAAAACAAGTGCCTTTTTTCTATCCACAAATTATCTTATCAATTAAATCACTTGCTTTTTTATCACTTTCTTTTGTGTAATGTGAATAAATATTAAGAGTTGTTTGTGTATCACTATGACCAACTCTTGCTGAAACCGTCTTTATATCAACACCATTTGTTATTTGCATTGTTATATTCGTATGCCTTAGTCCGTGCAAGGTAACATGTTTAAGGTTATTCTCTATTTCAAATTTCTTTAGCCAGTTGCTTATAGTTGCATTACACATATCCTTTCCGCAATTTTGAACAAATAGTCTATCTGTCTTTTCCCACAAATCGCCATGCTTTGCTTTTTCCTCATCCCACCAAACTTTATATTCTTTCAGTAAACTAACCAAATTTGACGGCAATCTTATTATTCTTGTTGAGGAATTGTTTTTAGTTGTTTTTGTGATTATTCCAAAACCATTCACATACATAGTATTTTTATTTATTGATATTATCTCATTTTCAAAATCTATATCTTTCCATTCAAGTCCTGCAATTTCCGCACCTCTCAAACCTAAATTTAAACCTATAAGAAAAGCGACCTTTTTCCTTATATCTTTTTCTTCGTTTGCTTTTGCGACAAATTCTCTTATATCTTCTATTGTGTCGTATATCTCTTTTTTGCCCTTTGTTCCAGTAACTGACTTTGTATATTCCTTTGTAGCATAATTGATTGGTATCAGCCTTTCTTGGACTGCTCTTGCTAAAATTGAATGAAGCATTGTTTTGAGAGATTTATTGGCACACCTTGAATATGGGACTTCTTCGCTTTTCATTTCAAAATATGAATTAAAGTTGATATTTAAATAGTTGCAAATTTTCTTCGCTGTATCTTTGCTTATTCTATTTCCAACTTTTAAGGCGGTGCAAAGGGTGGCATTTGATATGCCACACTCTTGCCAAGTTTGTTTGAAAGAAACTTTTTGCTCTTCCATTGCTTGTCGAATGTCTTTCTTAACAATTATTATTTCTTTTTTATATGTTCTTTCACACAGCCAATCGCAAAATTGTTGAATGACTGGTAAAGTCATTTCTTCCAAAGTATATAGACCAAACTTTTCCTTGAAAATTTTTAAGTGCAATTTGCAGTGTGAGTAGTGATTATATGCGTCATTATTATATCTTAATATATCTTCTACCCATTTTTCTGCATAATCATAAAAGTAAATTTTCTTACCTTCATTTGCTAAAATACCTTTTGATTTTTTGTCTACCTCTTCTTTAAATTCTAGTTGACAATTTATTCTAAACTTTTCAATTTCCTTTTTGCCTTTGAGGTCGTTTGGCACTTTATAGGTTCTAACATAGACTTTATATTTTTTTGTAAAAGC
>CALWKK010000012.1 GCA_944381245.1 uncultured Clostridia bacterium
ATTACATTTTTCTAAATTAAGTTTTTTTAGTATTGTATTTAAAAATTCAACTTTTTTATTTTCACTATCTACCATTGTTATGTTTAAAGAACTGTTCATTATTTTTAATGGTATTGAAGGGAATCCTCCTCCTGCACCAATGTCAATAATATTTGAGTTGTTTGGGATAAACTTTATAGCTACTAAAGAGTCAAAAAAATGCTTAGTAGCAACATCTTCTTTTGATATTATTCTTGTTAAATTTTGTCTTTTATTTTCTTCCATTAATAAATTATAAAATTGATCAAATTTTTCAAGTTGATTTTCTTCTATTTTTATACCTTTATTCTTTAAAATTTGTTTTAAAATTTGTTTCATTTTTTACCTTTTAAATAAATCATAAGAACAGTAATATCTGCCGGCGACACACCTGAAATTCTTGACGCTTGAGCAATATTAATTGGTTTTATTTTGTTTAATTTTTGTTGTGCCTCAATTCTTAAACCTTTAATTTCTGAATAATCTAATTTTTCACTTAAAGGAAAATTATCATATTCTTTCATTTTTTTAATTTCATCATTTTGTTGTTTTATATAGCCATCATATTTAATTTCTGTGTTTATAATATTTAAATATTGGGTTTCGTTATCTTCAAACAATTTATATTCATCTTGTATTTTATAAATATCTATATTATTTCTCTTTAATAAATCTAAAGCTTTAATTGAATTTGAAGGTATATTTTCGTTATTACTTTCTAAAAAATTTTTTAATTTTTTATCCACCTTAAGTAAAATTTCCAATTTATTTCTAATTTTATTTAAAACACCTATCTTTAATAAATACTTTTCCCATCTTTCATCGTCGACCAACCCTATTTTCCTTCCTATTTCCGTTAATCTTTGATCTGCATTGTCTTGTCTTAATAATAATCTATATTCAGCCCTACTTGTCATCATTCTATAGGGTTCGTTTGTTCCTTTTGTTATTAAATCATCAATTAAAACACCAATATAAGCTTGATTTCTTTTTAAAATCAAAGGTTCTTTTTTATCTATTTTTAAAGACGCATTAATTCCTGCAATCAATCCTTGCGCCGCCGCCTCTTCATATCCACTTGTACCGTTAATTTGTCCTGCAAAAAACAATCCGGAAATATTTTTACTTTCAAGAGTTAATGTTAATTGTTGGCTATCAATACAATCATATTCAATTGCATATGCATTTCTCATTATTTGCGCTTCTTCAAGGCCTGAAATAGAAGCATATAATTCTTTTTGGACATCAACGGGTAAAGAAGTACTGACTCCTTGTACATATATTTCATTAGTCCCCATTGCTTCCGGCTCTAAAAAAATTTGATGCCTTTCCCTTTCTGGAAATCTTACTATTTTATCTTCTATTGACGGGCAATATCTTGGACCGACTCCTTTTATTTCTCCACTAAACATAGGAGCTCTGTTTAAGTTTTTTCTTATAATTTCATGCGTTTTTTGATTAGTATATGTTTCAAAGCAAAACATAGTATTTTTGTTACTATTATTTGACATTGGAGAAAAACTTAGTCCATCATTTCCTCCTTGTTTTACAAGCTTGGAAAAATTAATAGTTCGTCCGTTAATTCTCGCTGGAGTACCTGTTTTAAATCGTCTTATCTTAATACCTAAATCTAACAAGCTTTTTGTTAAATTATTCGCACTTGCGAAACCATTCGGACCTATATTTTGAGAAAATTCCCCAATTATTATTCTACTTTTTAGATACACTCCAGTGCAAACAATAACACTTTTACACATAAAAGTTTCACCAAGAGTGGTTTTTACCCCACAAACTTGTGCATTTTCAACTAGAATTTCACCAACTTCTGCTTGTTTAATGAATATATTTTTATCCATTTCTAAAATATATTTCATTCTTGAATGATATTTAATTTTATCAACTTGAGCCCTTAAACTATGAACAGCTGGCCCTTTACCTTCATTTAACATTCTTATTTGAACTGCCGTTTCGTCTGCATTAATTCCCATCGCCCCACCTAATGCATCAATTTCACAAACCAAATGGCCTTTAGCTGTCCCCCCTATTGAAGGATTACAAGCCAAAAATGCAATAGAATCTAAATTCAAACAAGTCAAAAGAACACTCTTCCCCAATTTCGAAAGAGCAAGCGCTGCTTCGCACCCTGCATGTCCTGCACCAATAACAATACAATCTATTTCCACATTTATTTCCCTAAACAAAATTTTGAAAATATTTCATCAATAATTTGTTCGTTTTCTGTTTCGCCGGTAATTTTTCCCAATTCGCTCCAAATTTGTTTTATTTTAAAAGCCAAAACATCAAGAGTCAAATTATTAATGTTTTCAACAGTATCTTTTAATATCGTAACTGCTTCTTTTAATATATTAATATGTCTTAAATTTGTCAACACAATTTTTGTTGTATCTATCTTTTCTTTAATGCTTTTTTCATATATTTTTTCAAGCAACTCATTTATATTTTCTCTGTATAAAGAGCTTATTTCAATTGCGTTTTCATTTATTCCTTTGACTATAGAAATATCTTTTTTATTATATACCATTATTGTTTTACCGGCGTTTAATTCATTTAACATCTTTTCTTCATCTTTCGTGAGAGCTCTTGAACTATCAATAACAAATAAAATTAAATCTGCCAATTTTATTTCTTCTTTTGCTTTTTCAATTCCTTGTCTCTCAATTTCATCAGAAATTTCTCGAATCCCTGCTGTATCAGTAAAATTAAATTTAACTCCTTTATAAATTATCGTTTCATTAACTGTGTCTCGTGTTGTCCCTGCAATAGAACTAACTATTGCCCGATCTCTTCCTAAAATTGCATTTAATAAACTGGACTTTCCAACATTCGGGCTTCCAATAATTGCTATATTAACTCCATTCTTCAATTTTTCTCCCGAGCTTGAATTTGCCAATAATTCATTTAAATTTTTTTCTATTTTGATTAATTCTTTTTTAGATTTTATTACAGTTATTAATTCTTCATCATGTTCAGGATAATCTAGCGCAACTTCTATTTGTGCCAGAATATTCTTTAAAGTATTTTGTATTTCAAATATATTTTTATTAAATGCACCTGTTGAGAGATTATATGCGCTTTTTAATTCTTCTTCACTTTCTGCATTTATTAAATCAATTATTCCTTCAGCTTGAGATAATGTTATTTTTCCATTAAAAAAAGCTCTTTTAGAAAACTCTCCTGGAGTTGCTAATTGGCAAAAACAAGAAATAATTTGCAAAATCCTTTTTGCTAAAAATTCTCCTCCATGAATTTGGAATTCAACAACATCTTCACCTGTGTATGAATATGGAGATTTAAAATAGACCATTAAACAAGATTCATTAATTTCTTGATATTTAAATGTTCCATAATACATTTTTCTTGGCTCTATAAAATTAAAGTTTAAATTTTTAGAAGTAAAAAATTTTTCGGCAATTTCTTTACTTTTATTACCACTAATCCTTATTATATTAATTGCTGAATTTCCTAGCTGTGTTGCTATAGCGCATATTGTTTCATTCATTTTACCCTTTCCTTTTTTTTGCATCATAAAACAACAACCTTTATCGTTCTTGTTGTTTCTGTCGTTATTTCTTTTATGGTTATATAAAAATCTCCTTCTTTTAATATTTTTAAAAACAAGTTAGCGTATATTTGGTCATCAAAATCACAATATGAATTATCTGAAACACTCACATTGTATAAAGCTCCATTTATTATTTGATCATCTTTTAATAAAACAAATTCAAAATATAAATTATTTGTCTCATCAAAATTTATAGTAATTTTATTATTTTCATCATCAAAAATTGCAAGTTCGTTATAATTTATTATTGATAATTTATAATCTGGTTCAATAACTTTTATTTTTAATTGTGAAAATAATTCTCCTAATTTATTTATATTTAATATCGATTCTCCACTATTTTTGGCAATTATTCTTAGAATTATTTCATCATTTTCAACTATTCTTTCTATTTTAAAAATTTCATTTTCAATTAAGTCAATTGAAAACATAGACTGAGCGTAAACTTTATCTTTAGTTATTTTTATCTCAATCATTTCACCTTTTTCAAGTTTCACAATATTATTTTTTAGAATTAATTTTTCTATTTCTGTTAATTGATAGCTCGTAACTTTATTATTTATATTAATATTATAAGTTTTAGAATAAAATATTTTGTTGTTTATTGTTATCGTTTTAAAAAACATTGAGCCATCTTTTGCAACTATTTTTAATTCACATTTCCCAGCCTTTAAAGGACTAATTCTAATCTTATCTTGATTAAGATTTACATCTAATATTGTACTATCATAATACAAATCAAAGATATTTGGATCTATTAATAAATCATAATAAATGTTTAACCCATCAGAAATCATTAAATTTTCATAATCATTGTTTTTAATATACAAATCATAATTACTTTCATTTGACAATAACATACCATTACTATCATAAATTTGATATGTAACATCATCAACAAATTCCTTTGAATCATATGAAAGATTTCCTGTATTTATAATATAATTTATATTGTCATATTTTTTTGAAGCAACAACTTGTAAATTAAATACTTTTCCTGATACAATGATAAAATCAAAAGAATAAGTTGTTCCTTCATTATGATTAAAAATATTAACTGAATTTTCCACAATTTTTATATTATCAGATTTATTTATAATAAAGTTCTCTACTGACAAATTTTGACAAGATTTGACATATGCACTGTAAATCTCGTAACTTTCATCAGCTTTTTTACCTGATAAAAAATTTTTTTCACCTAAAAAACTTAACTCAAAATTTTCTTCTTGATTTTGAATATTTATTTCACATTGCTTTTCAACAAATCCATTTTGCATTGGCACATTAATTTTAATAAAAGTTTGTCCTGCGTTATTAGGTTTAATTTTTAAAAACAACTTTTGTTCTTCTTTACAAAAATTTAATGAACAATCAAGAATCTCAGGATTAGCAACTTCTAACTTAATTTCATAATCTATTCTAAAAGGAATTATTTCAACATATAAATTATATTCTTCATCATTTTTTATGATATTGCATTCTTCTACTAAATCAAACTTTTCGTAAAAAAAGTTTTGTTGATTTTCTTCAGAAACATCAACTTTATCTATATTTACTGTCTTATCTTCATCTTCTTCATTATTATTAAAGCAACATCCTGCAATAATTAAAATGAACATTATTAAGGCAATAATTACAACATACTTTATGAAACTCGTCAAAAATTTTGTCTTCACAACGGACATTATATCAAATTTTCGACAAAATTCAACATAATTTTACTTTATAAAAAAAATTATGCTCCAGATAAAGCCTTAATTTCAACATCTCCGCAAAGAACATCAAAATAAGAAAATGTTTGAGTGTCAAGTTGATTTACTTCATTAACTTTAACTGTAAAAACGCTTGGATATATATTGTCTATAATTGCATTAAAATAATCAATTTTTTTTCTACCTCTATTTATTGCCATTGCAATATTTTTACCTTTCAATTCTTTTATTTTATTTTTAACTTCTTCTAAGCTAATACTATTTTTTCTCATTTTTACCTCGCTTTATAACAAGTATTAACATTTATTATAAATTTAGACATTTTTAATAATTTTATTAAACAAAGAAAAATGAAACGATAGCAATAATAACCAAATAAAAAGAGAACCAGTAATATTTTGCTTTTTGCACAACTTTTAGCATAAGTTTAATTGCTAATATACCAACTACAAAAGCTGAAATAAATGAAATAACAACAAACCTTAACATTCCCTGCCCATTAACAATTCCAAAATCACCTTTCCATAGTTCATAAATCATTGATGCTATTATAATTGGAATACTCATAAGAAAAGAAAACTTTGCTGTTTTTTCTCTGTTCTCTCCTGCTATCAATCCTGCGCAAATTGTTGCACCACTTCTAGAAATTCCTGGCAAAACTGCTAATCCTTGGGCAATGCCCATTGTTATGGAAGAAAAAACATTTTTCCTAAATCCTTTCTCAGGATAATAATAATTTTTTTTCTTATTTTTTTCATCAATAATGTTTGTAACTGTTAATAAAATTGCAGTTATTAAAAAACAATATGGCAATAATTTAGCACTTGCAAATGAATCTTCTAAAAAATTTTTTGTAAGTATAACAATTAATACAGTGGGAATTGTGGCAATATATAAATTTTTAGCTTCAATAGAAAAAGGCTTTTTTATTAATTCAAAAATTTCTTTTCTTAGAACAAAGAAAACAGCAAACAAAGTTGCTATATGCAACAAAATTGTTAATAATAATGTATCTCCATTAATTCCAAAAATTTTATTTAAAAGTGTTAAATGGCCACTACTAGACACAGGTAAAAATTCAGTTAATCCTTGTACAATTCCCAAAATTAAAGCAATCCATACAGTCATTTTGTTTGCAAAATTCTCCTTTTTATTATATTCTATGTCTAGAATTAATTTTTATTTGTATTTTAGGAGAAATAATGAAAATTGGTGTTATCGGACTTCCAAATGTCGGGAAAAGTACTTTATTTAATGCATTAACTAACAACAAAGCTGAAAGCGCAAACTATCCTTTCTGTACTATAGAACCAAATATAGGAATTGTTAATGTACCAGATGAAAGATTAAATGTTTTAGCTAATTTTTATAAAACAAACAAAATAATCCCTGCAACAATAGAATTCGTAGATATTGCTGGACTTGTTGAAGGTGCAAGCAAAGGTGAAGGTTTAGGCAATAAATTCCTGAGTAATATAAGAGAAGTTGATGCTATTATTCACGTTGTTAGATGTTTTGAAAATGAAAATATTATACATGTAAATGGAAAAGTTGATGCAAAAAGAGATATTGAGATTATAAATCTTGAATTAATTCTTGCTGACCTAGAAACTGTTAATAAAAAATTCGAAAAAACTTCTAAATTATTAAAAGTTGGTGAAAAATCTACTATTGAAGAATTTGAAGTTTTGAAAAAAGTTAAAGCTTGTTTAGAAAAAGGAAATCCTGTAAGATCTTTAATTCTTAACTCTGAAGAAGCTAAAATTTTAAATTCCTTTTTCCTTTTAACTTCAAAACCAATAATATATGTTGCAAACATCAAAGAACAAGATATTAATAAAGAAGATAATATCTATGTTAAGCAAGTTAAAACTATTGCACAAAAAGAAAATGCAGAAGTTATTGTGTTGTGTGCAAAAATTGAAGAAGAGCTTTCAAAACTTTCAGATGAAGATAAAAGCCTTTTTAAACACGAACTTGGAATTGACCAAATTGGATTGGATAAATTAATTATGGCTTCATATAAAATTTTAGGTCTTATGAGCTTTTTAACAGCAGGAGAAAAAGAAGTTAGAGCATGGACAATAAAACAAGGATCAAAAGCTCCACAAGCAGCAGGTAAAATTCATACAGATTTTGAAAAAGGCTTTATAAAAGCAGAAGTTGTGAAATATAATGATTTAATTGAAGCAGGATCTTATAATAATGCAAGAGAAAAGGGCAAAGTTAGAATAGAAGGAAAAGAATATATTGTCCAAGACGGAGATATTATCGTTTTTAGATTTAATGTTTAGTCAAACTTTATTTAGTTACAGTTTTTAATTTGCAACAAAAAGTTTGTTTTGTTTATTTAAGTGTGATATAATACGCCAGAATTAAAAATTAAGGAGAAAAAAATGAGTTACAATATTAGAAAAAATGAGAATGATAAATTAGAAGTTGAAATAAAAATTTCACAAGAAAAATGGGAAGAAAGCATTGAAAAATCTTATGAACAAACTAAACATAAATACACTGTGCAAGGATTTAGAAAAGGTAAAGCGCCAAGAAAGGTAATTGAAAAACAATACGGAGAAGGTGTTTTTTTGGATTATGCTTTAGAAATAGCATTTGCAGACGAATACAACAATTTTTTAGATAATAATTTACAAATTGAACCTATTACTCAACCCGATGTTAAAATTGAAAAATTTGAAAAAGATGGAATAGTTTTGGTTGCAACAGTAGATTTAATGCCTGAAGTTAAACTTGGAGATTATAAAAATTTAACTGTTGAAAAAAGCAAGGAAAAAATAAAAAAATCAGATGTTGATGACGAATTAAAAAAAATTGCTGAAAGACAAGCAAGATTTGTTGAATCTATTGAACCAGCAAAAATTGGCGATTTTGCCACAATTGATTTTGCAGGTAGCGTTGATGGAGAAATTTTTGATGGTGGGACAGCACAGGACTACAGATTAGAATTGGGAAGCCATAGTTTTATAGATAACTTTGAAGATCAAATTGTTGGAATGAAAGTTGGAGAGGAAAAAGATATTAATGTTAAATTTCCAGAAAATTACCACGAAAAATCTTTGGCTGGAAAGCCTGCAATATTTAAAGTTATTGTTAAAAAAATTGAAAGCAAAGAAATTCCAGAAATAAACGATGAATTTGCTTCAAATGTTAGTGAATTCGAAAATTTGGAAGATTATAAAAAAGATATTGAAAAAAGACTAGATGAAAAATTAGAAATGGAAAAAGAACGCAAAGTTGAAAATGATTTAATTGAAAAAATAGTTGAAACCAGCGAGGTTAATATTCCAAAAATTTTAATAGATAAACAATTAGATATATTTATTAAAGATTTAGAAATGAGACTTTCATATCAAGGAATTAAATTGGAAGATTATCTTAATTATTTAGGAACAACTATTGAAAAATTGAAAGAAGAAAGACAACAACAAGCAAAAGATACCGTTAAAACTAGATTAGTTTTGGAAGCTTTAATAAAAAAAGAAAACATGATTGTTAGTGATAGTGAATTAGACAAAACATTGGCAGAAGTTGCTGATAAATATAAAAAGAATGTTGAAGATTATAAAAAATCGCTTGATAATAGAACTATCGCTTATTATCAAAACGACATTTTAATGAAAAAAATGCTAGATTTCTTAAAAAGTAACAATAATATAATTTAATTATTAGATAATATTAAAAAAGAGGTGAAATATGTTAATACCAATGGTTGTTGACCAAACTGCGAATGGAGAAAGATCTTATGACATATATTCAAGATTATTAGAAGATAGAATTATATTTTTAACGGGTGAAATTAATGATGCCGTAGCTAATAATGTTGTTGCACAATTAATTTATTTAGAAGGCAAAAATCCAGATAAAGATATTTGTTTATATATAAATAGTCCTGGTGGAAGTGTTTCAGCTGGAATGGCTATTTATGACACAATGAATTATATTAAATGTGATGTATCAACAATATGTATTGGTTTAGCAGCATCAATGGGAGCTTTTTTGTTGTCAAGTGGAACGAAAGGCAAACGCTATGCGCTTCCTAATGCTGAAATTATGATTCACCAACCTTTGGGTGGGGCTCAAGGTCAAGCAAGTGATATTGAAATTCAGGCAAAACAAATTCAAAAAATAAAAGCAAAAATTAATCAAATTCTTTCAGAACAAACTGGAAAACCTTTAAAACAAGTAGAAAAAGATACAGATAGAGATTATTATATGAATGCAAATCAATCTTGCGAATACGGCTTAATCGACAAAGTTATTGAAAAAAGACAAAAGAAAATATAATATTTTGGTTAAATTTTGAAAATAGCGAAATAATATGGATAATATGGAAAAAGAATTATATAAATGTTCATTTTGTGACAAGCCAGAAGGTCCTAGCAGACAATTAATAGGAAACCCTGATGGTGATAGTTTTATTTGCGAAGAATGTGTTGCTCTATGTAAAGAAATGATTGAGGGCAAAAATAAAAAAAATAAATTATCAGAATTAAAGCTACTAACTCCAGAAGAAATAAAAAACAAATTAGATGAATATATAGTTGGCCAAGATGAAGCAAAAAAAGTTTTGTCTGTTGCTGTATACAATCATTATAAAAGAATAAATTATAATTTTAATAATGTTAAAAATTCAATTACTGAAAAAGATGATATTGAATTGGAAAAAAGTAATATTTTAATGGTTGGACCTACGGGGAGTGGAAAAACTTTATTAGCTAAAACATTAGCAAAAATTTTAAATGTTCCTTTTGCATCTTGTGATGCAACAACTTTAACTGAAGCAGGATATGTTGGCGATGATGTTGAAAACATTTTATTAAAATTAATACAAAATGCAAATTATGATATTGCGCAAGCAGAAAGAGGAATAATATATATTGACGAAATTGATAAACTTGCAAAAAAAAGCCAAAATGTTTCAATAACAAGAGATGTGTCAGGTGAAGGGGTACAACAAGCTTTGTTAAAAATAATTGAATCAACAATTGCAAGTGTTCCTCCACAAGGTGGCAGAAAACATCCCCAACAGGAAATGATCCAGATAGACACAACAAATATTCTGTTTATTTGTGGTGGAGCTTTTGTTGGCTTAGATAAAATAATAGAAGGTCGAATAAATAATTCAAACTTAGGATTTATCGCCGATATTAAATCAAAAGAAGAAAAAGAAAAATTAAATCTTTTCAAAGAGTGTCAACCAGGGGATTTAATTAAATTTGGTATAATACCAGAACTGATAGGTAGATTACCTGTTTATGTTAGCTTAGATGAATTAGACGAAAATGCTTTTATTAAAATTTTAACAGAGCCAAAAAATGCTTTAATTAAACAGTATATGAAATTATTTAAAATGGATAATATAGATTTAGAAATAACTCAAAGTGCTGTTGAATCAGTAGCAAAAAAAGCAAAAGAATTAAAAACGGGAGCGAGAGGATTAAGAGCAATAATTGAAGAATCAATGCAAGATGTAATGTTTGATGCTCCAAGTAAAGTTAATATCGAAAAAATCATAATTGATGATAAAGTAATTTTAGGTTTAGAAAAACCGAAATTTGTGTTTAAAAGTAAAACTGAAGAAGCTGTTTAACAGAAGCTTCTTTTATTAATTTTTTTTATAATTAACATTTTTTTCTTATTTTAACATAATTATATTTAAGAAAGTTATAAAAAAATATTAAATATTTTAATATTTTGTGTTATAATGAGAAAAAGGAGAAAACTATGACTGAATATGAAATATATGATAATAATGAAGATAATGATAACGAACAAAAAGAAATAATTTTAAATACGAATAAAAAAAATAAAAACTTTCGATTTAAAGATTTATTTAGTTTGAATTTCATTTCTATAACTCTGGCAATTATATCTATTTTTTGTTCTATGCTAGTTGGTTTTATACCTTTAGTAAAAATATCAAATAGTTCATTGCTTGCATGTGCATCTTTTTTCTTTATTGGATTTGCATTAGCATTTGCTGGATTGATTATTGAAACAATAAAAATGGTAAAATTTAAAGAAATTAAATTTAATGTTCAATTATTAATCGTTATAATAGCTTTAATCATATCATGTTTGTTACTACCTATGTCTTCACAATTATTCATGTTTTAAAATCCATTTGTAAAAATGGATTTATTTTTTATAATACTTATGGAGAGTATATGAATATTTTTTTAATTTATGGAATTGTTTTAGGTTGTGTTATGTTTTTAATTATTCTATGGTTTATAAGTGGATATATAACTTTTTCTATGGCCCTTAAAAGAAAAGGAATAATAGGAAAATTAATCAATAAAAAATTTCGAAAAACACTTAGTGAATATAAAATTGATCCTTCATGGTGGAATAAACATAAGATAGAAAAATTGAAAATCACCAGTGATAACCAAACTCTTACTGGATTTTTTATACAAAATAATAATTCAAATAAAATTGCAATATTAATACATGGTTATTATGGCAATCATGTTGATATAAGTCCACAAGCAAAAATATTTTTTGATAATGGTTTTAGTATTTTTGCTCCAGATTTAAGAACTCATGGTTTAAGCACTGGTAAAAATATAAGCATGGGATATTTTGAAAAAAATGATATAGTTAAATGGATTGAAGAATTAAATGAAAAATTTAACAAAAATTGTCAGATTATTATTTTTGGAGAATCCATGGGAGCAGCAACAACATTGTTAGTTTCAAATGAAAATTTGCCTAGTTTTGTTAAATGTGTAATAGCAGATAGTAGCTACTCAAATGCGTATGAACAAATGAAATACGTTTTATGTAAAAAAGCCCTTATACCTTCATTTTTGCTTTTACCGCAATCCAACTTTTTTTGCAAAAGAATTGCAAATTTTGATCTTAAGAAAGTAAGTCCAATTGACGCTGTAAAAAAAACAAAACTACCTATTCTATTTTTCCATGGATTAGCTGATAAATTTGTTCCATCAAGTATGACTGAAAAAATGTTTAAAGTTTGCAATAAAAATATTTGCGAAATGTATTTAATAAAAAATGCCAAACACATAAGAAGTTATGCAACTGATGAGTTTTTTTACACCAAAAAAATTGTTGACTTTGTTAACAAATGGGTTATATAAGGGTTAAATGTTTGACATTAATTATGTATAATGATATATTTTAAACTTGATAAAGAGGTTGTTATGAAGAAAATTATATCATTATTTTTAACTATTTGTTTAATATTTGTTGGCATTACGCTTTCAGGCTGTGGTGAAAGTGATGAAATCATTTTAACAGGAGGACCTGCATATAA
The DNA here is from genome assembly GCA_944381245.1 of uncultured Clostridia bacterium. Classification (GTDB taxonomy): domain Bacteria; phylum Bacillota; class Clostridia; order Christensenellales; family UBA1242; genus UMGS687. Next base: position 12,611 of record CALWKK010000012.1, read on the forward strand.
CGATAAAATATATGGAAACGGAGGATTTGTTGTAACAAAAGGAGATTATGTTTATTTTACTGACTCATATTTAAAAATTGCGTCAGCCGATAATTCAACTTTGAAAAAATATATTTTAGAAAATGTTGTTGAAACAGGGCTTTATAGGGCGAAGATGACGACAGAAATAATAGCAGATGTTGAGACACCTGTTTTAAAAGATGTTCAATTAATGGTAAAAAAATCTGTTGGTTTTGAGAACTGTGGTTTATATATATTTAAAGATAAAATTTACTTTGCATCTCCAACGACGGACTCAGATAAAACAGGAATTAGGTTTGACCTTATAACATTTTATTCTTGTAATTTAGATGGATCTAATGTTAAAGAATTTTACCAAACACAAAAATTTGATGGTGGAAAATTTTCAATGACCATGATTGATAATAATATATATTTGCTTATATATGATGGTAGTAGCTTGTTGATTATCAATGAATCAGGAAAAGTAAACAAAACAATAAATAATGTTACAGACGCAATTTTGCCAAGCAGAACAACTGTTGTTAACAATGATGAAAATCCTATAACGAATGATTGCTTTATATATTATACAGTTGACAAAGAAAAAATTGGAAGTTTAAGTAATGGTAACAAATTATTAAAAGTTGACATAAAAAATGGATTAATAACAGAGTTATACAATGAAGATAAAATTAATATAACTTTAAAATCACTAACCTCTGGAAAACTTTTTTATGTAAGAAATGAGCTTTTTGGTTCAGCTTCATCATATTCATATTATTCAAATTCATTAGATGGCGAAAATTTCTTATCAACTGAAAAAAAACATATTGAATTAGGATCTTCTAGTACAACGAACGCAATTTCACTTGGTGAGTATGAAAATAAAAATTTAGGCATTGCTTATATAAATGGTAATAGTAAAATTATAGTTAAAAACTATGATAATACTCAAGGAGAAGTTTTTGTTGAATCTGCTACTTCGATTATAGGATCAAGAAACGGTTATTTATATTATGTTGCTTCAAGCAGTATTTACAGAAAAAGTTTACTTGAAACTGATGCAACCGCAGAAAAATTAAGTGGTAGTTTAACTATAAAAACTGATTTTTATGATTTAGATGATGACTTTTTCTACTTTTTCGCAAACGACACTTCAAAATCTAATAAAATTGCTTTATATAGATTAGATCTAGACAGTTCTAGTAAAACACCTGTAAAAATGAAATAACTAAGGAGAAAAAATGGAACCTTACGATTTTAAAAAGATAGAAGAAAAATGGCAAAATATTTGGGAAAAAGAAAAAAGATATAAAGTTAATAATATTGAGCCTGGTAAAAAAAACTCATATGTACTTATTGAATTTCCTTACCCAAGTGGTAAAGGCCTTCATGTTGGTCATGTCAGAAGTTACACTGCGTTAGATGCCGTTGCAAGAAAAAAAAGACTTGAAGGAAAAAATGTTTTATTTCCAATGGGTTGTGATGCTTTTGGATTAGAAGCTGAAAGAACAGCTATAAAAGAACATAAATTACCTCAAGAAATTGTTTCTCGAAATATTCAAACATTCAAAGAACAATTGAAAATGCTGGGACTATCTATAGATTGGGAAAGAGAAATAAATACTTGTGATCCTAATTATTATAAGTGGACACAATGGCTTTTTATACAATTTTTCAAGCATGGACTTGCCGAAAAACAAGAAACACTAGTAAATTTTTGTCCAAATTGTGGAGTTTTGGCAAATGAAGAAGTTGAGAGTGGGAAATGTTGTCAATGTCATGAAGAGATAACACAAAAGCCTAAAAGCCAATGGATTTTAAAAATGACAAAGTATGCTGAAAAGTTAATAAACGATTTAAAAGAAACTAATTATTTAGAACATATAAAAACAAATCAAATCAATTGGATTGGTAAAAGTGAAGGAGTTCAAGTTAAATTTGAAATAAAACAAGGTGGAAGTTTTGAAATATTTACAACTTGTATTGAAACAATTTATGGAATAACATTTATGGTTCTCGCTCCAGAAAACAAATTAGTTAAAAGTTTAAAAGATAAAATAAAAAATTGGAAAGAAGTTGAAGAATATATAAGTTTAACTTCCAAAAAAAGTGATTTTGAAAGACAAGAGTTAAATAAAACAAAAACAGGTTGCAAATTAGAAGGAATAATAGCTATAAATCCAGTAAATAACAAAGAAATTCCCGTTTATATTGGAGATTTTGTTTTAGCAAATTACGGAACAGGTGCTGTTATGGCTGTTCCTGCACATGACCAAAGAGATTTTGAATTTGCAAAAGTTAAAAATATTCCTATCATACAAGTTATTGAAGGAGATGTAACAAATTGTGCCTTAGAAAAAACTTCATATCTTGGAAAAAATATAAAACTTATGAATTCTGAAGAATTTAGTGGAATGACAGTTGAAGAAGCTAAAGAAAAAATTACTGAAAAACTTATTCAATGTAATGTTGCAAAAAAAGTAACAAACTACAAAATGAGAGATTGGGTTTTTTCACGACAAAGATATTGGGGAGAACCTATACCAATGATATATTGTGAAAAATGTGGTTGGCAACCAGTTCCAGATAGTCAATTACCTGTTGAATTACCTATTGTAAATAGTTATGAAACATCAAAAGATGGAGAAAGCCCATTATCTAAAATAGACAACTGGGTCAATACAAAATGTCCATGCTGTGGTATGCCAGCAAAAAGAGAAACAGACACAATGCCAGGTTGGGCAGGAAGTAGTTGGTATTTTATGAGATATTGCGATCCTAAAAATGATAAGGAGTTTGCAAGTTTAGATTCGCTTAAGGCATGGTTGCCAGTTGATATTTATAACGGTGGAAATGAACATACAACTAGACATTTACTTTATGCTAGATTTTGGAATAAGTTTTTATATGATATTGGGTTAAGTCCAGTTTCAGAACCTTTTAAAACAAGAATTTCACAAGGTATTATATTAGGATCAAACGGAATAAAAATGAGTAAAAGTCTCGGAAATGTTGTTGATCCACGAGATATAATAAAAGAATATGGCGCAGATTCTCTTAGATTATGGGAATCTTTTATGGGTGATTATTCAGAAACAGTAAATTGGAATGATAATGGGGTTAAATCTTGTTATAGATTTTTGAATAAAATTTGGGAAATGCAAAATTTTTTAATTGAAGGAGATAAAATAAGTAATGAATTAAGTTTTTCACTTAATTCAGCAATAAAAAAAGTTGGAAACGATATTGATGAAAATAAGTTTAACACTGCAATATCAGCTCTTATGATTTTATGTAATGATATTTACAAAATAAAAAAAATAAATACTTTTGAATATCAAATTATAATAAAATTAATAAGCCCATTTGCACCTCATATTGCCGAAGAATTATGGGAAAGATGCAAGTTTAAAGAATCTTTTAAAGAAACATGTTGGCCAACTTTAGATGATTCTGCTTTAATTAAAAATACTATTAATTTGCCAGTGCAGATTAATGGTAAAATGAGAGGAACAATTAGCATAACTAATAATCAGAATCAAGATGAAATAATTGATCAGATAAAAAAAGAAAAAAATTTGTCAAAATATTTGGACAATTCAATAAAAAAAGTTATTTATGTTCCTAACAGAATAATCAATATTATAATTTAAAAAATAGAAACTATTTATAGTTTCTATTTTTTAATCTTGCCATAATTCTTTTTCTTTTTAATTTTGGTCTAACATAAAAAAGTAATCTTTTTATAATTGAAGTAGTTCTTTTCATAACATCGTAGTAAATAATAGCTATAATTGTTACTATTAAACTAATAGCTTGCCCAATAATTAAAACATAAGATCCTATAAATAAGTTATAGAAAATTAACATTATAGGATCTAGCAATAGCCCTATCCTTAAAATATACATGTTATTTTGCCATATAACATAAGTAAACATTAATATATTAACTAAAATTATTAGATCAATTCCACTTTTCCAGCAAACGCCACCAATTATAATAAAACCGACTTCAAATACTAAAAAATTAGCAAAACTTGGTTTTATTTTAAAAAAATCATAACAATAGAAAACAAAATTTCTTATCATTATTAATATTGTTAAAAAAAATCCTGCAACTTCACCCAAAAGATAATAAACTAAAATATTAAAAAAATTTGTTATTAACATCAAAACAAGAGTTTTAGCTTTAGTTTTTTGAAGACGCATAAATATCAAAAATATTACGGTGCAAATTTCAAAAAAAATTGTCATTTTATTATTATATACATATTTGCTTTCATTAACAAAAAAAATCTTGTTTTTTATTTATTTTTATATATAATATAAATAGGAGAATATTTATGAAAAAAGGTAAAGTATATTTTGCAATTTCGGGAATTTTTAATATTATATTTTCATTAGGTATAATCGCTATAATAGTTTTAAATTTTTTATTACCTGAATATGTAAATATAATCATTAATTATTTAAAATCTTTTGTGTCAATTATAACAGATAAATTTCCTGTTGATTTTCCTGTAACACCAATCCTATTAATAATTATAATTTTAGGAATAATTGCTTTAGTAAATTTTATATACGGATTAGTAATTATTTATAAAACAAGAAAAGAAAAAAAATATTATTATAAACAGAATAAATCTTTAATATTTTTTCTAATATCAGATTTCCTTGTTTTATCATTTTTTATTGCCGTAAATATTTATTTTTTTGTTAAAACTAAAAGTTATAATATTTTACCAATTTGTTTAGTAATTTTACCTTTTATTTCTTTTTTGTTTAAATTTATAGGTTTAATAAGATATGCAATAGGTAAAAGAAAATTAGAAAAAAGAAATTTAGAAAAAATGCAAAAACTTCCAGAATTTGATTCTCTGGAAATGGACGGGGATTTAATAACTAAATTAAAAAAATTAAATGCTTTAAAAGATTCAGGAGATATATCAGAAAAAGAATATATGTCAGCAAAAAATAAACTTTTAAAATATTAAAAAAATCTAAAATGATGTAAAATGGAAATAATAAATACCAGGAGTTAAAATGGACATTGCATTAATAATAAAACTAAGTCTTTATGCGTTTTTAATTATAAGCTTAGTGTTGGGTTGTTTATTAGGAATTAAAAGAGGTTTAATTAAAAGTTCAATTAGACTCTCAACTTTTGTTATATTGATAATAATTGCTGGATTTATAACAATGCCGATTTCAAAATCAATATTAACATCAATAAATAATACTAATTTTATAGAAGGAATGACTTTTTCTGAGTATATAATAAAATTAATTTTACCATCACAAGAAATATATGAAGATGTTAGTTCAATGCCAAGTGTAATGGAATTAATTAATTCTTTACCGTTAATTTTAATAAGTATAATAGTTTTTATTTCATTAATTTTAATAGTTTTGTTAATAAGTTGGATTGTATATTTTTTAATAACTAAACTCTTTTTAAGACAAAGTAGATTAGAACGAAAAGCAAAAAAACAAGAAAAATTAGCTATAAAAAGTTCACAACTTATAAAACCAAATAATATGCCAATTATAATTCCAAAGAAAAAATTATATAGAACATGGGGTGGAGTTGTTGGAACAATATTTGGATTTATTTTTGCTTTTGTATTACTAATACCAATAACATCTTTAACATCAACAATAAGTGATATAGCTTCTCAAAACAAAGAAGTTGTTTATGCAGAAAACGAAATTTTATCAGAAACAAGCTCGGATTTATTACACTATTATGTTGGAGAAGATATACTTTCTTACATTGATTCATATAGTCAATCAATCCCAGGAAAAATATTGAAACTGGGTGGATTTGATGATGTTTTATTTGATAGTATAACTTCATTTAATGTTAATGATGAAAAAATAAAAATAAGAAAAGATTTTAGCAATGTAGCTAAAATATATGATAAAACAATTTATTTAATAGACGAAATTGGAAAATTAGAACAATATAAAAATATAGATTTTGATAAAATCAATGATATTATAAGCAATGCTTTTGACATAACTTTATTTAAAGCAGTTGCTGAGGAAGCAATTCCATATGCTTTAGACTACTTTTATCAAACAGATTACTTTAAAGATTTATCTTACAAAAATGATTTAAAAATAATAATTAATCAATTTGTTTCAAATTTAGCTAAAGATTCAAAAGGTTTTATAAACAGTTTAAAGGAAGATATTTTATCAATATCCAATGTAGCCAAAAGCGCATGTGAAATTGGAATTTTAGATTATATTATGGGTGGAGAAGAAAATTATCAAGTTTATATAAATGCGCTAAAAACTAATGATTATCAAGTTATTAAATCAATTTCAAATAATTTATTAAACAGTTATTCTTTGAAAAACGCAATAACTGACTTAAGTAATTTTGGATTAAAAATTATTAGCGAAAATATTGACAATAATTTAAATTTAAATACTTTAAATTTTAAGAATGTAAACTGGGTTAATTTAAAAAACAATTTCAACAAAATGGCAATAACAACTCTAGATATATATAGTTTATTGGAGAAATATGATATTGAAAAATTAATAAATAATTATAAATTCTTTTTTAGTAAATCTTTTTTAACAAAAGATTTTGAAACTTTAATAAATTTAGTTGCTAACGAAATAGAATTAATACAATTTTCACCTTTATTTGTTAATCAAGAAATAAATCCTTTCAATGTATTAATTGACTATTTAGGTGAACAAGAATCATACAGTAATTTTATTGACTCTGAAATGTTAAAAAATTCAAATTTAAAACAAGAAATATTAAGTATTTCTAAGTCTTTAATAACATTAAAATCTAGTGACATTTTTAGTTATTTAATCAACGCTGATATAATTAAAATTGAAGATATTTGTTTATTATTAAAAAATGATACTGAAAACAAAACTTATACTAACGATATTATTCAACCCTTGTTAGATTCGAAATTAATGCAAAAAACAATAAAATACGGATTTGAACAAATTAATAATAATTTAGATGCAATTCAAAATAATTTTGATAGTACAATAACTAAAATTGATTTAAGTAATTTTACTTATTTAAGTTATAATGATAAACAATATATAATAAAAACAATCGACAATTTGATAGATGTAATTTTATATGTTGATAATGGCTCTTTTGAAAATGGAATAATACAAACTATAATTTCATTAAATGACTTTGAAAATGAAAAATATAAATCAGAATATGTATTAAAAACACTAAATTCACTTTCTAAAATTTCAATTTTAAGGCCAACTTATAATTCAATTTTTACTGCAATTAAACAAGATGAAAATTATAGCGATTATATTAATACAGACATTATTATAAAAGAAGATTTTGATTGGATGTCAGAATTAAATATTATTAACACCATTCTAGACATTGCCGAAAAAGAAAATGAAGGTATGACTATTATAAAACTTTTATATCCTGATAATAAAATAGTTGAAATAAATATAAAAAATGAATTAATATCAAATATTTTTAAAATTATTAAATTACCTTTAAATGATTTAGAACCTAATATTTCAGCAATAGAAGTTTTAATAAATACATTATATAATAGTCAAATTTTTAAAAATTCTTTGCAATTTTTAATAAATACTTTAAATTTTAAAATTTTAGAAACATTATCAACTTCAGATAACAAATTAACAGTTTCAAAAGTAACAATTGAAGATATTACTATTAATCAAAAAGAGCAAATAATTAATATAATTGAAGCTTTAGCAGAATGTTTTGATATTGTAACAAGCGAAACATTTAAAATTGATAATTTAACCGAAAATGAATGCGAACTAGTTGGATTATTTTTAAATAGATTAAAGGAAAATGCATACGACTATAAAAACGGTCAACCAAATGATAATTGCACTATTTCAAGCGATGGTAAAACAGTTGTTAACGGTGGAGTTTTTGCAGAATTATATATAACTCTAATTAGTTATTTCAAAAAAACAAGTAATGTTACAACTGATTCATATTCAACTGTTGATTGGATCACTTTTATTAAATCATTAAATGAAATTTCAAAAGTAATTGAAAGTTCGGGAAATATTTTAGATATTGTGACAGATAAAGAAAGTAATGTTGAACTTGGAAATACGTTAGAAGTTGCTGGAGTTAACACAGAAACTGCGTCAAAAGTTGATGAAATACAAAATTCATTTAATGAAATTAATTCAGAAAGTTCTTCTGAAAATTTTGAAAATTTATCAAATTCTCTAGATAATATAACACAAGAAGACACAACAGAAATTGTTGAAGTTATTAAAGATTTAACTGGTAAAGATTTATCGACTACTGTAAATGAAGATATATTCAAAAATGAAAAAATTGTAAGTTCAAGAATAAGCTTATTAATGTCTAATATTCCACAAGGTGAGTTATATCCACTTGGAATTACAGATGAAAATTTGATAGAATCTTTAACCGATTTATGTAATGGAGCAACTTATGTTTTAACACAGGCAGTGAATTCTAATATTGTATTAAATTGCAATATCAACGGAGGATTAGAAACATTAGCTCTTGAAATAGATAATTTTACAGATAATGAAACTGTAAAAAATTTAGTTAAATTTTTATTTGGAATTAACTAAAATGGAGTTAATATGGAATTTAAACACGTGCCTGTTTTGTTAGAAGAAGTGATAAATGGATTAAATATTAAACCTGATGGAATATATTTAGATTGTACATTAGGTGGAGGTGGACATTCTTCTGAAATTCTAAAAAAATTAAATAAAAATGGAGTTTTGATAGGAGTTGATAAAGATAAAGAAGCTATCAATTTTGCAAGTAAGAAAATTTCTAAGTTTTCAAAAATTATAAATTTTGACGAAATGAAAAATATTTATAATTGTCCAAAATCAATAATTATAAACAGTGATTTTAAAAATGTTGTTAAAATTTTAGAAAAAAATAATGTTAACAGACTAGATGGAATTTTGATAGATTTAGGTGTAAGTTCTTATCAAATAGATAATGCAGAAAGAGGTTTTAGTTATAAAAAAGAAGGTCTTTTAGATATGAGAATGGATCAAAATCAATCATTAACTGCAAAAGATATAGTTAATAACTACTCAGAAAATCAATTAAAAAAAATCTTTTATGAATATGGCGAAGAAGAATTTTCTCACTCAATAGTAAAAAACATTATTAAATATAGAACAAAAAAACAAATTGAAACAACAACAGAATTAAACAATATAATTGAGTCTAGTTTACCAAAAAAAATTATATATTCAAGAAACGGAGCATCAAAAAAAGTTTTTCAAGCATTAAGAATTGAAGTTAATAAAGAACTTGAAAAACTAAAAGAAACAATATTAGAATTAATCGAAAAACTGAATACAAAAGGAAGAATTTGTATAATTTCATTTCATTCATTAGAAGATCGAATAGTTAAAGATAGTTTCAAAATTATGGCAACTAATTGTATATGTCCCCCTAATATTGGAATTTGTGTTTGTGGTCATAAAGCTAAGATTAAATTGATAAACAAAAAACCTATAATGGCAAATGAAATAGAGTTAAAAGAAAATTCTAGATCTTCAAGTGCAAAATTAAGAATTGCAGAAAGATTATAAATACTTGATTAATTTTTATTTTTATTATAATATAATACTATGGTAGCTAATAATAAACAAACTGAAACATTAGTTATAGAAAAAGAAATAGAAAAAAAAAATATTGAAACAGATCATGCAGAA
>CALWKK010000013.1 GCA_944381245.1 uncultured Clostridia bacterium
CATTATTATTATAAAAATAATTTTATAACTGAAACAGAACTAGAAGTAAAAACAAAATGGCACGAAAAAAATATGTTTGCAAAACCATTTGTCTATACACTTACTGATAGTGATGAATATACTCATCATTTTACATTAAATAGTGAACCATGCCAAAATATGATATTTAATTTATCTCATTTTGCCAATTTAAAACCAACTCAATATATTATGGAATCTAATGAAAAATATAAAGGGTTGAAAGGTTTTATTGCTTATTATAATTTGCAAATCTATGTTGGATTTCAAATATTTGAAGAAAATATTCTAGTAGGTATTGACAAAAATGGAAATATAATCAATAGTGAAGATTGTGAAAATATATTATTTTTAAATAGTTTAGAAAATAGAGAACTGCCTATTGATATAAATGTATCAAATCAATTTGAAACCTTAATAGACGAAAAAATACCAAAGATAGTTGATGAAATTAAAATAAAATACAACGATAATGTAAAGTTGCCTATATCTCACTTAAATATGATTGCAAATGGTAAGAAGGCAAAACTTGAAAAAGAAATTAAAATTTTACAAAAAGAAATTGATAATTTAAAAGAAAATTCATTTGGTGATAACTTTGGAGATAAGTTTGCTAAAAATCAACAAATAAACGAACTTACAGAAAAGCTTTTTGAATTAAAAGACAATGAATTTTTAGCAAAATCGAAAATCAATCGTGAATTAAAGGCAAAAAGTGAAGAATTAACAAAAAATTTAGATGTAAAAGTGAGCAAATCAAAAGATTTTATGATATACTTTGAAGTGAGGTAATATCTAAATGAAGGTTGTAACTATATGTGGGAGTATGCGATTTGAAAAAGAAATGCAAAAAATCGCTTGGAAGCTAGAAACGATTGAAGGATATTCAATAATTCAATGTGTTTACAATGTGGAAAATAATTCTATTTCGGAAGAACAACTTGTTAAATTGAATGACGCTCATTATAAAAAAATTGACATATCTGATGCTATTTATGTGGTTAATATAAACGGTCATATTGGTTCACAGGTAAAAAAAGAAATAGAATATGCCTTATCAAAAGGAAAAGAAATAATTTATCATGAAACAAAGGAGCAAAACTAATGAATAAATTAGATGGACAAAGTATGGATTTGGTTAAGGAGAATGTGAAAAAACTTCAACTACCGAGAATTTCTCGGTAGTTCAAAAGGAAGGAAATAGAGAAATAAAAAGAGAAATTGATTTTTATAATCTTGATGCTATTATTTCGGTTGGGTATAGAGTAAATTCTGCAAAGGCTACTCAGTTTAGAATTTGGGCGACAAAAGTTTTGAAAGAGTTTATGACAAAAGGCTTTGTGCTTGATGACGAGGGATTAAAACAAGGAAAAACAGCATTTGGTAAAGATTATTTTAGAGAACTTTTAGAAAGAGTTCGTTCAATCCGAGCAAGCGAAAGAAGAATTTGGCAACAAATTACTGATATTTTTGCAGAGTGTAGTATTGACTATAATAATAATACAACTATTGCTAAAGATTTTATGCCACAATTCAAAACAAGTTTCATTATGCTATAACAGGCAAAACAGCAGCAGAAATTATCTATACGAATGCAGACCACAAAAAAGAACATATGGGGTTAACTACTTGGAAAAATTCGCCAGATGGCAGAATATTAAAAACTGATACAACAATAGCAAAAAATTATTTGCAAGAAAAAGAAATAAAAAAACTAGAAAGAACAGTGTCAAGCTATTTTGATTACATTGAAAGTTTAATTGAAAGAGAAAACATTTTTACCATGGCTCAATTTGCAGAAAGTGTTGATAAATTTTTAACATTTAATGAGTATAAAATTTTACCAGACAACGGAAAAGTTTCAGCAATAGAAGCAAAAGAAAAAGCAGAACAAGAATATATTGAAGAAGCAACAAAAATAATCAATTATGTTCGCGCAAACGAGTGTATTGACGGAATAACTTACACAAAGCAAACAGGTAAATCATATTCTTTTGTTGATATATTCGATTTAGAAAGCGAAGCGGAAGTGTTTGCATATTTAGATAAAAACGCAATAGCTGTTGAACATTCTTTATATGACCATGTTGTATATGATAATTCGGGTATAGAACGAGATTTCGCTACCGAACTTGACAACGATGGTGATGTTAAACTTTTCTTTAAAATACCAGATAAGTTTAAAATTCCAACACCGATTGGAAATTATACGCCAGATTGGGCAGTTTATGTTGAAACGGACAACGAAAAGAAATTATATTTTGTAATTGAAACAAAGGGCTCCACAAATTATTTTGATTTAAGAGACAGAGAAAGTATAAAGATTAAATGCGGCAAAAAGCACTTTGAAGCTTTGGATCAAGATGTTTCTTTTGATGTTGCAAAAAGTTTTAAAAGCTTAAAAGCCAAATATTAATTAGTAAATAATGAATAATAATTATTTTCTGTTTATAAAATTAAATAAATCAAAATTTAGAAATTCTTTAAATTTAAATTAATAGATATTAATTATATTCATAGGGTGTTATAATCAAAAAACATTGCAATTATTAATAAATAAATGAGTTAAATAATGTTTAAATTATATTATTTATATCTTTTTTTGAAATTCTTTTTTGTTTTAGTATTGCTATTACTAAAATTAATATTTCAACAAAAGATAATATTGCAGAAGTGTATGCTGTATTTATAATAGAATAAATTATTAATAGTAGATTGGGGATAATTAAATAATATCTTGTGATTTGCATATTTTTCATCCACATAGCTATGGTAAATAATATTGGAGTTATAATAGTTATTATATCGTAATAGTCTTTAATAAATATTACACCTATTATTATATAAATAATTGCAAAGAGTGGTATAAAAATTATAGGAGGATCTTTTCCTTTTTTGATATAAAAATAAAGAATTAATATTCTAATTATAGAAATTAATGTGTTTAATCCACCAACTAAAGCATTAACGAAAATAAATGATAAAGCATAAAAAAAATTTGCAAAAATTTGCACAAACAAAAAAATTTCTTTTTTATTAAAAAAATAAGAAATAAATATTAAAATTAAGGCAATACCACCCATTATTTGAGATAAAATAAAATACACATTGGGATTATAACATAAATGTTTATAAATTAAAACTATATTATTTTTTATAAAATATATTTTTAATTTCAAGAGAATAAAAGAAAAATATTGAAATTACAATAAAGAATTAGAAGATATAGAGTATGTAAAAAAAATTATTTTGCGCATGATTCAGATAAAGAAAAAACGAAATATACTAATTTTCTGATGAATATTTTAATATAAAAAGCGAACAAGTCTATATGGATTAAGGCATACAAATATTACAATGCAATTAGTAAATGGTGTAGATATTAAAACAGTGTCTGCAAGAGCTGGACATAGTAATATTAGCACGACATTGAATATATACACTCATTACACAAGCGAAGCAGATAAAAAGGCAAGCAATTTAATAAACAAATTATTATTTACTTAAGCATTAAAAGAAAATAAAAAAAGTTGCCAACAAACAACTTTCTTTCTTAATTGGTGGGTCATCGGGGGCTCGAACCCCGGACACCCTGATTAAGAGTCAGGTGCTCTACCAACTGAGCTAATAACCCAAATTTATATTGATTTTTATAAGGTTTTTTATAAAAGTTTTATAACTTTTAATTTTTACTAGTATAAAAACCTTGTAAATACTAGGAAAATAAGGAATTTTGAACATACAGACCAATTATTTAAGAGTCAATTGCTCTAGCAACTGAGCTACTGGTCCATATTTATAGTTTAGACTCATTTCGGAACATATGATTAATAGTCAATTTATTTCAACTTAGTTAATCAATGTTATGTCTCGTTTAAGTATTATCAAATGTCCATCATTCTATTAATTGAGTTTTCACATTTATTTTTTATATTTAATCATGATAATTAATTTTAATATATTTGTTTTTTTTTGTCAAATATTTTTGTTATTCTTTATTTAAAAAAAACAGGCGAACCTGTTGCTTGGAGCGGGTGAAGGGAATCGGACCCTCGCAGCCAGCTTGGAAGGCTGGAACTCTACCACTGAGCTACACCCGCATTCTTTTATTATATTATATGTTTTTTTTTCTTTTGTCAACTATTTTTGTTAACATTGACAATTTTTTTTTATTTGATATAATTAATATGATGAAGATAAGCAAAAAAAATAAAAGATTAAATAAAGAATTACTTAATAACAAAGGTTTTATAAAAAACGATTTTGAAAAAAAATTTTCGAAGAGTTTAAAACATTGTTGTTTAGCAACGGCAACGTTTTTAATTGGTGCTGTAACAATAAGTTTTTCACCTAAAGATCACTATTTTAATCCTGGGGTTAATTATAATTCTAATTTTGTTGTCGCTCATGCCGGAGGAGCATTGCCAGGTAATGATGGTAAACTATCTAAGTATTTAAATTCTATTGATGGTTTTTATTATTATTACAAAAATGGTACGAGAATGTTTGAATATGATTTGTGTTTTACAAGTGATAATAAATTAGTAGGAACACATTATTTCGAATATCATGGTGATTTTGATTTTGATAATAGAATTTCATACGAAAAATATAATAACACTAAAATTGAAGGAAAGTATACAGGCATAAATGAGGACCTTTTATTAGAATTAATACAGTTATATCCTGATTGTAAATTTATTGTTGACACAAAAGAAAAAGATGAAACAAAAGTATACTTAAGATTAATTGATCTTGCTAATTCTAGAAACGTGGATATATCAAATGGAATTTTACCGTTTGTTTCTTCAACAGAAATGTTAGATGTTTTAAATAAAAAATATAATTTTAAAGAATTAATGTTTACTAATTATAAAAATTTTTACAATACTCGTCGATTATTAGAAATAATAAAAAATTGTGAAAAAATAAAATATTTACATATATTTCCTATAGACTTTTTTAGAATAGATATTGATGAATTAAATAGGCAAGGTATTAGAGTTTTTGCACATATGGATCACTCTTATAAATTAAAAACTCCATTAAGATATGGGTGTTCTGGAATTTTTTCTGATGATATTTCAGAAAATGAATTTAAAGATTTGTATTATCCTTTTTTAGCAAAAGTTCTAAATATAGATAAAAAAATAGACTTTTATGATAAATATAAAAATATTAAAAATTATAATCCAAAAAATAGCGTAAAATATTTGCCAAAAATTTATTGCAAATGAAATTTTATTATATTAAATATTTTGAAATTTAATGCTATTTATGTATAATTTATTCATGGTTATTAATTCTATTTCTAATAATACTTTAAAAGATTTTAAAAATAAAAAAAAAGAAAAAGATTTTATTTTTATAGATAATCCTAAAATTATAGATGAAGCAATAAATGCAAAAAAAGAAATTTATAAAATAATTATAAGTGAAAATAAAATTGAAAAATTCAAAAAATATTTAAAATTTCAACATATTATAGTTTCAGAAAATATAATTAACGTGCTTTCTTCAATACAATCTTCACAAGGCGTTTGTGCCTTAATTAAGTATTATAAAAAAGCTTTTAAACCTCCACAAAAAAAATTTCTTGTCCTTGATGAGGTGCAAGACCCTGGAAATGTTGGGACTTTAATTCGTTCAGCTGTTGCTTTTAACTACAAAGATATATATTTGATTGATTCAGCTAGTATCTCAAATGAAAAAGTTGTTAGAAGCACTATGGGAGCTATTTTCAAGGCAAATATTTATGAATTAAATAGACAAGAATTTATAGAAAATTTTAAAAATACATATCTTTATTGTGGAGATCTTTCAGGAGAAGATGTCAACAAAATAGAAATTAATGAAGATAGTTTTGGGATTGTTATAGGGAATGAGGGCAGAGGAGTATCAGATGAAATTAAAAATATGTGCAAAAAAATAACAATCAAGATGGACAATCAAATTGAAAGCTTAAATGCTTCAATTGCAGGAGGAATATTAATGTATGTTTTAAAAAATAAAGGAGATATGACATGAGTGGACATAGTAAATGGCATAACATAAAAAATGCAAAAGAAAAATCCGATGCACAAAAAGGAAAAATTTTTACCAAAATTGGGAGAGAAATTGCTGTTGCTGTTAAAACGGGAGGAGCAGATCCTTTGGTAAATTCTAAATTAAAAGATTTAATTGCAAAAGCAAAACAAAACAATATGCCAAATGAAACAATAACCAGAAGCATAAAAAAGGCTAGTGGAGAATTGGGAAATATTAATTACGAGGAATGTGTTTATGAAGGATATGGTGTTGGAGGGAGTGCAGTTGTTGTTCGATGCTTAACAGATAATAAAAACAGAACGGCAGGTGATGTTAGACACGCATTTGATAAATTTGGAGGTTCTCTTGGATCAACAGGATGCGTTCAATTTATGTTTGATAAAAAAGGTGTTTTAATAATAGAAAAAAATAATTTATCTGAAGATGAAGTAATGTTGATGGCACTGGAAGCAAATGCAGAAGATGTAAAAGAAGATAGTGATGTTTTTGAAATAATTTGTGCTCCTGAAAATTTTATTTCTGTTAAAGATTCTTTATCAAATCAAGGGTTAAACTTTATTTCGGCAGAAATCGAATATTTGCCACAAAATTATATTGATTTAGACGAAAAACAACTGGATACATTTAATAAAATGATAGAAAAACTAGAAGATAGTGATGATGTTCAAGAAGTAATTCATAATGTTAATGTTTAAAAATTGCAAAAGCAGTTTTTATTTTTCAATACAATTTGACACGGTTGTTAAATTGAATCCTTGATTTTTTAATTCTTTAATTATTTTTGGTAAAGCTTCAGCTGTTTTTTCAGTTGGATGCATTAAAATTAAATCACCACCACTAGCATTTTTTATTGCTCTAGAGTAAATTAATTCAGAATCTTGATCTCTCCAATCTATTGTATCTCTTGTCCACATAATAGTTTTATAATTCAAAGAATTAGCAATATCTAATGTTGTTTGAGAATATGATCCACTTGGTGGCGCAAACAAATTCATATCAATATTAATTAATTTTTTTATTAACTCATGAGTATTTTTTATTTCATTCAAGTTATTATCATAAGTTATATTTTTATGATCTTTGTGATTAAATCCATGATTTCCTATTTCATGACCATATTCATATATCTTTCTTAGTAATTCAGGATATTTTTCTGCCCAGGTTCCACCAATAAAAAAAGTTGTTTTTATATCATTTTCTTCTAGCGTTTTTAATATTGTATCTAAATATTCATTTCCCCAATAAACATTGATCATTAAAGAAATATTTTTTGTATCTGTGTTTCCTTTATAAATTGCTTCATTGACATTTGAAGAATATGCATTTAAAGTTTCACCTGAATATGTTAATACAAAAAGACCAATAATCATGCAAGCAATTATTGCATTTGCAAAAATGTTTCTAAAAAATTTTATATTTAATTTTTTTTTATAATTAAAAAACCCACATATTTTCATACATGGGTATATTTATGCTTTGACTTTTTATTTTAAAACTTATTCTATATTAATTTTATTTAAATAAGATTTTAAGACATTAAGAGAATCCACACTTTTAAGTTCATTTGCCAAATCATTTATAACTTCAAGTTTTATTTGTCTTTCTTTTTCTTTAACAATATTGTAAGCAACAAGATTTAAGGGAAAATTACAAAAAGGACAAAAATTAAATATTTCATCAGGAATTTTTATATTAAGTTCTCTGTTGCAATTTTTGCAATAAGTTTTTTTATTTTCTTCTTTTATACCATAGTTCATAACTATACCTATTCAAATATGTAATTTTTTTGTTGACCAGAGCTATTAAGTTCAATATTTTTTTGATTTAAAAAGACATCTCTTGTTTGGCTTCTTGTAATTTCTTGTATAGACCTTTTAACATTTTTTTCTATAGTTTCTTGCAACATGATATTTTTAAATGTTATATCATTAAGTTTTCTATATAATTCATAATCTATAGTAACATCATAATTAACACCAATTGTTAAACAGATAGCGCTTCTATTATATTTATCATCTTTTATTGTATTTATTTCTCTTGCATTTTTTTGATATAAAGCTTCATTTTTGGGTTCGATTTTTAATTCTATATATCTTTGGTTAATAGGATACATGGTGTTTTTCTTTGAATTTGCTAATTGTGGCATATCTGTATAACCAGCTGTGGATATTAAATATTGCTCTTTATTTTCTGATGTAAGTACATCTATTTTAGATACACAAGAAATTCTTTTTTTTGTTGAAAATTTTGAAGAACTTGTGTCAACAATTAAATTTTTTTCAATGTTAGAATTTGAAGTTAAATTTAATTTATTAGTAATGGCATTTGTTGTTGATGATATTGGGCCAACACTAGTAAATAGGGCAGATAAAAATTTATCTTCATTATTTGTAAAATCATTGTTAAATATAAAATTTAGCTCAACTTTTGTGTCAGCATAATATCTATCTTCAATTCCTAAATTTTTTGCAAGCTTTTTTGTTGTTTGTATAGGATATTTAAGTTTTCTGTCATCAATAAATTTTGTTTCGTTAACACCATTATAAGCAAATAATATTTTGTTTTTATCCATTTCTTTTAATATTTCTGAAAGTTCGTCAGTGTATTTACATGCAAGACTTAATTTTTTTTCAGTGTTCCCAGCTGGATAATAGAACAGGTTACCCCCTAAAAAGAAAGCTCCGTTTTCCATATCATTAATTTTTTTTATGTGATCTAACAATATTTCCAAACGAGGGGGATTTTGAGTGTTTCCATAAAAAAGATTTTGTATTGGTAAAAGTTGTATATTCTTTTGTTGTTGTGGGACATATATACTTGTATATAGTCCTTTCATTTTTCTTTCAGATGAAAGTCTATCTTGATAATTTTTTCTTAAAATTTTTTGTATTTGCTCATTATTTTCCATAAAACCCTCTAATTATTTAAATTTTGGTTAATAAAATTTTTTGTATCAGCGTATTTATTGTGGCATTTATTAACAAAAGTTTCTTTTAATCTTTTTGATTCAGATAATGCAAAGTTCCATAATTCATTAGGAATAGGTATACAATCACAGTAAACAGAAGTTTTATTTAAAGATCTTCTTTCTCTTTGAGTTGATCCTAATAAATATTGATTGTCCATTGTTCCAATATGCAACATTTTTATATCACTAGGTGGAGTTTCAAGTCTTTTATCTAATGCATAAGTTTCTGAATCCATTGTTGCAGGTAAAATAACGACAGTCAAATCGTCATTAATAGTTTTGCCTGTTTCCTTATCAACAACATTTTCAACTCTATAATCTGACATCATATCTTGATGAACATGTCCAAATATAGCAATTCGAGCGCCATATTGTTTTGCCAATTTCATTCCTGCATCTAATTTTGTTCCATCTCCACCGTGCAACCCATTTCCGTGATCGGCATATATAGTTATGTCTTCATATCCTTTTTTATTATTAGATTTTAATCTTATTGTTATTAGTGTTGCAAATCTTGAATATTTTTCGAAATACGGAGTTCCAGCAAAAAATGTTGCTTGAATATCTGTTCCAATATCAACAGTTCTGTTGCCGTTTTCATGATTACCAGAATTTATAAATAAAGTTTTATTTTGTATTATTTTATCCATAAAAACTTCATACCAAAGTTTAAATTCAACAGTTGGAGATAGTGCATTATCCAATGAATTAGATACGCATGAAGTTGTATTTATTGCAAAATTTCTATTATCACCGTTATATGCTAGAAAAACATTCGGAACATATTTAGCAATAAGTTGGGCATTGATTGTTGCCATAAAATGTGAAGATATAGATCCCCAGTGATTATCTGTTAAAACCATAAGATTGATATCATTTAAGTGGGACAAATTATAAAATATATGATTTATAGGCTTTTGAGCTTCGTTTTCTATTATTTGCTGATATGCTTGAGCTGCAGGATATTGTGGCAGATCATCTAATCTGAAAGCATCACTTTTATCAATGGATTTTTTATTAGAAATTTTTCCACCTGAAAATTCCTCGTTTGTTAAATTTGTCATTTTAACACCTCTCTTAATAATTATGAGTTTATATTAATAATCCACATTTGTCAATAGTCTTTATTTAATCGTTAGAGTTTAAATTAATAAAAGAATTGTTAAGTCCTAAGGTCATCAGTCTATTAGATAAATTTGTATCTTTTGATCTTATTGTATTCTTTATCTCATCTAACATACCAGATTGATTAAAACTATAATAGTCATCATAGGTTATTATAAAATGATCAATCAATTGAATATTAAAAAACGACAAAGCTTCCATAATTTTAGCAGTAGCAATATTATCATTTAAAGATGGAGTTGGATTACCATCTGGATGATTGTGGGCGATTATAACACAACTAGCTTTATATTTTATTGCGTTTTCTGATATTTCACCTAATTTTAAATCAACTCCATTAATATTTCCATTTCCTATTTGAATTAATTTTATTAACTCACATTTAGCATTTAAACATGCCATATAAAAAGTTTCTTTTTGTTGCATTTCTAGATGAGATTTAAAAAAGTTTATTATTTCGTTAGGATTTTTTAACGATGTAACCTCAGATTTTTTAATTTTATAATAATTACAAAATTTGTTTAAGGAATTCAAAAATTTTGCTGTTTTAGGACCAACACCATCGACTTTAATTAAATGTTGATAATCGGCTGACAAAACAGAAGGTATATTATCAAATTCTTTTAATAATCTGTGTGCAATAGGATTTGTATCAATTCTTGGAATACATAAAGTTAAAATATATTCCAAAATTTGAATTTCGCTTAAGGTTTCAAAATTCGCTAAGAAAATTGTATTTTGAAGTCTTTCTCTATGATTTTTATGTATATTGTCATTTTTATCGTTTGTTTTCATGCGTTAATAATATACTATAATTTTCAAAAATAAAAAAATTTTTTTTTACATATTTTGAATTTTGAAATTTTTAATAAATGTGTTAATATGAAAATATGAGAATATTAGGTATTGATCCAGGTTATGGAATAGTTGGCTACGGAATCATAGATTATGTTAATAACTCATACAATGTTATTGATTTTGGCGTGATAAAAACTCCCAAAGAAGAAAGTTTGCCCGTCAGATTAGCAATAATTTATGATATAGTAAAAGAATTAATAAAAAAAAATAAACCTGATCAAATAGCAGTTGAAGAATTGTTTTATTTTAAAAATCAAACAACAATTATTCCTGTTGCAGAAGCAAGAGGTATTATATTATTAGCAGGAATTCATGAATGTGGCGAAATATTTGAATACACTCCTTTACAAATAAAACAAGCCTTAACAGGCAATGGAAGAGCTGAGAAAGCACAAATACAATACATGGTAAAAACAATATTAGGATTGAAAGAAACTCCAAAACCAGATGATGCTGCAGATGCGCTGGCTGTTGCAATAACTCATGCAAATTTCAATCAAAATTTAATATAAAACAATATTGACATCGTTTTTGTTCTTTAATATAATTATATTACAGGAGGAAAATATGAAAAATGGTATATACTTTAACTTTGATAATTTATTAAGGGAAATAAGAAAAGCTTATTATAATTTGGAAGAAAAAGAAAAAAATTTGGATTATGAAAAAAGTCAAATAAAATCTACTTTATCATTATTAAGTATATTTATTCCTAAAGAGAATAAATACAATATGACAGATAATGCAATTGATTTAAGAGAATCATTAAAAAAAAGGTTGAGATATTTAGAAGATACAAAAATAAAAATGATAGACGCGAAAACAAAATTATTGGAAAATATAAATATATTAAATATTAAGAAAAATATTTATGAAAATAATAAAGACGCTGAATTAAATATTAATGTATTAGGATTTGACTTACTCTTAAAAAATAATAAATTAACAATAAAATGTTTTGAAGGAAATGAAGAAAATGATGAAAATTTAACTATGTTATTAAACATTTTAGAATTAAAAAAAGATGAAGTTAAAATAGTAAATTGTAAAAATAGAATTGAAGGTAATGAAAAAATATAAAGAATTATAATAAATTTAATTTAATTGAGATTAAAATTGTGATATAATACTGACATGATAAATTATATTGTAGGAAAAATTTTAGAGAAGAACGAGAATCAAGTAATTGTTGAAAATAATGGTATTGGATATGAAATTAATTGTTCTATGATAACAATTGATGCGTTGCCAGTTATTGGGCAAGAAATAAAGCTAAATATTTTTATGGTTGTTAAAGAAGACGAAATATCTTTATATGGCTTTGTTTCTAAAGATGAAAAGCAAATGTTTTTAAAATTAATTAATGTGTCTGGTGTTGGGCCAAAAGTTGCATTATCAATTTTATCTTGCTTAAATTTAAATGATTTATCTCAAGCAATATTATGCGAAGATATAAAACTTTTATCAACAGTTAAAGGGTTAGGTAAAAAAACAGCAGAAAGAATAATATTAGAACTTAAAGATAAAATCACACCTATTTTATTTGATAATAAATTTGAAAAAATAACCAATCAAAGTATAATAGAAGAAGCATCAGAAATTTTAATATCTTTGGGCGTTAACAAAAATGAAGCATATCAAATTTCAAGAAAGTGTGCTGATGATTGTCAAACCGTTGAAGAAATAATAAGAAATGCTTTTCAAATGATAGGAAAATAGTTGAGGGAAGTGTGTGATGGAAGATATAAATCGATTTATTACTAGCACTAAAAATATAAGTGATATAGAAATTGAAAATAAGTTAAGACCAACAACAATGGACGAATATGTTGGTCAAGAAAAAGTTAAAGCTAATTTAAAAGTATATATTCAGGCAGCAAAAAAACGAAAAGAAGCGCTAGATCATGTTTTATTATATGGACCACCTGGATTAGGAAAAACAACAATTTCTCATATTATAGCAACAGAATTAGGATCTCAAATAAAAATAACTTCAGGTCCGGCAATTGAACATGCGGCTGATCTTGCGGCAATTTTAACTAATTTAAACACTAATGATGTTTTATTTATTGATGAAATACATAGATTAAACAAAAGTGTTGAAGAAATACTGTATCCAGCTATGGAGGATTTTGCACTAGATTTCATTGTTGGTAAAGGTCCATCTGCAAGAAATATGAGATTAAAAATAAAACCTTTTACTTTAATAGGTGCAACAACGAAAGCAGGAATGATTGCAGGCCCTTTAAGAGATCGATTTGGAGTTGTAGCTAGACTAGAATTGTATTCAGATAAAGAATTAAGTATTATAATTAAAAGATCATCAAAAATATTAGGAATTGATATAGACGACGATGCAACACTTGAAATAGCAAAAAGAAGCAGGGGCACTCCAAGAATTGCAAATAGATTATTAAAAAGGGTTAGAGATTTTGCACAAGTTATCGGAGAAGGAAAAATAAATTATGAAATAGCAAAAAAATCTCTAGAGCTTATGGAAGTTGATAAATTAGGATTGGATATGGTAGATAGAAGAATTTTAGAAACAATAATAGACAAATTCAAAGGAGGTCCTGTTGGATTGGAAACTTTGGCGGCGGCAACCGGGGAAGAGGGATCAACAATTGAAGATGTATATGAACCATATTTAATACAATTAGGATATATAGCAAGAACTCCTCGAGGAAGGATAGTATTACCACCAGCATATGAACATTTAGGGAGAAAAATTAATTAAATGGAAAATTACACATTAAAATCAACATATGATTATTGTTTACCAGAAAATTTAATAGCGCAAGAACCTGTTGAACCAAGAGATGCATCTAAAATGCTAGTTTTTAAAGGTAATAATCAAGATAAAAATTATGAATATAAAAATGAGCAAGAAATAAAATTAAATATAGAACACAAACATTTTTATGATTTACCTTTATATTTAAAAAAAGGTGATGTTTTGGTTATAAACAACACAAAAGTATTGCCTGCAAGATTATTTGGATATAAAAAAGAAACAGGAGCAAAAATAGAAATATTGTTGCAAAAAAGAATTCATTTGGATTTGTGGGAAATAATTGCAAAACCAGTCAAGAGATTGAAAATAGGAACAATGATAATTTTTAACGAAGAACTTTCAGGGGAGATTACTGAAAAGGGTGAGTATGGTGAATGTAAAATTAAATTTATGTATAAAAAAATTAATAATAAAACTTTTGAAGAAATACTAGAAAGAGTTGGTACTGTTCCTCTCCCTCCATACATACACAAAAAATTAAATAATGTTGATAGATATCAAACAGTTTATTCGAAAATAAAGGGTTCTAGCGCAGCTCCGACAGCTGGATTGCATTTTACTCCACAATTAATTGAAAAGATCAAAGGTATGGGGGTTATAATTGTTGAAATTTTATTGCATGTTGGGCTTGGTACTTTTAGGCCTGTTAAAGAAGATAACATTCTAGATCATAAAATGCATAGCGAATATATATCAATAACAAAAGAAGTTGCCGAAGAAATAAATAAAGCAAAAGAAGAGGGGAGGCGAATTATAGCAGTAGGAACAACATCTGTTAGAGCTTTAGAAAGTATGGCTGAAATAATTTCAATAAATGGAAAAGAAAAGGTTACTTTAAAATCAGGTGAAAAGTATACAAATATATTTATATATCCACCATATAATTTTAAAATAATAGATGGATTAATAACAAACTTTCATTTACCACAAAGTACATTATTAATGTTAATCTCGGCTTTTATTGGTATAAATAATATTAAAGAAATTTATAAAGTTGCAATTGAAAATAAATATAGATTTTTTTCATTTGGCGATTGTTGTTTATTTTTACGGTAAAATTAAAAGGAGAGATAACTGATGAATAATTTAAAAAATAATTTAAATAATTTTATAAGAGATAATAATAAATTTATATATTTTACATTGCCTGAAAGAATTCCTTATTCATATTTAATAACAGCCGAAAATCTACTTGGAATGATGTTATTAAATAATCCTGAAGATTTTTTGCTATATTTTTCTTGTGCTGTTCTATTAAGTTCTCATAATAAGGCAATAAAAAAAGAAAAAAACATAAACAATATAAGTTTAAAAGGATATTCTTTCAAGAATTTTATTGCTAAAGCAATAGATTGCGCAATTAAGGAAAACTTAGATTATATAAAATTCGATTATGTCTATGATAAAAACAACAATCCTGTTATTTATGTAAAATTATTTGACACTCAATTTAGTTTTCACAATGTTGAATTAACTGGAAAAATGAAGTGGGCAAAAATGAATGAAAAAGAACAATATCAAAAACAATATTATGAAGGATTAAAAATGCAAAAAGGTGCATGGGAAATGTTTAATTTTGCAATTAATCAAGAAAATTTGTCAAAAATAGTTTTGGATGGAAGTGGGGCAAGCCCAAAAGAAATACTTAACGAAAATATAACAAAATTTGGATCTAAAGCAAAGGTGTTAAATTCTATTTCTACAGGATGTTTTATGGATACCAATAAAAAGAAAAAGAATTTTAATAAAGAACAAAAATGTGAAATGTAAATACAATTGAGGTAAAAATGGAAAATTTCGAATTCAGAATAAAACACGTATGTAAGCAAAGTGGTGCAAGAATAGGAGAGTTTATAACTCCTCACGGAATTATTGAGACGCCAGTTTTTATGCCAGTTGGCACACAGGCAACTGTTAAAGGATTAAGGCCAGAGGATTTAAAAGAAATAGGTGCTCAAATAATTTTGTCAAATACATATCATTTATTCCTACGACCTGGCGATAAGATAGTTAAAGAAGCTGGTGGGTTACACAAATTTATGAATTGGGATAAACCAATATTAACTGATAGTGGAGGCTTTCAAGTTTTTTCGTTAGCAGATTTAAGAAAGATTAATGATGATGGAGTGGAATTTAGTTCACATTTAAGTGGGGAAAGATTTTTTATAACTCCTGAAAAATGTATGGAAATACAAAATAATTTAGGCGCCGATATTATAATGGCATTTGATGAGTGCACAAAAGCAGGGTCAAGCTATGAAGAGGCTAAAGAAGCTTGTGAAAGAACAACAAAATGGGCTGAAAGATGCTACAATGCTCAAAAAAATGAAAAGCAAATATTATTCCCTATAATTCAAGGGAATATGTTTAAAGATTTAAGAGAAAAAAGCTTAAATGAAGTGTCCAAATATGCAAAATGTGGAATTGCAGTTGGTGGATTATCTGTTGGTGAAGAAAAGGAAGTCATGTATGACATACTTGATTTTTTAAAGGATAAGTATCCAGAAAACATGCCGAGATATTTAATGGGGGTTGGTAGTCCAGATTGTTTAATAGAATCTATCATAAGAGGAATTGACATGATGGACTGTGTTTTGCCAACAAGAATAGCAAGAAATGGAACGGCATTAACCCAAAAAGGTAAAATGATTGTTAGAAATGCAAAGTTTAAAGATGATTTTACTCCAATTGAAGATGATTGTGATTGTTATGCTTGTAAGCATTTCACTAAAGCGTATATAAGGCATTTAATAAATGCTGATGAAATGTTAGCTGCAGAATTACTTTCAATTCATAATATAAGATTTTTAACTAAACTAACAGAAAAAATTAAAGAAGCAATTTTACATGATAGACTATTAGATTTTAAAGAAGAATTTTTAAAAGAATTTAAATGGTAATTAAAGTAATGTTTATAATTTTATAAAGATGTTAAAAATATTTTGAAAAAATATAATAATATGTTATTTTAAAAAAAAGGAGCGAAAAATGTTAACTTCAATATTTATAGGATTAACAGCAACACAAATAGTAATTCCAATAATAGTAGTATTGTTAGTAACTGTATTAGTTTTCGCTTTTTCAATATAGATAAATAGGAGTTTATATGAATTTTTTATTAGCAGAAGTGAATGATGCAACACAATGGATTTTGCCAGCAATATTATTAGTTTTAGTTATAGGAATATTTGTTCTTAATTATTTTAGAAGTAAAAAAAATCAAGAGACAATGAAAAATATGGTTGACAGCTTAAAGGTTGGAGACAGAGTAAAAACTTATAGTGGTTTTTATGGCAAAATCATTGAAATTGAAGAAACAACTGACGGAAAAGTTGCAATTTTAGAAACAGGAAGTGAAAAAAACAAAGGAATTTTAAGCATAGATATAAATGCGATTTATGCTATAGATGAAAAAAAACCTGTTGTTTATGATTCAGAAGGGAATGTTATAGAAGAGAACGACAAAGAAGGACAAAATAAAAAAGAAGATAATATAGAAAAAAACATTAATGAAAATGTTGCAAACGATGCAGAAACTAACAAAAAAAGCACAAAAAGAAAAACTAATAATAAAACTAAAAATTCTAAAAAAAGTAAAGAAAAACAAAATGATATTAATTTAACAGAAACTGGTGAAGGTCAAAACAATTTAAAAATTAATGAAGAAAAAAATGAAGATGATAATAAAGAGGATACGGAAATAAATAATTAAAATAAAAAAATAAACAAATAAAAAAACACAAATTTTTGTGTTTTTTTTATTTGTAATCCATTTTATGTTTTAAAAAATTCTACCTTTGTCTTTGTTAATTTTTTTAACAACATTATCAGGACATCTAACGTTAGAAAAAAAATAATGCTTAGGAGTTATTTCATTTGAAGTACTAGCATAATGATTAGTATAAGAAATTTCCCTTGTGCTACAAAGAAAATGTTTGTCATTTGTTATTATATCAATTCCTGTATATGAGGCAAATGCCATTATTAATGCATCATTTTTCCAATTTTTTTTATTCTCATCTATTTCAAAAGCTGTATTGGAGTTTGCTGAAGACTTTGTTGTAAAATATAGATCTGAAAGTTTTTCGACAATTGACTTCATTTCTGTACTTTCATAACTAATAATATCAATTCCTAATAATTTCATTAATTTAACACAAGAATCGTCATGTTTAAAATTAGTTACTTCATCATATACAACAGGTGAAATAAAACATTTAATTTTTTTATCTCTTATTAAATAAAATAAAGATTTTATGCTTTTAGCTTTTTCTAAAGATAATCCATCTCCTTCATATCCATTAAAACTGGTATCTTTATTATTAATTAAAACAGAGATATTCATATTATTAAAATAAAGTTTTGTTAATGAAATAATTATATTAGAATCTAGAAAAAATGTATTATGTTTATTATATATTATTTTATTTTCCATAGTTTTTAATTCTCACTTTTATTTGAATTAAATAAATTTTTATTTTCTACAATTTTAATGCCTTGTTGTTTGGCATGATCAAGACATTTATCTTGCAAATTAATTAAATAATCTTCTAATTGTTCTTCTGATAGATTTTTTAATTCTTCATTTTTTTGTTCTCTATATTTTCTAAGTTCTTCAAAATCATTTAATATAGAATTTTCATTTTGTTCTTCCATAACTCCCTCCAATTAAATTTTATCATATTTTAAAATATAAATCAATATTTAATTACAATAAAAAAAAATTAAGAAAAATATTTCTTAATTTTTTATTTGTCATAATTAAGGTTTGATTGATCGTTAGTGAAAGTCAGTTGATTATTATCAAAATCTATAATAATGTTGCCTGATTTTTCTAATTCTCCAAGCAATATTTTTTCTGCGATAACATCTTCAACATGTTGTTGAATAAATCTTCTTAGTGGACGAGCGCCATATTCGCTGTCTGCTCCTTGATTGACTATATAATTTAAAGCTCTTTCTGTTAATTTCAATTCTATATCTTGTTTTTTCAACCTTTTATTGATATTTTTCATTAATATTTTAGCAATTTTCACAAAATCTTCCATTGTCAGTGAATGGAATACGCAAGTTACATCAATACGATTTAAAAATTCTGGTTTAAATTTTTTTCTTAATGCATCAATATAAATATGTTTTATATCTTCAAATGTCTCATTTTCATTTTCATTTATTTCAAATCCTAGTTTAGTTCTTTTTTGTACTTCTGAAGCGCCTATATTGCTTGTCATAATAATAATTGTATTTCTAAAATTAACAGTTCTTCCTTGAGAATCAGTTAATCTACCATCATCTAAAATTTGCAATAAAGCATTAAATATATCTGGATGAGCTTTTTCTATTTCATCAAATAAAACAACGCAATATGGCTTTCTCCTGACAGCTTCTGTTAATTGTCCACCTTCGTCAAAGCCAACATATCCAGGAGGCGCACCAATTAATTTAGCAACAGAATGAGATTCCATATATTCACTCATATCTAATCTTATAATATTATTTTCGTTATCAAACATTGCTTCAGCAATTGCTTTTGATAATTCAGTTTTTCCAACTCCAGTTGGGCCCATAAATAAGAATGATCCTATTGGCCTTTTTGCATCTTGCAACCCAACTCTACTTCTTCTTATTGCTTTTGCCACAGCTTCAACAGCTTCATCTTGTCCAACAACTCTTTTATGCAAAATGCTTTCAAGATTTATTAATTTTTCTTTTTCTGTTTCTGTTATTTTGTTCACAGGAATTCCAGTCCACCTAGAAACCACATCAGCTATTTCATTAGCACCAATTGAATTTATTTTTTTGTCATTTCTGTTTAAAGATGCATTTAATTTTTCTAATTCATTTTCAAGTTTAACAATTTCTGATTGATATTTTGCAGCTTTTTCATAATTTCTTTCCAAACTTGCCTCATCTCTTGATGCTGAAAGTTGTTTTAGCTTTTCTTCAATTTCTCTAACAGCAGTTGGCTTTAGACTAAAATTAACCTTTGCTTTACTTGATGCTTCATCAATTAAATCAATAGCTTTATCTGGTAAACTTCTATCCATAATATATCTATCAGATAGTGTAGCAGCGGCTTCAATAGCTTCATCTGTTATTTTAACTTTATGAAAGGCTTCATAGCTATCTCTTAAGCCCTTTAATATTTCAATTGTTTGTTCAATAGAAGGTGGTTCAACTATTATTGGTTGAAATCTTCGTTCTAAAGCTTTGTCTTTTTCAATAAATTTTCTGTATTCATCTGTTGTTGTTGCTCCAATAGTTTGTAATTCACCCCTTGATAAATATGGTTTTAACATATCAGATGGACTCGTTTCTCCCTTTTCAGCTCCGGCTTGTGCTAATGTGTGTATTTCATCAATAAATACAATTATATTTTTATTCGCAATTATAGTTTCAATTGCATCTTTTAATTTTTCTTCCATAGCGCCACGATATTTTGTTCCTGCCATTAAACTTCCAATTTCAAGTGAAAATATTTCTTTATTTTTTAAAATATCAGGAACTTCACCTCTAACAATAGCAAGAGCCAACCCTTCAACAACGGCTGTTTTTCCAACTCCAGCTTCACCAATTAAACAAGGATTATTTTTTGTTTTTCTACAAAGAATTTCAATAACTCTTTCAATTTCTTTTTCTCGTCCAATAATAGGATCAATTTTACCTTGTCTTGCTTTCAAAGTAAAATCACTTCCTATTTCTAATAGTTTTTCTGGTAAATTAGATTGTTTTTGTGTTTCTTGCGAATTGTTTTCTGGTTTATCAGAGTAAGAGGAGTTATTGTTATAATTTCCACCTTGTAAAAAAGAAATAACTTTATTTTTTAAATCAATAACATTAATTTTAAAATAACTTGATAAAAGTCTTGTTGCAAAACAATCTGTTGCTGATAAAAGCGCTAAAAGTAAATGTTCTGTTCCTAAAAAATTATGGTTTAATTGTAGGGCAAT
>CALWKK010000014.1 GCA_944381245.1 uncultured Clostridia bacterium
ATATAATATTTAAGAAAAAAAAAGTCAAATAGAAGTTAAATTCTGTTTGTTTTTTTTTATAAATAGGTTAAAATATTATATAAGTTTAGTTAATTACTATTTTTTAATAGTTTATATATATAAAATTTAATATATTATTATATAAAGTTTAATTAAACTTAAATTTATTTATATGGAGAAAATTATGGCAACAAATATATTATGCGTTTCTTCATTAGCTTCCATTTTTATTGGAATAGGATGTGCAATAGCTGGAATTATATTAGGTTCAGGATTATTATATTTGTTATTTTTAAAAAAAATTGGTAAAACAAAAGCCAATGCAACAAAAATATTAGAAGAAGCATATGCTGAAGCAAAAACAGTAAAAAAAGAAGCTATTTTAGAAGCAAAAGAAGAGCTTCACGCATTAAGAAATGATTTTGATAAAGAAGTCAAAGATAGAAGAAACGAATTACAAAGATCAGAAGAAAGGGTAAATCAAAAAGAAGAATACTTAGAAAAAAAAGAATTGCTTTTAGATAAAAAGCAAGAACAAATTGAAAACACAAAAGAAGCACTTGAAATAAAAGAAAATGAAATTGAAGATTTAAAAAATGAACAAAATAAATTAATAATTTCAATGAGAGAAGAACTCGAAAAAGTTTCAAGAATGACAAAAGAAGAAGCAAAACAATCATTAATTAAATCAATGATTGAAGAGGCACAAAAAGATGCAGCAAAAACAGTAAAAGAAATTGAAGAAAATGCAAAAAATGATGCAACAAAAAAAGCCCAAGAAATAATTGCATCTGCAATTCAAAAATGCGCAACAGATATGACAAGTGAATTAACAGTTACAACTGTCACACTACCAAATGATGAATTAAAAGGAAGAATTATTGGTAGAGAAGGAAGAAATATTAGAGCTCTTGAGGCAGCAACTGGTGTGGATTTAATAGTTGATGACACTCCTGAAGCAATAACAGTGTCTTGCTTTGATCCGATAAGAAGAGAAGTTGCAAGAGTTGCTTTAGAAAAATTAATTTTAGATGGGCGAATTCATCCAACAAGAATTGAAGAATTAGTAACAAAAGCGCAAAAAGATATTGATCAAAAAATCAAAGAAGCAGGCGAAAATACAGCAAGTGATGCAGGTATTTATAATCTTCATCCAGAATTAATAAAAGTTTTAGGGAGATTAAAATATAGATCTAGTTATGGTCAAAATTGTTTACAACATAGTTTAGAAACATCATATATTGCAGGTCTACTTGCAGCAGAATTGGGAGCAGACGAAAAAGTTGCAAGAAGAGGTGGCTTACTTCATGATATCGGAAAGGCTTTAGACCATGAGATTGAAGGGACACATGTTACAATTGGTGTAGATTTAGCTAAAAAATACAAAGAAAGCCCAGCTGTTATTCATTGTATTGAAGCACATCATTTTAATGTTGAATTTCAAAGCATCGAAGCAATATTAGTTCAGGTTGCAGATGCTATATCAAGTTCAAGACCTGGAGCAAGGAGAGAAACAATTGAAGCATATGTTAAGAGATTGGAAAAATTAGAAGAAATCGCAAATTCATTTAAAGGTGTTGAAAAATCATATGCAGTTCAAGCAGGAAGAGAAGTAAGAATAATTGTTAAACCTGAAGAAATTTCAGATGAAGTAGCAGTCTTTATGGCTAAAGATATTGCTAAAAAAATTGAAGATGAAT
Source organism: uncultured Clostridia bacterium (assembly GCA_944381245.1). GTDB lineage: Bacteria > Bacillota > Clostridia > Christensenellales > UBA1242 > UMGS687. The sequence continues at coordinate 1,701 of CALWKK010000014.1, forward strand.
TGGAATATCCAGGTCAAATTAAAGTAAATGTTATAAGAGAGTGTAGATTTGTTGAAACAGCAAAATAAATAAGGCAAAAATATTGCCTTATTTTTTTATATAAGTATTTTAAATTATAAAATTTTTATGATACAATAGAAATATGAAAACTGTAAAATTATATACTGATGGTGCATGTAGTGGAAATCCCGGTGTTGGAGGTTGGGGAGCAATATTAATATATAATGATAATATAAAAGAATTTAGTGGAGGAAACCCTCAGACAACAAATAATCGTATGGAATTAATAGCAGTTATTGAGGGATTAAAAAAATTAAAAGCTATATGCAATGTTGAAATTTACAGCGATTCAGCTTATGTTGTTAATGCAATAAATAAGGACTGGATAAAAAATTGGGAAAAAAATGGATGGAAAAATTCAAATAAAGAAAATGTTGCAAATAAAGATTTATGGGAAGAATTATTGAATTTAATAAAAAAATATCCTTCAACTTTTATAAAAGTTAAAGGACATTCTGATAATAAATATAACAATAGATGTGATGAATTGGCTGTTTCTGAAGTAAACAAACTAAAAAATTAATTTATTTTTTTATTATTTTAGAAATTAACCTGTTAGTTAGTGGTATAATGTTTAAATAAAAAGTTAAAATTATTGGATACATTAAAACAGGGAAATAATATATAAAGTTATAAGCTCTAAATCCAAAAATAAGGTTCATGCCTATTATAAAAAGAATTATAACTAAAGTTATTAATGGAAGAATTAATGGGTAAATTTCATTATTTTTTTGTTTTAGTAATAAATTGTTTTTTGATTTTAAATAAATTATTAGATTATAAATAAAATAAATAAAAACTATAAATGGAAATATTAAATAAGCTAAATTTAAATTACTTTTTATATTTATACTAAAATGAAATATTAATGATAATGTTATTGACAAAAGAAGAAACAATGATGATGATATCAAATTTATTAATTTTATATTAATTAAATTTTGTTTAATTATTTTTGGAGTGTGTGAAGTAAATTCAATTTGTTTATCTAAGTAATATTTTTTTAAAGCTTTGTAGTTATTAAATGAAATATCTTTCGATTGTTTGTTTGTTTGTTGCTTATTTATAACAGAGCTATTTGATATATTATTTTTATTCTTTTTTTCTTTTTCATAATTATTTAATTTTTCTTGAATTTTTTTAATAGATTTTTCAGGATCGTAAGGAAAAGATTTGGAATATAAATCTGCAATTTTTTGTTGATTGTTATCAATTTTATTTTTATTACTTTTTTTTATTAAATATGAACTATCCTTAGGCGTTATATTTAGTGGTGTAGGTTCAAATTTTTTACTGTCTTCAAAATTTTCAATTCTCTCAGTAATAATTTTTCCATCATCATTTAAAGCATCAACTTCTTTAAACAAATTAAATTGAATGTCTTCAATATTGTTTAAATATTTTGATTCATTTTTTAAATTTTGATTATTTTTTTTATTTTTTTTAGATAAATTAAAAATATTTTCTTGTTGCAAAAATATATCAGGATTGTTTGAAATATTATTATTATCATTTTTTGTGTTTATTGATGAATCGTTAGAGTAATATAAATTATTTTTGTTTTTTTCTAAAAAAATTTTGCCATTATTGTTTATGCTGTAATAATGCCTTTTACCTCCAATAGCGCTATCTCTCCAATAAGAAGATAGATAATTTTGTTTTTCTAATCTTTTTAGACAACTATATAAACTTGGTTGCTTTATTTCTATATTAATTTTGTTTTTTATGTCTTGTATAATTTCATAGCCATATTTATCACCGTCTTTTAATGTTTGTAATATTGCTATGCTAATATTTACTTTTAAAGCGCTGTTATCCATATATATTTTGTCCTTTGTTTAAAACTTATTTTTTTATTCTATATTAATTTTTATATTATGTCAATATTTTTAAATAAATTACTCTTTGTCAAATTTTTTGAAGAATATATAATACAACTATATTTAGATTATAAATTTGCATAATACACTAAATATTGAGTTATTAGTTTTTGACTAAAATTTCACCATTATTAACACTAAAAACAATATTATGTTTTTCACCTAATTCAGAAATTATTGAAAAGGTCCAAAAATAAACACCAAAATTTGTTTCTTGTTGAGTTGAAATTTTTAAAAATATTTCATATGATGTGTTATTTTTTTTGTAATTATCAATTAATTTTTTAAATTCATTATTGCCTATTTCTAATGCTTTTAAATAATTAATTCCCCACGTTGAATTTATATTTTTTAGCTGAAGAGTTTTATTTGTTAATTCTTGATCAGATAAAGAAATTTCTATTGATATGTTTGCATTGTCAGAACATATAGTTCCAATATCTACCATATATTCATTAGAATACGGATTTTTTTCTAATAATCCTGTGATTGTATCATCATTAATTTTTATAGAAAAATTGACAATTGTTTCATCAGAAAGTGTTTTATTAAAAACAATTGACAAAATCCCAAATTCAACGGTGTTTTTAGAGATCCCATCTGCTTTATAAGGATTTTCACGAATTCCATATGTAAATGTTGCGCAATAACTTTCGTTTTGGCCATCAAAAATACCATACCTAATATCTGAAATAAATTCTTGGTTAGAGCTGTTGTTAGCACAACCTGAAAACATAAACACCATTAATGTAATGATTGATGCACTTAAAAAAACAATTAAATATTTTTTCATTTTTACCTCAAAATAATTTTATTATAGTAATAAATTAATTATTTTGCGTTATATAAATAATTTGATAAAATAATGTCGAAATAAGGGGGAATTATGGATTCAATATATGTTTCTTTTGAAAAATGTTTAAAAAAACATTATGCAATGGGCGCATTTAACTTTTTTAATTTAGAGTCATTACAAGCAATATTACAAGCTGGTGAGGAATGTAAAATGCCTGTTATTTGTTCAATAAGTGAGAGCGCTATTCAGTATATAGGATTAAACACTGCCGTTATGATGTTTGAAACTTTGTCTCAAAATAAAAAATATCCAGCTTATTTGCATTTGGATCATGGTAGGTCATATGAAATATGTAAAAAAGCAATAGATGCAGGATTTGATTCTGTAATGATAGATGGAAGTTCATTATCTTTTGATGAAAATGTCAAATTAACAAAAAAAGTTGTTAACTATGCTAACAAGCAAGGAGTGTTTGTTGAAGGTGAAATCGGTGTTTTGGCTGGCAATGAAGACAATGTTAACAACCTTGAATCTAGATATTCTAATCCTGAAGAAGTTAAAAAATTTGTTGAATTGACGAAAGTCGATTCAGTTGCTGTTGCAATAGGAACATCGCATGGGGCATATAAATTTAAATATGATCAAAAATTAAGAATAGATATTTTATCTGAAATTGAAAAATTACTTCCGAAATTTCCAATTGTTTTACACGGAGCTTCAACGGTAGATAAAAAAACTATAAAACAAATAAATATTAGAGGTGGTAAATTAAAGAACGCAAAAGGTGTTGATAAGAATGAATTAATGATTATATGTAAAGATCATAATGTTTGCAAAGTAAATGTCGACACTGATATTAGACTTGTATTTATTGCATCTTTGAGACAAACATTAAGATCAAGTCCAAAGGAAATTAATCCAAGATATTTTTTATCTGAAGCTAAAGAAAGTATGAAAACTATAATTGCTGAAAAAATATTTTTATTTAAAGGATTGAAAAATTAGTTTGATTAATTTAATGATTTTGTTAATATAAACATGGAGGGATATATGAAAATTGAAATTGTTGAAAAGAATTATGACGTAGGAAATAAGTTACAAGGATTAATAGAAAAAAAGGTTGCCAAACTTGAAAAATATTTTGATAAAGAGGCAAAATGTAAAGTTCTTTGTAAAAAAGAAGGAAATTTGTTTAAATTAGAGATTAATATTTCTTCAAAAAATTCATTCTTTAGGTCTGAAGTTGCTAGTGATAATATGTATAGTAATTTAGATTTAGCACTACCAAAATTAGAGAAACAAATTATTAAATATAAAGAGAAAAAGCAAGATAATTTTAAAATAGATGATGTGTTATCTGATCTTTTGTTCATTGAAAATTCTCCAATTGAAGAATTTAAAACTTCAAAAATAATAAAAAGAAAATCTTTTTATTTAGACCCTATCACAGAAGAAGATGCTATTGTTATGTTAGAATCAGTAGATCATGATTTTTATGTTTTCTTAAATGCAGAAACAGGAAAAACTAATATATTATATAAAAGAAAAAACGGAGAATACGGACTTATAGAAGTTAATGTTTAAATAATGTAAAAAAATGTTGATTTTTGTAAAAAAAGATATATAATAATATTATGAAATCTAAAGAAAAAAAAATTTCAATTGAATTATTAAATGAGTTAGGAATATATGAACTCCGTGAGTTAGCAAGAAACATAGGGGTTGTATCTCCAACAACCAAAAAAAGAAATCAATTATGTAAGGAAATAATAGAAATTTCAAAAGGAAATTTAAAAGCAAATATAAATCAAAATAAAAAAGGAAGACCTCCGAAATCAATAACAAAAATATCATCTATTGTTAATGACTATGTACCTCAAGAAATTCTTAATTTACAAAAACCTTTAGAAAAAAATTCATACAATAATATATTACAATTAGCGCAAACTCCTATTGTTTATTCTGATTTGGAAAAAAACAGTCAAAATGAAATATTTGGATATTTAAATTCTGTAAATAATAAATTTTATATAATTAATTTAAAAAATAATGGAATATTTAAATCAATGATATTTTTCATACCCGAATCCATAATAAAACAATATGCTTTAAGAGATGGAGATAAAGTGTTTGCTAAAGGCAGGTTTTCAGAGAAATATGACTGTGGTATAGTGGAGGAAATAGAATTAATTAACGATAAAAAAACAAATGATATCGAAGAACCAAGATTAAATTTAGATATTAATAATTTCCAAATACCAAATGAAGAGTGCTATATATTTGGAAAAAGAATTAAAAAAGGCGAAAGAACAATTAGTTATTTTAAAAACGATGAAGACGCAGTCGTTGAAATAGCAAAAGAGATGATTCAGCTAAGTAATACAGAAGAAAAAATTGTTTTTTTAGGAGTAGAATTAGCCCCAGAAGTTATATATTATGGAAAAACAATACCAAATGTTGAAATGTTTGCGACAACCTTTTACGATAATCTTGAAGATAGTTACAATTCTATAATAAATGCATTTAACTATTGTAACACTATTTTAAAAGATGGATGTAGCATTAGATTGTTTGTTTTTGATGTTTTAGGAATGCTAACCAGATTAGATCAGTATTTTATAACCGAGAAAGATAGATATTTAGATCATAATATTTCATCAATCCAAATAATAAAAAAAATTGTTGGTTTGGGAAAAAATATTAATAATAATTTATATATTACAACTCATGTTGTCGCATTTGAAAATCAAAAAAATGATGAGTTTATACAAAAAGAAATAAATAAAATAGTTAAAACTATATAAATTTGGAGATAATAGTTCTATGAAAAGAACTATTATTTTTAAAATAATGTTAACAATAATAATTCTAATTTATTTAACATTAATTATTATTAGTTATTATTTTAATTTTATAAAGGTTAAAGATTTTTGGTTTTCTGCATTTTTATTGGCTGTTGGATTAATTTTATATATAAGATATGAATGTTATAAAATAGATTCAAGTTTTTTTTTAGGTATTTTATTACTATTATTAGGAACAATTGGTATTATAAATTACTATATTAAAGTAAATGTATTTTTTGAAATTTCTTTATATATTATGGGATTTGCGTTATCATCAGTAGCAAATTTTATCAAATTTCGTCAAATTTTTCATATTAAAATATTTGTATTTGAATTATTATGTGGTATATTATTACTGTTATATAGCTTAAATTATATAAAACTTTACATTTATATAATTTTAACAATAATTACTGTATTTATAATGTTGTTTTATTATGGTTTTATAATAAAAAGAAATACGAGGAAAATATGAATTTTAATAAACAAAAAAATGGATATAACGAAAAAGAAGTTGATGAATATATAACATCAATAAATTTAACCCATCAAAAAGAATTAAAAGAAAAAGATGAAATAATCTTAAAATTAAAAAATGAAATCAACAAAGTAAAAGAAAAAGAGCAATCAATAAATTTAGCATTGACAGCAGCAGTTGAAAAAGCCAAAGAAATTGAAAAAAGTTCGCAAGATATATATAAATTAAAAATCGAAAAATTATCAATGCTTTATAGCAAGTGGGAAATACTGTTAAATGAAATGATAAAAAAACATCCTGATTTGAAAGATGTTTCTAATATCAGAGATAAAATAGGAAAATTGAAAAACAGTATTAAGGAAACGATAAAAGGTGATTTTGAAATTGATTTTATAGAAAAAATTCCAAGTGATCCTATAAAAAATTTACTATCCAAAATAACAGAAAAAAAGAATGAACAAAAATCTAAACAACAAGTTAAAACGATTGCAAGAAAAAACAAAATAAATCCAGAATTAAAAACAGATTTAGAAATATTGGAAGAAAAAAGTAATTTAATAAAACCTATTTCAAATATAAAATTAAACAAAGATGAAAAATACGAAAATGTTGTTGATAAATTTTTATCGAATGAATACGACATTTCTGATAATTTTAATTCATTCTTAAAAAATAAAGAAGAAGAATCTTCTAAATTTGATATAAATGAAGCAATAAATCCAAAGGAAGATTTGAAAGAAATTATGAAATCATTTGACTTTTATAATAATGAAAATTAACTACTATAATTTAGTAGTTTTTTTAACCTAAAATAGGTGTTAATAGTAACCCTACTAAAACAGAAATAATATAAAGAGAAACAACAATAATAATATTTTGTATAATATTTTTATTGTTCTTAAAAAGAATTATAATTCCAACACCACTCCCTATGCTTAATCCAGCAATAGTTGCTGCAAGGGTTATTCCACCAGCCATATATAATTCTATTAAAAAAACAGATGCAACACAATTAGGTATTAACCCTATTAAAGAAGTAACTAAAGGTTGTAAAAATTTATTAATTGAAACAAATGAAATGAAATTTTCCATTCCGACATAATAAATAATAATATTAAGCACTAAATTAACAATGAAAATAAAACTTGTTATTTTGAGTGTATGAATAATAGCATCCATAAATATATTATCTGAACAACATGAATCTTCATGGTCTGAATTTTTATTATGAGAAGAACATAAACAATGAGTTTCATGCGTATGCTCAACATTAATAGTTTTTATATTAGAATGCAAATTTAATATATTTTCATTCGTAATTATTTTTAATTTTTTATTTTTTTCTAACATAATTAAAATAAAATCAATCAAATATCCAAAAATAATTCCGATTAATAATTTAACAAATAAAATTATAAATAGTTTATCATACAAAGAAGGATAAGTTAATAAGATAGGAATTGCCTCATCGCTAGTGGCTAAAAAAACAGAAAATAAAGTTCCTAAAGTTATTGCACGCTTGGAAAACAAATCAGCCATGACAACTGAAAATCCACATTGAGGAATTATTCCCAAAAAAGATCCTATTAAAGGACCAAACTTTTTGCCTTTTTTTGTTAAGTATTTATATGGTTCTTCTTTATGATGTGTAAGATATGAAATTAAAATATAAACTAATAAAAGAACAGGCAAAAGTTTTAATGTATCTAATAATGATTCTAACACAACATCTAACATAACGCATATTTTAGCATAAACTAATAAAATTGCAATCAAAAAAATGGTTGATAAATATATATTTTGTTGGAATATATAAAAAAAATGACTATAATTGTTTTACTGGAGAAAGAAAATATGGGAAAAATATGTGTTGATGGAAACACAGCTTGTGCAAAAATAGCTTATAAAGTTAATGAGTTAGCTTTGATATATCCTATAACCCCATCAAGTGCTATGGCTGAATATTGTGATAAGATGTCATTTAATCAAGAAAAAAATTATTTGGGAAATGAATTAAAAGTTGTAGAGATGCAATCAGAAAGTGGTGTTGCTGGAGCTATACATGGAAGTTTAAAAGCTGGAGCTTTAACAACAACATTCACTTGTAGTCAGGGATTATTATTAATGATTCCTAATATGTATAAAATTGCAGGAGAACTTTTGCCAACTGTTTTCCATGTTTCGGCAAGAAGTATTGCAACTCACGCACTATCAATATTTTGTGACCATTCAGATGTAATGGCTTGTAGGGCAACGGGATTTTTAATGTTAGCTTCTTCTGGTGTTCAAGAATGTCAAGATATGGCATTAATTTCACATATAGCTTCATTAAAATCTAGTTTACCAATTATTCATTTTTTTGATGGATTTAGAACATCTCATGAAATACAAAAAATTGAAGAAATAAATGACGAAGAATTAAAAAAATTATTACCATACAAAGAAATAAATGAATTTAAAATGAGAGCATTAGATCCTAAACACCCACATCAATCTGGAACAGCTCAAAATCCAGATGTCTATTTTCAAAACAGGGAAGCATGCAATTTATATTACGAAGAAGCTTTTAATATAATTAATGAAACTATGATTGATTTTGAAAAAAAAGTTGGAAGAACGTATAGACCATATGAATATTATGGGGATGTAAAGGCTGAAAATATTATTGTTGTTATTGGAAGTGCAGCAAAAACAATTATTGATGTTATAGAAAAAATTAAAAATAACACAAATTTTTCTAAATTAGGAAAAATTGGTATTTTAAATGTTCGTGTTTATAGACCTTTTAATAGTTATAATTTCATAAATTCAATACCAAAAACTGTTAAAAATTTAACTGTTTTAGACCGAACTAAGGAAAGTGGATCAGTGGGCGAACCATTGTATCTTGATGTTGTTGCGAGTTTGATTAAATTTAACTTTAAATGCAATGTTTTCAATGGAAGATATGGTCTTGGGAGTAAAGAGTTTGATCCAAAATGTGTGATTGCTGTTTATGAAAATATGATTGATAATAATAAAAAAACATTTACAGTTGGAATTGATGATGATGTAACAAATAAATCTTTATCATTAAATTCAAATTTAATAGATGAATATTACAAAATAGATAGTAAAGATCAAGAATTTATTTTTTATGGATTAGGTTCTGACGGAACTATCAGTGCCAACAAAAATAGTATAAAAGTTATTGGTGATTTAACAAATAAATACGTTCAAGGTTATTTTGAATATGATTCAAAAAAATCAGGGAGTTTAACTGTATCTCATCTAAGATTAAGCGATAATCCGATAAATAAAGCTTATGAAATAGAGAAGGCTGACTATATTGCTATTCATAATTTTAGTTTTATTAATAAATTTAATATTTTAAATAAATTAAAAAATAATGGCGCTGTTATATTAAACACAGTTTTAGACGAAAAAGACTTAAATAATGAGTTGCCAAATGATTTTAAAAAACAGTTACTAGAAAAAAATGCAACATTGTATATTGTTGATGCTGAAAAAATTGCAAAAAGTTTAGGATTAGGTAATAAAATAAATGTTATTATGCAATCATGTTTCTTTTATACATCAAAAATTTTAAACTTTGAAAATGTTCGTAAAGAATTAATTCAGGCTATAAAGAAAACATATTCAAAAAAAGGAGAAATAATAGTTAATAGCAATATAAAAGCAATAGATTCATATGATAAAATTAAACAAATAGATTTAAATAAATTAACTTATATTGATGAAATTGAAAACAAAAAAGTAAAAATAAACTTTGATAAAACAAACGAATTATCTTTTGCAAAAAATATAATGCAATTAATATTAAAAAGAGAAGGAAATGACTTACCTGTATCTGCTTTCAATCCAGATGGAACAGTTCCGACAAATACTTCTCAATTTGAAAAAAGAGGAATTTCACTAAATTGTCCTAATTGGAATTCTAAAAATTGTATACAATGTGGTCGCTGTGTCATGGCTTGTCCACATGGAGCTTTGAGAGCTGTATTAGTTGAAGAGGGAAAATTAAATGATGCACCAAAAGATTTTATAACAGAAAAAGCTTTTGGAGTTGAAAATTGTAAATATAGAATTCAATTAAGTCCATTAGATTGCACAGGCTGTGGAGTTTGTGCAAATGTTTGCCCTGCTAAAAATAAAGCTTTAACAATGAGTGAACAGAAAAATTTAAAATCAGAATTAATCAATTACGAATATAGTAAAAATTTAGAAAATAAGGAATCAAACTTTGATAAATTTTCAACAAAAGGTATTCAATTTTATAATCCTTATTTTGAATTTAGTGGAGCTTGTGCAGGTTGTGGTGAAACTCCATATATAAAATTATTAACACAATTATATGGTGATAATTTAATAATAGCAAATGCAACGGGTTGTTCAAGTATTTATGGTGGATCATTTCCTTCATGTCCTTATTCTAAAAACAAAAACGGAGAAGGTCCTGCCTGGGCAAATAGTTTGTTTGAAGATAATGCAGAATTTGGATTAGGAATAAAACTTGGAAAAAATATAAATAAATGTAAAAGTAGTGTTTGGATTATAGGTGGTGATGGTTGGGCATATGATATTGGTTATGGAGGATTAGATCATGTTCTTAACTCAAAAGAAAATATAAATATTTTGGTTTTAGATACAGAAGTTTATTCAAATACAGGTGGACAAGCTTCAAAATCAACGCCAACAGGTGCTATTGCAAAATTTGCAAGTGGTGGAAAGGGCACAAAGAAAAAGGATTTAGCAACAATTGCAGTAATGAGCAAAAATGCATACGTTGCAAAAGTTTCAATGGGTGCTAACTATGAGAAAACAATAAAAGCTTTTAAAGAAGCAGAAGAGTTTGACGGTCCAAGTTTAGTTATAGCATATGCACCTTGCGTTAATCATGGTATAGATATGTCAAAAACTCAAGAGGAAATGAAAAAAGCAGTTGATAGTGGATACTGGGATTTGTTTAGGTATAATCCAAAAAATGATGAATTAATAATTGACAGTAACGATCCAACGATTTCATATGAAGAATTTATTATGGGTGAATCAAGATTTTCTTCACTAGCAAAAGTAAATCCTGAAAAAGCTAAAGAACTTTTTGAAAAATCAAAAAAAGAAGCAATAGACAGAATGAATTTATTAAAAAAATTATCAAAATAAATAAACAAAAAAAGCCTTTTTTCGCTATAAAAGGCTTTTGCTTTATTTTAATATTAAAATAAAATTTTTTTATGTCAAGGAAAATTGTTATAACAAGTGGCAAAGGGGGAGTTGGGAAAACAACAATTTGTGCAAATTTAGGTGCAAGATTAGCGTCTTTAGGATTTCGCGTTTGCTTATTAGATGTTGATATTGGATTAAATAATCTTGATGTTGTCATGGGCATTGAAAAAAGAGTTATGTTTGATATTGTTGATGTTATTGAAGGCCGATGCAGAGCTAAACAAGCTTTGGTTCAAGATCATAGAATACAATCGTTATATATTTTGCCTTCTGCTCATAGTTATAATTCATCTAATATAACAGGTGAAAAAATAAAAAATGTTATAGAAAGTTTAGATAATTCATTTGATTACATATTAATTGACTGTCCAGCTGGTGTTGAAGCTGGGTTTCATAGAGCAGTATTTTGTGCTAATGAAGCAATTGTTGTTGTTACTCCTCATATTTCTAGTATTAGAGACGCAGATAAAGTTTTATCTATTTTAGCAGGTTATGATTTAATTCACAAATCATTAGTTATAAATAGAATAAGAGGAGATCTTGTGTTAAATGGAGAAATGCTATCAGCTGAAGAAATTATTAAAGCATTAAAAACTCCATTATTAGGCGTTATCCCAGAAGATGATGATATTTCTGCTATTTCAACTGTTGGAGGATTGGCAAATGGAAATATTAGTGGAAGAGCATTTACAATTTTATGCGAAAATTTACATGAAGGCACTAAAAAAATTTATGATTATACTATGAAATATAGAGGATTTTTTGGAAATTTTAAAAGAAACATTAAAAGGAAAATATAATGAAAACAATAGCACAAATAGGAAGTGATAGATTAAATAACGTTTTAGTTAGAGATAAAAATGAAAGTCCAGCAAAATTAATTAATATATTAAAAAGTGAATTAAATAATTTGTTTAATTCTTATGTTGAACTTGATGATATTATTGACATAAAAATGATCACAACACAAGGTAAAATTAATTTTGAAATAAAAATTAAAGCAGTCCGAATAAAAGAATATGGAAAAGTTGCTAACTAAATTAGTAAATTGTTTTTTTGGACTATTTCTTTTATAGTTTCCATTGCTTTTGTTTCAAGTCTTGAAATATAAGATCTGGAAATTCCTAATTTTTTTGCAACTTCTCTTTGTGTTAAAGGTCTATTGTTATATAATCCATAGCGATATTTTATTATTTCGAATTCTCTTTTAGGAAGAGATTTTTCTATTATTTTTGTTAATTTTTCTGTCAAAATATTATTTTCAACAGTTTCAAAAACTTCATCTTCCAATCCTGGTATGATATCCATCAATTCTATATCATTTCCATCTTTGTCTTGTCCTAATGTTTCTTGAAGTGATAAAGTTTGTTTATGCTTTTTATTTAATCTTATTAACATTAAAATTTCATTTTCAATACATCTTGCAGCATATGTAGATAATTGTGTTCCTTTATTATATTCATAACTATTAATAGCTTTAATTAATCCTATTGTTCCAACAGAAATTAAATCGTCAGCTTCTCCTGCTCCAGAATATTTTTTTACAATGTGCGCAACTAATCTTAAATTATGATTTATTAAAACATCTTTTGCTCTTTTATCACCTTGTTTAAATTTTTTAAAATATTCCTTTTCCTCTTCTAATGTTAAAGGTTTTGGAAACCCAGAAGCTGAATTAACAAAAGATGAAAATGTCAATATTTTATTAATAAAAGTTATAAAATTTTCAAAAATCATTTATTACCACCTTGCTATGTATTTATATGCCGAACTATGTCGAAATTTGACAAAATGATTTTTTTTTATAAAATTTTTAAAAAATTGGTAATTTTATAAATTAATAAAAATTGTTTTTTTCCTTTAAATTAAAGCATTTTTACTATATTTTATTTTATTTTGTTTTGTTAAATTTTTACAAATTTTAAAAATAATAAAAAATCATAATATTTTCTTTGACACAATATATTGTATTGTGTTAAACTTTGAATGTTATAAACATCTAGATATAGATTATTTTATAAGGGGGATAGTATAAATGGTTACGCAAGTTTATAAAAGAGATGGTACATTTGAAAATTTTGATTTGGAGAAAATAACAAATGCAATATTTAAAGCTGCAAAGGCTTGTGGGGGAAACAACAAAGAAACGGCAAATAACTTAGCAAAAGAAGTTGAAATTAATTTAAATAATCAGTTTAATCATAAAGTTCCAACCGTTGAGGAAATTCAAAATATTGTTGAAAAAGTTTTAATTGAAAATAGGCATGCACAAGTTGCAAAGTCTTACATATTATATAGAGAAAAAAGAAAACAAGCCAGAGAGAACAATGCTCTAATTGGCGCCACAATTGAGATGTTTGATAATTATCTTTCTGAAAAGGATTGGGCTATTAAGGAAAATGCAAATATGCAAAGAAGTATTGCTGGATTAAATAATTATGTTAGAGAAGCTTTTACGAAAAGATATTGGTTGAATGAGGTTTATCCTGACTATATAAGAGAATTACATAATAGTGGAGCGATACATATTCATGATTTGGGTTTTTTTGGTGCTTATTGCGTTGGTTGGGATTTAAGAGCAATATTAACAGATGGATTTACAGGCGTAACAGGAAAAGTTAGTTCTAATCCACCAAAACATCTAAGATCTTTTTTAGGACAAATAGTTAATGCGACCTTTACAACTCAAGGTGAAACGGCAGGAGCTCAAGCTTGGAGTAGTTTTGATACATATTGTGCTCCATTCATAAAATACGATAATTTAGATTATAATCAAGTTAAGCAAGCATTGCAGGAATTTGTTTTTAATATGAATGTTCCAACAAGAGTTGGATTTCAATGTCCTTTTTCAAACATAACACTTGATATAAAAGTTCCAAAAACACTTAAAGATCAACCAGTAATAATTGGAGGAGAAGCTAAGGATACTACATATGGAGAATATCAGCACGAAATGGATATTTTTAATAAAGCATTTTGTGATGTTATGTTAGAGGGAGATAGCAAAGGCAGAGTTTTTACTTTTCCTATACCAACAATTAATGTTACAAAAAATTTAGATTGGAATAGTGAAGTTGTTGATAAAATAATAGAAATGACATGCAAATACGGAATCCCGTATTTTGCAAATTATGTCACTTCAGATTTATCTCCAGAGGATGCAGTATCAATGTGTTGCAGGTTGAGATTAGATGTTACTGAATTAAAAAAGAGAGGAGGGGGATTATTTGGCTCAAATCCTTTGACAGGATCAATAGGAGTTGTAACAATAAATTTGCCTCGTATAGCATATTTATCAAGTGATGAAAACGAATTTATGCAAAGGTTAGATAAATTAGCAGAAGCTTCGAAAGAATCGTTGGAAATAAAAAGGAAAATAATCGAAAAACAAACAGAAGAAGGTTTATATCCATATTGTAAATTTTATTTAAGAAATGTTAAAGAGAGATCTGGCTCATATTGGGCTAATCATTTTAATACTATTGGAATAGTTGGAATGAATGAAGCTATTATGAATTTATTTGGAGAAAAATATAATATAACAACCGAGACAGGGCAAAACTTTGCAAAAAAAGTTTTGAATCATTTAAGGGAATTAATGATTAAATTCCAAAAAGAAACTGGCAATAGCTATAATTTAGAAGCAACTCCTGCCGAAGGAACAAGTGCTAGGTTAGCAAAAATTGATAAAAAAAGGTTTCCAAATATAATTACGTCGGGGAAAAAACAAGTTTGTTATACAAATTCAACACAAATTCCTGTTGAATTTTCAGATGATATTTTTGAAGTAATAAGATTACAAGATGAATTACAATCATTATATACAGGAGGAACTGTTTTACATTTATACTTAGGAGAAAAAATCGAAGATAAAGAAATATGCAAAAAATTAATACAAAAAATTTTTAATAATAATAAAATGCCATATATTTCCATAACACCTACATTTAGTATTTGTCCAGAACATGGATATATAGCTGGAGAACATTTTAAATGTCCTAAATGTGAAGCAAATTGTGAGGTTTGGAGCAGAGTTGTTGGATATTTGAGAATGGTTCAAGACTATAATGAAAGTAAAAGAGAAGAATATGAATTAAGAAAAAAATTTGTTATAAAAAATGAACAAATAAGTTAAAAGGTTAAGATATTATGAAATTTGCCGGAGTGATAAAAAATTCATTTGTTGATTATCCTAAAAATATTTCTATGGTCGTTTTTACATTTGGCTGCAATTTTAACTGTTGGTATTGTCATAATAGAGATATTATAAACGGAGAAAAAAAAGAATTTTATGATGAAGATGAAATTTTAAATATTGTTAAAAACAGAATAAATTTTATTGATGGAATTGTAATAACAGGAGGAGAACCAACAATATCAAAAGAATATGAATTAATTGATTTCATAAAAAAGATTAAAGAATTAAAATTAAAAGTTAAAATAGATACAAACGGTACAAATTCAAAATTAATAAAAAAATTATTATCAAAAAATTTAATTGATTTTATTGCAATGGATATAAAAACAAGCAAAGAAAAATATAAATCTTTAACTTGCGCTAATGATAAAGATTTATGTGAAATAGAAAAATCAATTGATTTAATATTAAATTCCAACATTGATTATGAATTTAGAACAACATTTGTTCCAGATGTTAAAATTGAAGATATACATAAAATTGCAAAAAGAATAAAAAATGCAAAATCTTATGCAATACAAAAATATATTCCTCAAAAACATGGAATAATAAAAATTCCTCATACATTTGAAGAAGCCTTAGAAGCTTTAAAAATTTCAAAAAAGTTCGTTAAAAATGCATTTTTAAGAAGTTTTGATTAAACTTCTTTTTTTTAATTTAATAATAAATTTTGTTAAAAATTCTTTATAAAAATTTTATTTTGTGTTAATATCTTCTTAGATGTCAAATATTCTTTTAGTGGGCTTACTTAATGATGAATTAAAAGAGATAGGTCTGGCACTCGCTGAAAGACTTAAGTTTTTCTATTTAAATTGTGAAGAACTAATATCTTATTCTTTAATTGATGTTGTTGAAATGGAAAAAGTTTGTGGTATTGAGTATTTAAGGAATCAAGAAAAAAAAGTTATTTATAGTTTAAATTCTTATGAAAGAACAATAATATCAATGACATATGAAACATTTTCAAATAATTTTGAGGTTATTTCAAACGCAAATAAAATTATTTATGTAAGAATTTCAGCTAAAGAATTTTCAAAAAAATTAAAATTTATAAAAAAAGATGACATTGATTATAAAAATAAGCATAATTATGAAATATCGGAACTTGTATTTTTTGAGCGAGATAAGTTTATTAAAAATCATTGTGATTTGATAGTAAAGTATAATTCTAACAACAAAAATAATTTAATAAATATAATAGAAAAACAAATATGGAGTAAAAATGAAAATTGATCAATTATGTATAAATGTATTAAGAGGATTAACTGCAGAAACAATAACAAATGCAAATTCAGGACATACGGGATCCTCAGTTGGTGCAGCAACAATATTATATGCACTATTTAAGGATCATTTAAATTTTTCTTTTTCAGATAATGAATATTTAAATAGAGATAGATTTATTTTGTCTGCTGGACATCTTTGCCCACTTTTATATTCTGTTGAACATATGTTTGGATTCCCTATAAGTGTTAACGATTTAAAGCAATACAGAAAGTATGGATCATTAACTCCTGGGCATCCAAGATATGGAACAACGCCAGGTGTTGAAGTTTCAACAGGGCCTTTGGGACAGGGTGTTGCAAATGCAGTTGGTTTTGCAATAGCAGAAGAAATGTTGGGTGAAAGATTTAATGTTTTAGATGACCCCATATTTTCAAATAATACCTATGTTTTAGTGGGTGATGGTTGTTTAATGGAAGGTGTTAGTCTTGAATCAATTAGCATAGCTGGAACTTTACAACTAAAAAATTTAATAATGTTATATGATAAAAACAATGTTACTATTGATGGTAATCTAGAAAAATCAAACAAAGAAAATGTTAAATTAAAATTTAAATCACAAGGTTGGAATGTCATAAATGTTAAAAATGGAAACAACTATAATGCTGTTACTAAAGCAATTTCAAAAGCAAAAAAAATAAAAAACAATAAGCCAACCTTAATAATATTTGAAACTATTATTGGATATGAAACTAATTATGAAGGAAAATCAGAAATTCATGGGAAACCATTAACTCAAGAGGAATTAATTGAATATAAAAAAAGGTTAGGATTAGATATCGATAAGAGTTTTTATGTTCCTGAAACAGTTAAGAATTTTTGCAAATTATCAACCGAAAAAAATTATGAAAGAGAAATGAATTGGAGAAAAAAAGTTAATTTATATTCTAAAACAAATCCTGAATTATACAAGCAACTATCTCAATTTTTGGATAGAAAAAATATTGATATAGATAAATTAGTTGGAAACAAAATAAAAGAAACTAAAATAAGTGGACGAAAAGCAAATAATATAATATTGAACTTAATTGCAGAAAAACTACCAAATTTAGTTGGTGGAACAGCAGATGTTGCAACTTCAACAAAATGTTATATAACACAAGGTGGAAATTTTAATTATCAGAATAGAAGAGGAAGAAATATTTTATTTGGCGTTAGAGAACATGCGATGGCTGGGATAGCAAATGGAATTAGTTTATATGCAGGATTAAGGGTTTTTGTTGCAACTTTCCTTTCTTTTTCAAACTACTTATTACCAGCTTTAAGAATGAGTGCTATCATGAAGCAACCAATAATGTATTTTTTTACTCACGTTTCATTTATTGTTGGAGAAGATTGTTATATTCATCAACCT
>CALWKK010000015.1 GCA_944381245.1 uncultured Clostridia bacterium
TCAATATTAATATTTTTATATTCATCAAATAAATCAGTGTTTTTTCTTTTCATATAAATAGTTTTTGATTTTTTTAAAAAAATATTAAAAATTACTTGCTTTTTTTTTAAACATGTGATAGACTAAGCGAGTATTTTAATAAAGGAGAAAGAACGTGCCAAACATTAAGTCAGCTATAAAAAGAGTTTCAGTAAATAAAAAGAAAAATTTAGAAAATAGAATGATAAAGTCAAAAATTTCAACATTTATAAAAAAATATAAAAATGAAATAAAAGAAAATAATATAGATGAAGCAACTAAAACTTTAAATGAAATATTTTCTATGCTAGATATAGCAGCTAAAGATAATGTTATTCATAAAAATAGCGCAAACTCAAAAAAAGCAAAATTATCTCACTGTTTATTTAAAGTTAAGAGTTCTATTGATAAAAATTAATAATTAAAAAAAATGCGACAGAATCGCATTTTTATTTTTTTTATTCATTAAGGTTTAAAGTGTTATCTTCATCATCACTTTGTTTTTCTGTTGCATTATTGTTAGAGGGCATTGAAACAATTCCAAAAACAACCAAAACCCCTGCAATTCCCATAATAATATTACTAACTAAATTACCATAAGAGGCAACTCCAATTGCTTTACAAATTGTGTCAACCAAAACAACAATTGCTCCTGATAAACTCACCCAAAAGCCGTATGATTTAATTTTATCTTTCATAAATTCTCCTTTTCTGGAAAAACAATTTTTTTAATTTCTTTGACATCTTTTTTAACAACACTAACATCTGCAGAAACTTTTTTTATAATTTTTGTATGATTTTTTAAGTTTTGATCTAAAATATCTATTGATTTATTAGTTTTTGTAATTTTTTCATTGATTATATCTGTAGACGATTTGATATCAATTAATGTATCAGAATTGTTATTTATATCTTTTTTTATATCATTCATATTTTCTTTTATATCATCAACTTTAACATCTATATCATAAACAGAGTCTAGATTTTTATTTAATGAATTTATTGTGTTGGTGTATTTATCTTCTCTTTTTGAGCTATCTTTTAATAAATATATTAATAACCCAACGAAAAGAGTTGCAAAAATTCCATTAGAAATAACAATATTTAATATATCTTCCCACATTTTAACTATTTCTATTTAACATTTGTGCATATATTGCAGGATAATAGGTGCTGAGCAAAACTTGATAACTATTGTCTTTTTCAAGTAAATTTAAAGCTTGTTCTTTTGGTATTGACATTAAATAATCAAGTATAACATCATACCTTTCTTTTAACATATTGTTATAAAACTGCCCTTCACCTAATTCTTCTTTCAAATCAGTTATTTCTTTGTTATGTTCTTCAACTCTTTTTTGTTCTTCAAGGTTTGCTTTTTCTTGCATTTCTCTATGTTCTTGTTCTTGTTTTTCTATATCTGCATTATATTTATTAACTTCTTCAATTTGTTTAGATATTTCTTTATTAATATTATTAATTTTATCCTCTAATTTTAATGCATATGATATATCAAAGCTTTCAAGTGCATTATCTTTTTGTTTTTGTAATATTTCAATTTCTTTTTCCAGTTTATTTTTTTCTTTTTCAAATTCATAATTAAGTTTTTCCAAGTTATTATTTTTATTATTTTCAATAATATCAACAGCTTGATCGAAAATTGAAGATCTTGAAATTCCTTGTTTTATTGATGAATTTGTAACATTGTTTAAAGAATTTTTATAGTTATTAAATAAATCATTAATATTTTCATTGTTATCATCATTTAAATCTAATAATTTATTATCTATATCAGAAAATTTTTTTTCGTATGAATTTTCTATACTTTTAAGTTCATTATCTTTTTCTGGTTTTAATGACTGCTCTGCTTCTTTTTTTATTTCGTCTTGTGAGGGAGTAATAAATTCTTTTTTCTCTAATCCCAAAGATGTAATTTCATTCGGAACAAATTCTTCAATTGAATATTTTTTATCAATTTCTTTCAACTTATTTAAAACAGCCTCTTTTTCAGGAGTAATTTTTTCTCCAGAAAAAATCTTATATTCATACATACTTAATCCTCCTAAATCATTAAAATTTTGAATGTTTTTTTTATTAACTATTTTTTTTAATAAATTTTCGCTATAAATCATATTAATTACTTATACCAATTGTTATTTCTGGAGATGAAATTTTTGCAATTCCTTGTTCACAAAATATACTAAATTGAAACATTTCTCCTTTTAAATTAGGATATATAACTGAAGTTGAATTTTTCGCTTTGATTTCAAATACTTTTTCTTCAACATCTGTTTTTATTTTCACTTTACAATCATATTTTGATAAAATAGTAAATTTTTCAATTTTTTTAATTTTGTTAGGATAACCTAAATTAGAATATGGGGAAATCCAAACTTTTTTTAGTGGTGTTCCAAATATTTGTCCTGAATTATCCATTTCTCCTAATCTTTTCTTATGTTCATTATTGAATAAAACAGCCAATTTATTAACTGTTTCATATTCAATTGAACATAAATCTTTAATGTCAACACCTCTTGTTAAACATATATCTCCAGTTTTTAAATCTAATTCAATTAATGAGTTATTTATATATCCTTCGCTATATAACTCACAACCAACACTTTCTTCGTCGTCATATTTAAGTCGACAACCTAAATAATATTTACCATTATGATATGCGCAGCAACAATTATCATTATTTTCAGCAAACATAGATTCAATGTTTAAAGAAATTTTTGAAGTGGAATAACCGTTAAATGAATAAATTCCATCTCTAGATAAAAACATTATTCTGTCTCCACAAACACAAACAGAGTTTCCATATATTTTTCCACTGGAAACGAACATACTTGACAAACTAAATTCTGTTTGGTCTCCATAAGCAGAAAGCCTTGAAATTCCATATTCTTTAAAAATATAAACATAATCATTAAAACTAACAACTTTTTGCAAACAACCTCTGTCATCAATAATTTCGATATATCCAGCTTCATCAATGTCAATATTCCAATTTGTCGGATCTAAGTTAGCACTAAAAATTAGTTTATTTCTTTTACCCTCTTCAATTGCAAAAACTCTTTCATAATGCCGACATAGAGATATTATTTTTGGTGCATCAGAGAGCAAAGATCCAAAAATATTTGGATGAAAAACAAACATTCCATCTGTCGCAGAGGTTATAAGCATAACATCGTTGCCATCAATATTATAATAAAGAGCGTTAGGTTCAGAAGTGAAAGTTAAAGAGCCATCTAAGTCAATTGTTCCAAAAACTGGATTTATTCCAATAATTTTTGCATATTTAACCTTATTATCATAACTTAAAAGCAATAAATGATCTCTTATATTATGTTGCAAGTTGTAAAAAGGAAACAACCATAGTTTATTTAATTTTTCATAGTCTCCATAAATAACCATCTTTCTTAAAGTTGCATTTTCTTCATTCGTTTCAGGTAAATATAAATCATTAAAACCTGCGCCAGTTTGCAAAGCTCCACTTTTAAAATTAAAATTATACGATACTTTCGCATAATTATAAGGTAAAGAAGTTTCTTCAGTTTCTGAGTTTATTCCATATTTAAAAGTTGACAAAGATAGTTTATAAGTTGATTTATTCTTTAATAACAATTGATTTTTATATATCATGAATTCCACCTCCGTCTAGGCAAACGAATTTCAGATTTTTTTCTACAAGCAATTAATAAACTATCTTTAAATCTTTTTTCCCAAATTGAGGCATCATCATGTAAGCCACATATAAATGAGTATTCCATTGCAACGCCATAAGCAACAACTCTTTCAGTTATTTTTTGAGAAAAAGTTTCAATTTCATTTGTTAAATTTTGTATGTCTTCCGGTTGGTAAGAATATTTAATTGTTAAGTTACCACCAAGCGTTTCAATTCTATTAGGAAATAATTTGTAATTTAATCTTATTCCAACATTATTTTCAACACGTAAAATATCTAGAGCTTTTTTTGTTAAACTATTAAGCATAATTACACCATTATCAGAATAAATTTTTTCTTCATTGATTAAAGGTATATACTCAGAAGCAATTTGCTTGTAAACTAAATTTAAGCATCGGACAAGATGATTTAACTCTTTAGTTTGATTTTCATTTGCTTGCTGAGCTCCATCTAGATCAACTAATGTCAATAATTCATCTTTTTGCAAAAAAACACAAGCATTTTTTATAATACTTTTTACTGTCATTAAAATCTCCTTTTAATTTTTATTATATTTAATTTGATCGTACAACCTATCTTTAGCATCCTGTAAAATATTTTTATTATTTTTTTCATAAAGCAATTGATTGTTTATATCTATTTCTTTTAATAATAAATCTTTGTTATGTATTCGAGTTTTTTGCACAAAATTAACAGTTCTTGAATCTAAATATTGGAAAGGGACAGTTAAACAATAACTGTCCCCAATCTGACCAATATTATGAATTTCAAATTTGTTTTTATCCAAGTTATAGAATATTTTATAATTACTATCGATTTCCTTTAATCTTTGATTAATAAAAAAAACATCATTCAAAATTTCAATTTTCATAATTTTCCTTCTAAATTAAGCTTCAATTGTTGAACTAAATGGATTTGTTACAGTTGATGAAATACCACTTATTTTTCCTTGTGCATTTGGTTTATTACAAATTAAGTCTGCGTATTTAACAAGAGTTGCAGAATATGTAGCTTCATTAGCATTTTGTTTAATAACTTTTCCATCATCACCTTCAAGCCATTTCCAATCACATAATTGATGTAAAGTAAATTCATCAGTATTAAGTAAATACATTTCATCACTTTTAACAAATCTATCAGCATAAATAGGTAATCCGTTGTATGTTATAGCTTTATATCCACCAGCCAAATCCATAACATCAATATTTCTTTTAAAGTAAGATAAATATGTTTGATAAGCTTTTCTAACATCTCTAGAACAAGTTATAAAATTTGCTTGAGTACCAGCAATTTCTTCTAACGAATCTAATCCAGCTTGAATAGTTGCATCAGATATTTCTTTAGTTGTTGAATTTGTGTATGGAGTTAACCAAGGATAATTAGCCTTTGTCAAACCATATAACGTTGTTGCTGAGCCAAAAATTGCTCCCAGTCCTGTTATTTCCAAATCTTTTGAATTTTGAACATAAATAGTATATCCAGTATCAATTGTTAAATTAGCCGCAACAGCATCGAGGTAAAAAGTGTTATTAGCTCTGTCAACATATTTAATTCTAAATCCACTTGAAGTGTTATCTTTTGTTGATTCATCATAGAAATCTATAACCATACCCTCTATTAAATTACGAACACTATCAACTTTTATAGCTCCAGTTGAAGATGTATAAGAAGCAACTGTTGCTAGCAATCCACTTCCATCACCATATAACATTCTTCCGAAATTAAAGCTACTAGCTTTAACTAATCCTTCCATTTCTGCATTTAGCAAATTAACAAAAGCTCCAGCATTATTTGCCGATGCTCTCATCGCTTTATCTGAAATAGAAATTTTTCCATATAAATTTTTAAGATCAGTTACAAACTGAACATATTGATTTTCTGCTGCAACTGGTAATGATCCAGTTTCAGTTCCAGCTCCAATACCACCATTAATACCATATGGAGCTAATTTAATTATTTGTTTTCCCCAAACATCAGATGTTGATTGTTCAATTTTTCCGAGCAAAGGATTTGCATTTGTATTTAATTGATTAGCAACAACACCCAAATAAACATTTTTTAATGCATTACTTGCACTAGTTAATGAAACCATAGAATTCTCCTTTAATTAATTTTTAATAATTTTTCTGCTATGAATTTAGCATCACTTAAATTTTTAGGTTTATTATTTTTTGATAACAAACTATTTCCTCCAACAATACCACTACCAATAACTGGTGGTGCCTTTTGAAGATTATTTATATAACTTCCTAAAACTTGCTTTTTTACATTTTCATTTGATAATACAAAATCTTTAACAAAATCTTCTTCTTGAGCTAATTGTTGTGGAGTTTTGAAATTTTTTGATAAAACTCTGCCCCAAGCAATTTCTAACATATTTGGTTGATTTTGTAGATTTTTATCTCTTAAAATTTCATAAGATATTTCTTTTGAATATCCCTTAGCTTTTTCATTTTGCATTAAAAATTCTGCAACCTGCGTTCTCCAATTTTCATTTTCATACACCGGAGTATTAAACTTTGTTTCATCTTTAGCAGAAGTTTCTTTTAATTCTTTTTCGGCATACTCTTTTTGAAGTTCGCTTAATTTTTGGCATTTTCTTGTGAATTCGGCCTGAAGATTATTATAAGCTTTAACTAAATCTTCAGCTGAAGAAAATTTACCAAATGAGGAGCCTTCATTTTGCGATCTAGAGGCATCATTTATTTCAATATTTTTATCAATCTTTTCATCATATGCTTGCTCGCTCTCTTTTGGTTGTTCCTCAATAATATTTTGATTTTCCATATTTTTATTCTCCAATATTTTTATTTTCAATAGACTGTTGTAGTGCTTTCATTTGTTTATGCTTTCTAATATGTTTTAAAACATGTTCAATTAAGTTAGGATTCTTTTCTGCTTTTTTATCAAATTCTCCGCCAAGCATTAAAGCCGTATGTTCTGTTATATGAATATCATGATCATCAACTTCTAAAGGATCGAGCTTGATGCAACCTTCTAAGAATTTTAGATTTTCATTAGAAGCTTTCTTTAAATGAAGTTCGTTAATATCTTGCGCATTTTCCCAAACTCCAAATCCTAATAAATCAAGAGCTTTAACCCTCATTCTGTTTGATAATTTGCCGTTTTCATCATGCAATAAACCAGCGTTTAATAAATCGAATACCATACTTCTTTTTTGAGCAACTGTTTCTCCAACTTCATTGCCTGTTTCAAATACGACATCATCACTTGAAATATCAGATGAATTAAAATAAAACACCTCAATATCACCATTATCCCCAACAATTTTAGATAATCTAGGGACAGTAGCATATTGTCTATACAATCTTAAAACATGTTTAGCCATCATTTTAATTGATTCTCTAATTTTATCAGCCGTAATAGAAATACGAGTGTCATCTTGTTCTACCAAAACTTGAAGCGCAACACCAGACATTTGCGAATAATTAGCAACTGAATTTCTTAAAAGATCAGAAACTCCACTTATATAAGTAAATTCATTTAATAAAATATTTTCTTCAGAAGTAAAATCTATCGGAACCCTATCAAAATTCATAAATTTTGGAGGATTTGATCCCTGCCTATAAACTAAAACTTTACCAGGGGACAATCCATCATCTTCCAAATTTTCTGTATCTACAGAGCCATCTTCAACAGTTAAAACTCCCATTGATAATCGATTCATAAATTCGTGCTTTCTATTTTTTAAAGTGTTATAAGATCTTTGAACTGGTATTAACCTTTCAATAATACTAGAACCCCAAAAACAACCAGGATGATCAATACAAGTTTGTCTAATAAAAGGAAAACATCTTTCCCCATCATTACCGTTTAAATAAGGTAACTCTGATAAATGGACTAACTTATCTCCTGCAATAATAATTAACCTACCATTAGGAAATTCTGTTGTCGGATTTTCATATTTTTCTAAAACAATAGCATAATTATTTCTAATCCCATTAACAACTTTGCTGGTGTTACCAAAATAACCATATCCACCTATTGCTTGGACATTATCCAAAGAAAAAACATTAATATCCTCACCTTTTACATCAACTCCCCATATACGCTTAATATCATCAATATGATAAGCTCTTGCATGAATAATAGACTTACAATCATTAATGTCGTTACAACTTGAACTTTCAGGGTAAATTTCAAAAGGTGGACAAACAGAAACTTCAATTTCTCCCACAGATATTTTTCCTTTTTCATTTTCTGACAATACTGTTCCTTTTGAAGAATTCCATGTAACTTTATAAAAACTAGTTCCACAAACTTCACTCCAATTATTAGCTTCAGAAATAACTCCACTAACACAAAGCTTGTTATAAACAGAATTAACTATTTTTTTGGAAATTTTTGCGGTTTTTACATCTTTTTCATCACCAGAAGCAGGAACGACCGTCATATTAGGCTTCAGGGACAATAATTTAGCAAGACGCGACTCAACAATAGGTGCAATATGATTATAAACTTCTCTTTCTTGCCAATAATATTGCTTGTCATATTCTTCGACCTCACCCGAAGGTCCTATACAACAATACTGATTCCCCATAAGAAAATTCATGTTTAATTCCCATTGTGTTTCATAACTCTTTCTTTCTTGTTGTCGTTTTTGAAAATCTTCGAGAACTTCTTTCACTAAATCTTCTTCAAAAACATTTTGATCATTTTCTACTATTTTGTTCATTTTACCTCCATTTATATAAAGCAAATTATTGCTATATATCATTTTTTATATTTTTCTAATAATTCAAGCAATTTTAATTTTTCTTTAAGCAATTCTTCATCAGACATAGATTCAAATCTATCATTTTTTTGTTCTATGTTATCAAGCAAAATCTTAACTGCATTCAAATCAGGTGAAATATGTTTTTTTGTTATTTTTCTTTTACTTAACTTATAATCTCCATCGTCAGAAACAACAAATTCTTCAACAACTTCATTTGCATCATATCCAAAAGCTTTTTTATATAAAGCATTATTAATTTCTTTTTCTAATTTATTTTTTCTCATAAAAAAACACCATATAATAATTTTTCATCATTATATGGTGTCAAAAATTTAAAGTAAACTATGTCTGCCAAATTTAAAAATTCTTTTTATCCAAAACATTAGATAGCATAAGAGCTTTCATTTCAGGAGATAATTCATCAAAATCTTCTGCAATGGATTTTTTTTCTCCAAAAGATATTTGATTAAATTCAGCTAATAAATCTTTAATTTCTTCATCATCTCCATCAATACTACCATCTGCTGAAAAAATAATATTTTCGTTGGACATAGAGTTTTGTGAATTAATTAGATTTTTATTATTTAAATTATTAAAGTATTCTTCTTCATCACTATTTGATTCTTTATCAAAAAAATCAAAATTTTCGTTTATTTCTAAATTATTATAATCAACGCGTTTATCAAGATCTTTCTCATTATCAACAAACGTTTCAGCAGACTTTTTATTTTCATTTAATGTTTGATTTCGTTTTTTATCTAATAATTCCTTTTTCTCTTGTTGTTTTTTTTCTTTTAAATTTTGCTTATAAGCTCTTTTTTCTAACTTTTCTACATTGTATTTTTTTGTTATTTTAAACTTTTTTAAAATAGGAATAAAATAATAAATTAATATTCCAAAAATCATAACTGTTAATGCTATAAACAAATAAATCATTTTATCTCCTTAAAATTAAATTAGTGGGTATATCCACTAATTAATTTATTAAATACTACCAGGCTTTTTCTTATCAACTCCAGCAATTGAATTTCTCATAGCAGTATCAGAATTTAAATTTTGTATTCTATAATAATCCATCACGCCCAACTTGCCATTTTTAATTGCGTCAGCCATAGCTTTAGGAACTTCAGCCTCAGCTGCCAAAACCATAGCTTTCATTTCTTGAGTTTTTGCTTTCATTTCTTGTTCAATAGCATTTGCCATAGCTTTTCTTTCTTCTGCCTTAGCTTGAGCAATAGCTTTATCAGCCTCAGCTTTATCTATATTTAATTTAGCACCTATATTTTGCCCAACATCAATATCAGCCATTTCAATTGATAAAATTTCATAAGCTGTTGAAACATCAAGACCTTTATTCAAAACAGTTTTTGAAATTATATCTGGATTTTCCAAAACTTCAGTATGAGTCAAAGCCGAACCAACTGTTGTAACAATACCCTCACCAACACGAGCTAAAATTGTTTCTTCTCCAGCACCTCTAACCAGTCTTGGCAAGTTAGATCTAAGTGTAATTTTTGCTTTAACTTTTAATTCAATACCATCTTTAGCTATTGCAGATATCCAATCTGTTTGTATAACAACAGGGGTAACACACATTTTAACAGCCTTAGCAACATCACGACCAGCCAAATCAATTGCCTTTGCTTGATCAACGGATAAAGGAAGTTTCGCACTATGTGCAGAAATCAAAGCAACAATAATTTTATCTATGTCACCACCAGCCATATAATGTGTTTCTAAGTCGACAATATCAATATCAATTCCAGCTTTTTTTGATTTAATATAAGCAGAAACAATAGGTGCAACTTTAACCTTTCTGAGTCTCATACCAATTAATCTACCCATTGATATATGAGCCCCAGAAACCAAAGCAGTAAACCATTGTTTTATTGGAACTAAGCTTAATATTACAATAAATACTATAGCTAAAATACTTAAAGCAACAATTAAAACTATCATTCCAATTGATAATCCCATAAAATTCATTAACATCTTACACCTCCACTTTTTCAATTATAATTCTATTACCGTCGACATCAATTACTTTAATAATATCATTTTTTTCAAGAGCCTCACCTCTTGTTATTCCATCATAAGTTTTATCGTCTATTATAAATTTCCCAGATGGAGTAAAATCTGTAATTGCAACGCCTCTTTGCCCAATTAATTTAGCAAGTATATTTTTATCTTTATCGGCAAAGTCAACAGGAACAGCAGTCTCTTTTTCAATAAACGGCGTTTTGCTTAAAATTCCATATTTTGCAGACCTTACAAATAATAAAAATAGTATTAGTATTATTACAACAAATAATACGACTAAAAATATTGTTTGAGCAATTGATCCAACCAAAATTGCATTCGCTATTATTCCCCCAGCAATCAAAACCAACCCTGATATTCCCAATATTCCAAAGTCTAAGAAAAAACATTCAGCAATTAGTAAAACGACACCTAAACATAACGGTAAAATGATATACCACTGCATACTAGCGAAAGCGTCAACAATTTCTTGCCACATATTACCTCCACTTATAAAATGATTATAACATATAAAATGAAAAAAGAAAATACTTTTTTAAAAATTAATAAAAAAGAAAGCAACTATTCGCTTTCTTTTCGGAAACAAAATATTTGGGGGTTGCTTCCATAATTATATTAACATACAAGTTAAAAGATGTCAATACCCAATTTTTATTTTTTTTCTCTTTTATAGAAATATAAATATTGTTGTATATACCCTGACAAAGTTCCAAATCGCATTGTTAATTTTTTTGATATTGTATTTTGATTATTAATAATTATTTCATTATCTTCTATATCTAAGTAAACTTTTTTTATCCACGTATCTACAGGGAAAACATCTGTTTTACCTAAAGAAAACAATGTTATACATTCTGCAACTTTTCTTCCAACTCCACTAAATTTTTGTAATTCACAAACAGTTTGATCACTATTTAATTTAATAAATTGATTTTTTACAT
This sequence comes from uncultured Clostridia bacterium, assembly GCA_944381245.1. Classification (GTDB taxonomy): domain Bacteria; phylum Bacillota; class Clostridia; order Christensenellales; family UBA1242; genus UMGS687. Next base: position 11,423 of record CALWKK010000015.1, read on the forward strand.
CATCACTTAAATTTGCAATTGTATTCACTAAATAATTTGCTCTGTACCCAGCTCCAATTTCTTTGAAAGAGTTTATTTCGATTTTTTTTAATTCATATAATTTAGGAAAAGAATAAAAATTTTCTGACTCTAAAATATTTTTGTATTTTTTTGACATTATTGAATTTTTAATTATGATTTTTGAGCCAAATTTTTTTCTTAATAAATTTAAAGAATTTTTTATTCTCTTTATATTATTATTTGCAGAAAAAATAAATGACACGATTGTTTCTATTACATCTTGTTTTAAAATCCTTATGCCATAACCATTATTAATTGAATCAATAAAATACTTCTTATTTTTTATATTATTGACTTCTAAATGATTAATAATGGAATTTTTTATTAATTCATAATTATTGTTTAAATCAAAAAAATTAACAAAATATTCAACATCACCATTCAATATATCTATGTAATAAGAATCAAGATTTTTATAAACAACAGCTAAATATTCTTCTGGATATGTAAAATAAAAATTATTAATTTTTTTATAACAAAAAATTTGTCCACATTCGAAAATGTGCTCCGGATTAAATTCATTTATTGAATGTATTATAATACTATTTTTTTCTACACTATATTTCATATTTGTAATTATAAAAAGAAAAAAGAAATTAAAAATTCCTTTATTCTTCAATTATATTAACGATTTTTTTGCTTCCGCTTTTTGTAAATTTAACCTTCCCATCTTTTATAGCAAAAAGTGTGTAATCTTTACCAAGTCCAACATTAACTCCTGGATATACTTTAGTTCCTCTTTGTCTTATGATTATAGAACCAGCAAGAACATACTGTCCATCTGATGCTTTTACTCCAAGACGTTTAGAGTTACTATCTCTTCCATTCTTAGTTGATCCACCACCTTTTTTATGAGCAAAAAGTTGAATATTAAAAAATTTCATCTTTTACCTCCAATTTAACATATCTTTTATATTGTTTTTCTATTTCTGTTATAACTTTTTCAAAAGTTACAAAAAAACATTGCGCCTTCAACAAATCTTTATTAACTATATCCTTTGATAAAATACACTTTAATAATGCTTTATCCTCATCAACTAAATAATTAATTTTTAAATTTAAAACTTCATTTAACCCAACAATTACCATTTGTGATGTTGTAGATATAGCAGAACAAACGATATCACTCCCCTGATCAGAGTATCCTGAATGCCCCTCAACTCTAAATCCAATTATATTATTATTTTTCTTAAAAATAGTTATTTTTGTCATTATTTTATCGCTAATATTTTTAATTTTGTAAATGGTTGTCTGTGTCCTTGTTTCTTTCTTTCATTCTTTTTAGCTTTATATTTATAAACAATTATTTTGTCAGCTTTTCCATGTTCAAGAACTTCTGCTTTGCAAACAACATCCTTTAAAATAGGATTACCTGTTTTAATTTCTTTTTCATCAGAAAACATTAAAACATCAAGATTAATTTTTTCACCAATGTTTTTATCTAATTTTTCAACACTAATAATTTGGTTTTCACTAACCTTATATTGCTTTCCTCCCGTTTGAATAACAGCAAACATATTCTACCTCCTCTCTCCAGACTCGCTCTAATGGTAATTTTTAAAACCATTTCGATGCGGAACAAGCGAATAATACCATAATTTAAAAAATTTGTCAATTATTTTATAAATATAAAATAATTACAATTATAAAAAAATTTTAAATTTAAGAATTTAAATATAATATTTCTGTATCATATCCAAAATTTTTTTTCCTATTTCTTAAATAGTTTGCTTTACCTTGATCGTGAATTGTAATAATGTTATCATCCTTGAATTTTTTTAAATCTATTATTTCTTCGTTAAAGTTATTCAATGAATATTCATTTCTATTAATTGCATCAAAAGATAAATACAAGTTACTTTCTTCTTCATCTGAGATTTTAAATTTTAAATTATGACTATTAGCATAAGAATTAATGATTTTTGATGCGCTATTAACCATTCTTTCTAAAATTTTATTTCTAGAATCCAAAAAAAGAATCATATCATTTTTATTAGTCCCAAATTGTAAATTTGCAGCCATAATAAGATAAGCTTTATAAATAACAGATTTTAATTCATCTATATTTTTAAATTCAATCTTTTCTATATCATTATTAATTTTAATTTCTAATAAATCTAACATATAATTTTTTATCATAAAATCTTTGTTAACAAAATATTCATCATACGAATTAAAAAATTCAATATCTAAATTTGAATCATTAAATAAATCAGCAATGTTTTTTATTTTTTCAACGCTAACTTTATTATCAAATACACGTGCTATGATATTAAAATCATTACAAAAATATCCTTCAAAAAGCTTATTGCCAATTATTTTATATAACAATTTAACGTTTCCAACTTCATTATAATATGAATATGAAACAGAACTATTTTTATTTTTATAAGAAACTTGCATCATTGTTAATAATTCAGTAACTCCCTCATTAAATAATGAATACTTATCTTCTGATGAAGATAAATATTGTGAAAATTCATCATAAAATGTGTTATAATTTTTAATTAATAATTCTTTTGGAACTTTGCCAACTTGGTCATAGAATTCTTTTAAGCCTATTTTAATTTCTGAATATCCAGAATTTATTATTATAAAATTATTTTCTATTTTAGGCGAACATCCACTTAAAACATGATTAAATTCATGATAAAGAATTGACAAATCACTTTTTCTAAATGAATTTCTTAAATTTATTGTATTTTCAATTAAATCAGTTTCTGCCAAAGTTTCTCGTTCTG
>CALWKK010000016.1 GCA_944381245.1 uncultured Clostridia bacterium
ATAATGATTTTTAAGAAAAATGAGTATATAAATGAAACATTAGACAAACATTTTGAAACTTGGTCGCACACCTTAGATTCAGTAGATTTTGTGCCTCAAAAGTATTTAAAGAAAATTGATAAACTTATATTTAATAATTTAAAACAAAAATTAAAAGAATGTGAAATTTATAATTTATTGTATTTGCAAGAAAAAGGCTATAAACTTGGCTTATTTCAGAAATTGTCAATTTGGGCTTCTGGATTAAAACCTTTATATAATTCTGAAAAAGATAAAGATTCTAAACCTAGAAAGCGAAGTAAAGTTGTCAAGGGAAAAGCAGAGAGCGAAGCGGATAAATAGCGTAAGCGTTTTATGCTCTGCCCTTGACAACGGCACAAGCAATCAAACTTGTTAACAACAATTCCCCATACATATAGATTGGGGAATTGGTTGCCTAACGGCGAGTGTTAATAGGGTCAAGGGACTTGTTCCTTGTGGGTTTGGGCAAAGCCCAAGAAAGAAAAATAAGATAATCAAGTAAAGCATATTCGCAAAGGGGCAAAGGCTTTAGCCCTGCCCCTTGCGATGTCTTACTTGACAATAGTAACACTTAACCGAAAATATTTAAAAATTATAAGTATTGGAGAGTAAAAATGAATGATAAAAATAATTCACTTACTTATAATTTATATTCAACTGAAAGAAGATATAAAGATGAAACTTTAATAAGTTTTTACTTTCAGCCGAATAGCAAAATTATAAAAAAATTTTCTCCAATTGATATTAATGGAGAAAGATATAAATTGGATTTACAATCTGGTGAAGTTAAAGAATATACGAAAAAAGAAATGTTATCAAGTTTCAATGCAAGTTTAAGAAGAACAACAATTTTAATGAATATGCTTTTGTCAATGAATGATTTTGATTGGTTTTGGACTTTAACTTTTGACAAGGAAAAAATAAATAGATATGATGACCAACAAGTTTTTAATTGTTATAAAAAATATATTGATAATTTAAAGCATAAATTTCCTAATTTTAAGTATATGTGTTTTCCAGAAAGACACGAAAATAATTGTATTCATTTTCATTTGCTAACTTCTGATATTACTGCTAAACAAATGGGACTTGTAAATTCTGGAAAAGTTTGTTGCCATTGGGCAATGAAAGGAAACAAAAAAATTGGTTTATGTTCTCGTGAACATTTTGAAAAAACAAAACATTTACATCAATTAAAGGAAACAGATGGAGAACCTATTTATAATATAACTACTTTTGCTTTTGGATATACAACAGTAAGTCGCATTTGTAGTCGTGAAAGATGTAATTCTTATGTAAAAAAGTATGTTGAAAAGGCACTTGGTTCAACTGAAACATTTAAAAAAAGATTTTATTATTCTTCAAACTTAAATGTTCCAGATATTGTAAAAAAATTGATTGGGGCAGATTTCGAAGGTCCAAAAGAAATTGAAGAACTTTCTTGCTTACAAGATAATTTGTTCGTAAAAAACGCAAAAGGACAACCTTATGTAAGTGATTATAATGTAATGCAAGTTAGAATTAACAACGCAATTAAAGATTATATAGATAAAGGTTTGATACCTTTAACAGAAAAAGAAATTTTAGAATTAGGAGGAATATTTTAATGGCATTTTTTAAGAGAGAACATAAAAAGTTGGCAAAGTATAATACAGCAGTTTTAAAAGATTGTTATCGTCAAACTGAAATTGGTTTGAAAAATGCTACTGCTACTGGTAATGAAAAAGCAATCAAAACTGCAATGAAAAGACATCAATTAGTTGAGTATGCTTTGCTATATAAAAATACACCTGAGTATAAAAACAAAAGGAGAAAAAGAAATAATGGAAAATTTTAATCAATATTGTTTGTCAGAAAATGAGTTTATAGATTTTAGTTATAAACCTATAAATGAACTAACTATATATATAAAAAAACTAGACAAATGTTTTAAAAAAGATAGCGATAATTTTGCTGAAATATGTTTTTTAGTGTTTCAAATACATAATTTATTTATGAAAAATAATTATGGTGTATATTTGAAGAGAAATCAAAATATGACCTATTCATTTGATACAATAATGACTGGTTTTGGAATAACTAAAAGTGAAAGCAGTAGATTGTTATCTTGTTACGATAAATTTATTACAAAAGAAACTGAAAAGCCAATGATACTTGCTGAGTTTTATGGTTTTTCAAAATCTAAATTGTTTGAATTATTGCAAGTAGAAAATAAACAAATAATATTAGATTTGCAAAATAAGGTTTTAAGATTTGATTTTACTATTAAACAAATTAGAGATTATGTGAAAAATTTGCAAACACTTGAAAAACAACAAGCAAGATTAAATGGAAATGATAAGGAAGAAAAAGAAGAAATAATTGAAGAAGATATACCTATGGCATATAACCCACAGCAACATTATGATTTTGATTATTTTCAAGAAAAAAATAAAGCACAGTTACTTAATATTGTTTGGGAACTTCAAAAGGAATATGAAAAATTAAAAACAAGTTACAATAAATTAAAAAAGGAAAAAAAGTAAAATGGTTATAGAAAAAGAGATTAAGTATTTAGGGAAAATAAAACAACTTGATGAAGAAAATAAATTATTAAGAGAAAAAATTTTATTAAATATTTTAAGTGATAATACAGAGATTGCAAGATTGAACTTTAAAATTAATGAATTAGAAAAAGAAATTAAATATTGGAAACAAAAAGCATTTTTTAGTAGATTAAAAGAAATTTAAAGTTTAATTAAAGGAGTTATGCTCAATAATTTATTAAAAAAAACAAGGTGTTTTAACTGCCTTGTTTTATTTTATTATTATTGTTTTGTATAATTCAATGGGTGTAAATTTATAATATATTGTTGTAGGTTTATCGTTTGTTAAAGATATATATAATGTTAAAACATTTTCTTTTTGAGGATATATAATAAAACTTTCATTTGTTTCATATTCAGTACTATCATACTTAATTTTGGAAACGCAAATATTCTCGTTATTATGTTTAAATGTAAAATCTTTTACTTCAATAATTTTATTTATATTGCAAAATATGGTTATTTCGTAACAAGTATAAAGAGAACCGCTTGTATTATAATAATTTTTTAATGTTATATTCATTTCTTTTTCTTTTGTTGTGTAATAACTAATTGAAATTAAAAGAGAAATGATACAAATTGCAAGTATTACTGATAGAACTATAATTGTTATTTTCTGTTTTTTTATAGTTTTTTCTGATAAATTTATTTCCATGTTTACTCCTGTATTTGTAATGATTATAATATAAATTATAAAAAAAAATTTGTAAAGAAAAAAATAAAATTTAGCAAAGGAATTTAAATTATGGATAAAAGAAGAAAAAATTTAACATATATTCAAAGATTACAAATCGAAACATTATATAATGCGAAAAAGAAAGTAAAAGAAATTGCACACATTTTAGGTTTACATATTACAACAATTTATAAAGAATTAAAGAAAGGTCAATACGAACATACAATTAAACAAGATACATTTTGGTATGGTGTTAGAATTAAAAAAGAAATTAGATATTCAGCACAAATTTCACAAGATAGATATAATAGAGTTTGCACTGCAAAAGGTAGGCCATTGAAGATAGGTAAAGATTTTGCATTTGTCAAATATATGGAAAAAAGAGTAAATGAAGATAAAATATCTGCTTGTGCTGTTCTTGGAGAAATTAAATATAAAAATTTACCATTTACAAGAATTAGTAAAACAACTCTTTATAGATATATTCATTTGGGTATATTTGATAATATCAAATTAGAAACACGCAAAAAAACATATAAAAAAACGGTTATTAAACGAGCGCCAAAAGGCATAAGTATTGAAAAAAGACCTCTTGAAATTAAAAATCGTAATACTTTTGGACATTGGGAAATGGATTGTCTTTGTGGCTCGAATAAGATAACTTGGCTTGTTTTAAGTGAAAGGCTTACAAGAAAAGAGATTATTTTTTCAATGAAAGACCAAAAAGCAAATAGTGTTATACATTGTTTAAACATTTTAGAAAGAAGATATGGAGCAATGTTTAAAAAAGTATTCAAGTCAATAACCGTTGATAATGGAAGCGAATTTTCTGATTACAAAGGTATTGAAAAATCAATTTATGGACGGAATAGCAAACGAACAGTTGTCTATTATTGCCATCCTTATTGTTCTTGTGAGCGTGGGACTAATGAAAGGCTTAATCGTGAAATTCGTAAGCTTGTTCCAAAAGGTTCAGCTTTAAACAAGTTTTCTACGGAAGAAGTGCAAAAAATAGAAGATTGGGTTAATAATTATCCACGAGAAATTTTTGGATATGCAACTTCACAAGAAATGTTTAATAATCAATTGCAAGCTGTATAAGTTAATTATATAGAACATTTTTAGGTGTGTATTTATACACTTTTTTTTGATGTAATAATGTAAAAAAAAGTAGTTAAGGTCGCAAAACTACCCTTTGTAAAGGGTAGTTTATTATTGTTTTTGGATAATTTTACTATTTCCTTAAAAAAATATTAAAATTTTTAAAAAAAGTTGATACATTTACTTGACTTTTCAAAAAAACAATGATTATTTCACTGTTTTTATACTGAATTTGAAAGTTCAAACAATTTCGCATGTCTTTTAGCTTTTTGATATATTTTTTCTGTTATTAATTGAGTATCTTTAACAATAATTTCTCCATTTAACCCATAAACAGTTTTATTTGCAATTTTACCTATAATATTTTTAGGATTAATTGAAATTTTTTTTGGTAGAATAACATTACTTTCTTTTTTATTAAGATTAAAATTTAAATTTCCATTAATTATGTTTTGATTCTCAAAATTTTTATCATTAAAATTATCACTTATAATAGGAGGGTCAGACAATTTATTAACATCTAATATTTTCACATTAATATTTTCCAAATCATTTGTTTTAAAAATATTTTTGGGTTTAAATTTTGAAATTATTATTTTTTTATTACTTAAATTAATAAGAACAATATCCTGCCCCACACTCACTAATTTTTCAATAGGAATTATAACATTTTGATCACTACAAAAACTAATTACATTATAATTTTCATCAAAATAAATATCTATAATCTTTCCTAAATATTCACCAGCCAGAGAATACATTGTTTTATTTATAATTTTCATCTTATTAACACCTGAGTGAGATACATATGTTGTGTTTTTAACCATTATTGCATTTTCGCTTATAGAAAAAATATTTCTATAAGACAAAAAAAATTGATTAACTTGAGATTCGTCATCAAAAAAATAAAATCCATTAATTTTTTTTCTTTTTAAATCAAATGAAAAATCATATACTGTACCTATACATAAACCTTCGTATAAAGTAAATATTGGCTTCGATATAATATCTGAAGTTTTTAACATATAACCTCCTCAAGAAAATGCACCTATTTTAATTTATTGATCTATCTTTAAATTTATTCCATAGCTTGCAATTTTATAATTAATGTGATATTATAATTAATAAGGAGATATATATGTTTTTTAGAAAAACCAAATATGTTAACCCAGATTTAGACATGAAAACAAAGGATTTAATTATCCCACAATATTTTAAAAAAAATAAAATTTATATAGGAACTCCAATATTTGTACCACGAAATTTTTCTTTTGTTATAACAGTAAATAACAAAGTTTTAGATTGCATAAAAGAAGATTTTATTGTTAATTTAAAATCTATTCCAGAAACAACAAGATATTTAAATTTATATAAATTAAACAAAAAAAATAAATCGGTTAAATATTTTGAAGCAAATACATATTATGTTAATCAAAACATATTTGAATCTTTTAATTGGTCTGCATTTTCAATAGAACTTGAAGATAAAAGAAACGGAAAATATGAAATTAATTGTAATGGTATAATAAATTTTAAAATAAATGATCCTCAAAAATTAATTGAATTTTTGAAAAATAAAACTGACTATATTGATTCAGTTCAATCAACTAAAATAATAGAAAATTTTTTAAGTGAAAGAATTGAAAGAATTATTGAAAAAGAAAATTTTTCTGCTAGTTCACTTTATACAAGTAATGAAAAAGTTATTACTTTAATTTCAGAAAAATTATCAACTCGATTAAAAGAAATAGGAATTAATTTATTAAAATTCAATATTACTGAAATTAAGTTTCCACAAAAAATTTCTTCTGAATTAAAAAATATTGATAAAAATAATTCGAACAAGCACAATTTTGAAAATGTAACATTTGAAGAATGGCAAAATAACAATCCAAAAAAGAACGAAGAAATTAAACCAAAATTTGTAACTATTATTCCAACAGGAAATAAATCTGGTCCTTTCTTTAAAGAAAGCATGGCGCCATACTTTTTTGAAAATGATGAAAATAAAACTGATAAACAAGAAATACAAAAGGAAACAAAAAAAAGTTTATGGAAAAATTGGGAAGTAAAACAAAAAGAAGAAAAATCGAAACAAATTGTAAATTTAGATGACGAAAACTAAAAAAATATAATAAATGTTATTATATTTTTTTTAAAATATATTTTCTATAAATTCTTTAGAATTAAATTCTTCTAAATCTTCAATTCCTTCTCCCACTCCAACAAATAATACTGGTATTTTGAACATTTTTGCTATTGTTATAACAATTCCGCCTTTTGCAGTTCCATCTAATTTTGTTAAAATAATTCCATCAATTTTCATAAAATCATTAAAATTAGATATTTGATTTATTGCATTTTGTCCAGTAGTTGCATCAATAACTATTAAGTTATACTTATTTGCTTGAGAATATTCTTTTGTTATAATTTTATCAATTTTTGAGAGTTCTTTCATTAAATTTTCTTTTGTGTGCAACCTACCAGCTGTATCAATTAAAAGTATATCTGTTTTCTTAGCTTTCGCACTAGAAATTCCGTCATAAACAACTGCTCCAGCATCTGCACCTTCACTATGTTTAATAATCCTTACTTTTGCACGATTCGCCCATTCAGTTAACTGTTCTGATGCAGCGGCTCTGAATGTATCGCCAGCTACCAAACAAACATCTTTCTTTTGTTTTTTAAAAAAATATGCCATTTTGCCAATTGTTGTTGTTTTTCCAACTCCATTGACACCAATCACATTAATTATAGCTGGTGTCTTAAAAAAACATTCGTTTTCTTTTTTTATCTGAATTTCTTCAAATATATTATTTAAAATTTCTCTTAAAGCTTCTTTAACATCAGATGAATTTCTAAGTTTATTTTTTCTTGCAAAAATCCTTAATTCATTTACTATTTCAACACTGACTTTTGCTCCAATATCTGATGATATTAAAACATCTTCTAATTCTTCATAAAATTCTTCATTTAATTCGCCAGCGCTTAATATATAATCTAATTTTTTAGATAACGCTTCTCTCGTCCTTTTTAATGCTTCAATTATTTTTTTAAATATTTTCATAAATTATTCCTTATATTTTTTTTAACGGCGCAATTGTTAATAATAATGTTTTTATTCCTAATTTATCAAAATCAATTTCAATAAATTGAGAATCAATATTTTTAACTTGGCCTATTCCAAATTTTGGATGCAAAACTTTATCTCCAATATTAAATTCGTCTTTTTTTATGTTATTTTCCTCAATATATTTTTGATATTTTGTTTTTTGTGCTTTTTCAAAGGGATTATAACTGTATTTAGAATTTACTTTTTCTTCATTAACTTTTTCATATATAAAATTACTTTTACTTATACTATTAATGGATTTCGACATATTTTCTTGATAATTTGTTTCAATTTTAAGTTCTTTTAAAAATCTTGAACAAATTTGAAATTCTCTTTTCCCATATAAATATCTCGTTTGGCAATATGTTAACATTAAATTCTCTTTTGCTCTTGTTATTGCAACATACATTAATCTTCTTTCTTCTTCCATATCTGTTTCATTATTATAAGCTCTTGATATTGGAAAAATTTTTTCTTCTAACCCAACAATAAAAACATATTTAAATTCTAAGCCTTTAACAGAGTGTATTGTTGCTATAGTGACTGCATCATTGGAGTCTTCCATTGTGTCTATATCAGATATCAGTGTTATATTTTCTAAAAAATCTAAAAGTGTACTTCCTTTATTATTCTTTTCAAATTCTTTAACTGATTCCAAAAATATTTCTATATTCAAAATTCTATTTAAATCTTCTTCACTTCCAGAGTTATATGCACTTTTTATTTTAAATTTTTCTATTACGTTTAATACAAATTGATATAACGTTTCATTTTTATAATCTGACATTAATGATAAATAAACACTAATAAACTCATTAGTTTTTTTTCTTATAGAATCTGTTATTTCATATTTTTCTGGATTAATTAATATATCAATCCAAGGTTTATTATTTGATTTTGCATTTTCTGAAATTTTCAAAATTGCACTATCTCCAATCCCTCTTTTAGGGAAATTTATAATTCTAGACAAAGCAACATCATCTTTTGGATTTATGAAAATCCTTAAATATGAAATAATGTTTTTTATTTCTGCTCTTTCATAAAATTTAAAGCCACCATATACTTTATGCGATATATTATAAGATAAAAATTTTTCTTCAAAAGGAAATGTTAATGCATTTAATCTTACCAGAACTGCGAAATCTTTATAAGAATATCCTTTAAAATTGACTAAATTATATATTTCTTTTGCAACCGTATCTGCTTCTTCTTTTTCGTCATATAATTTCCTTATCTCTGGTTGAACGCCATCTTCATTTTCAGTCCATAAAACTTTTTCAGTTCTTGCTTTATTATTTTTTATTAGTTGATTGGCTAAGTTTAATATTTTTTTTGTTGACCTATAATTCCTTTGCAATTTATAAAGTTTAACATCATCAAAATCATTTTTTAAATCTTGTATATTACTATAATTAGCACCTCTCCAACTATAAATACATTGATCTTCATCTCCAACAACAAATAAATTTTTGCTCTGGGATGATAATAATTTGATTAAATCATATTGAATTTTATTTGTATCTTGAAATTCATCAACTAAAATATATTTAAATCTTTTTTGATATTTTTTTAAAATTTCTTCATTTTTTAATAATAAATTATATGTAACAATTAATAAGTCGTTAAAATCTAAAGCGTTTGATTTTCTTAATTCATTTTGATAACTTTCAAACACTAATTTAATATCTTGAATATAAGGCAAATATGAATATAAATTAATATAATCTTCAATTTTTAAATTATTATTTTTTAAATTATTTATGTGATAAACTATATTTTTTTTGATTTCTTCCTTATTAATATTTAATTTATTAAAAATATCTTTATACACTTTATCCACATCTTGTTCAGAGTATATTGTAAAATTCTTATCATAATATCCTAATTTTTCAATATCTTGTCTTAAAATTCTTGCGCACATAGAATGAAAAGTTGAAACCCAAAGATTTTTGCAATCTATATTTAACTTTTCACATCTTTCCTTCATTTCTTTTGCAGCTTTGTTAGTAAAAGTTATTGCCAAAATATTATATGGATCAATTTTTTTTTCTTTCACCATATAAGCAATTCTATGAGTTAATAATTTTGTTTTACCACTTCCTGCTCCAGCAACAACTAAAATAACACCTTCAATTTGGCTAAGCGCTTCTCTTTGTTCATTATTTAAAGTATCAACTATCTCATTCACATTGAAAATATATCATAAATTAATTTATTTAAAAAGCATTTTAAACAACTTGTGATAGTTCTTTTTCTTTTTCAAATCTTTTCTTCATAATTTTGTATTTATCAGCTAAATTGATAATATATCTTTCTTTATCTCTTTCAGACAACATTGAAAATTTTGTTTTATCAACTAATTTTCCAAGAGGATTAATAATATCCTCATTTTCACTCAATATCTTACATACTTTGTTGTATAATTTTTCATCTTCTTTTTCATTAATAAGGATTAATTTGTATTCTGCTAAATAATCTTTATTTACCACTTTGTATTCACCCTTCCCATTTAAATATTTGTGTTTCCCCAATCTATTTTTTGCTTGTTTAGCAAGCTTTTTAAGTGCATCACAATTATAATTTTTTTCCATTTATACCTCCTAAATCATTTGTATGCATAGCGAGTATACTTAAAATTAAGAGATATAAGTTTAAAGAAAAAAAACTTTTATTGTCGATAATTACAATAAATTTATACTTTTTAGCGAAGTTAAAAAATAATAAAAAATATTCTACAAATTAATACAATTATTGCCGTTTCTCTTACGATTTTTTTTTACAAATTTAAAAAATTTTATATAATTTTATTTTTAATTTATTTATATTTTGATTATTTTTTATAAAGTTGTAATATAATTATAAGAGGAGAAATAATATGAATATTTTTAAAAAAAATATTGAAGAAGAACCAATATACCATACAGGTGAAAGCAATATATGCATTAAAGAAGGAAAGCATTTTTTAGACAATTGTGATCAAATTACTGTTATTGGCAAAGCTGAAATACTTGAAGTAACAAAAACTAATTTCAATTTAATTTCTGATAAAGCTAAAATTCATGTTTTTAATAGTGGAAATATTAAAATTTTATCAGGAAAAGCTAAAATTGGAATGTTTAAAGAAGGTAAAATATCATATATGTTAAGAAAAGCTGAAATAACCACCGTTAATACTTGCGAAATTGATTATATGAAAAACAAATCAAAAATCGGCACATTTAATAATGGCTCTATCAAATTTTTAGATGATAAAGCTAAAATAATAACTTTTAATAATGGTGAGATGCTCTATATGAGAAACAATTCTAAAATTGGCACATTAATAAATGGAAATATTCATGCCTTAGAAGACAATAGTCATTTAACTACTATGATGAATGGTAAAATTTCTCATATATTAAATAAAGCCACTATTGGGACAGTTAATAATGGTGAAATACAAAAAGTTTGTGACAACTCAAAAATTTGCAGTCAAAATAATGGTAATATTACATTATTAATGGGAAATTCTAAAATTGATGCACAAATTGAAGGAAATGTTGAATCAAAAACTGAAGACGCAAAAATTATTTATAGCCAAAATGCCAAAAATAATTTTTCTGTTTCACTACCTATTAAAGAACAGGGAGTTAGAAACGAAATCAATAAAGATAGTGAATTAGAAGATAAAACTAATGAATAAAATTAAAATTTAACAAAATAAGCAATAAATCACCCTATACAAAGGGTTGATTTATTTTTTTTATTGTGTTATAATGACTTAGCTACACTAAGTGGGGAGCTAGCGGTGCCCTGAACTTGCAATCCGCTATAGCAAGACTGAAGAATTACCTGCGGTAGATTATTTTAATAGTATGAATTATATTATAAATGATGAAATTAAGGTCTCAAGCATTATTTGGCTGTGAACCATGTCAGGCCCTGACGGGAGCATCATTAAGCAGTTTAAAATAAGTGATTTGAGGAAGCTTTAGTGGAGTTTATGTATATAATGGCTTATTAGACTAATTTAACAAAGTAATTGTGTAGCAAAGTTTGTCGCCGTATATAATAAGAGGAAAAAATGAAATATCAATATTTAAATAATGAAGACATTTTTGTTATAAAACAATTTCACAATTTAATAGTTAACAACAATGATTTGTATTCTTCAGATAAAAAAACACAAGACGTTTTTAAAAAATATTTTAAAAATGCTTTGTTTTCGAATTATAAAAATGAAAAAATAATATTAAGCAAAAGTAAAATATTATTATCAGCAAGAAGATATTGGAACTATTTAAAAAATGTTGAAAAATTTAACTCTCAAATATTAACTTTTTCAATATCAATAGGCGTTGATTTTGTTTTAGAAAGATATAATTCTGCATTACAAATGCTTAAAACACATAAAGAAAAAAATTCTATATATAAGTAGATAAATAATTTGCTGCAAAACAAACAGCAAAAATTAATATTAAATAAAAAAACATTAAGAAAAATTTTTTTATAGAGTTTTTCTTTTTATTTTTTTTATCTTCATTTTCAATTTCAAAAACACGCCTTCCTCTTGGTAAAGGAGATATACAAATGACTTCCTTATCAGAATATTTAAGTGAAATGTATTCCCCTATTTTTAAATAATTTACCAATTGGTTTATAGTATCAAAGTCGACTTTAAACTTTTTTGGCATCTGTCGTATCAGGTCGTCAATTTCTAAAACTTTGTACGATCCTTCATTACACTCAATATTTATGATTCTTAATAATTCTTGGCTTCTTCTGTCTAACATAATTATATTATAAACAAACGAAAATATTTTAAACAAAAAATGAAGTTTTAAACTTCATTCAATTGGTACCCTCATGGGGAATCGAACCCCAGATTCCGCCGTGAGAGGGCGACGTCTTAACCGCTTGACCATGAGGGCAAAATATGTATAACTAATAATCATTATACACTATTTTTATATTTTTGCAAGTATTTGATTGTTTTTTTTAATTTTTAAATCATATGGTTTATTTTTAAATAGCTCTATTTTATATAAAATAATAATTTTAAATATAAAATGTAAAAAATAATTTAAAATTTATAAATTAATTTATATATATAAATTAAATTAATTATTAAATTATAATATACTATTAATCTTCTTCAATTAAAGATTCATAAACATTTTCATATATCGATGGAGCTTTTTCTCTCCATAATTTTACAGCATTAATAGCACTTGACCTTGATGGTGCTCTAAATTCAATATTAAACATTGGTTCGCTATCAAAAGGTGATCTAATTTTTAGCTTAAGATTATATGAACCATCTTCAAGTTTTTCATAATCTGCAATGTATTCTTGAGATCTTTTCAAATACAACCTGTTTTGTTTAGTAAAATCGGTAATCTCTTCTCTTAATGAAATGGGAATTCGTCTATAAAAATGAGACAAGCAATTTCTTCCTTCATAAGTGATATTATATCTTGCTTCATCATTATTTTGATCAATATTATAAATAAATCCAACTTCTAATAAAGACAATAAGATTTCTTTACATTCCATATAATTGATCCAATTGTTTCTGCTTGAACATATGTCCAAAATTGAATTTTCTGATAGTGGAATTTCAATTTTTTCTAATATGAAAAGTAAAATTAATTTATTTACCGTTGAATCAGAACTTATGTTCATTTTATCTCCTGTTTATTAATAATTAGTTATATTATTCCAAACATTGGTTATTTTTTTACTAATAATTTTTTTACCTTCGCTAATTCTACTTAAAATTGGAATGTCTTTGATTTGGACAATTTCTTCATTTATTTCAGCAACTACATCAGGTTTTTCATTATCAAAATTTGCAAATATTATTTTTTCATCACCTTTTATGTTAATTGCTCTTAAGCCTTTTCTATATCTTGCTGATAATCCAAATTCAGCAACTGCAATTCTTTTTGCATTTCCTTTGTTAGTTATTATTGTTAAATATCCTGATTTATCAATT
>CALWKK010000017.1 GCA_944381245.1 uncultured Clostridia bacterium
TATGTTTTTCATTATTTACTTCTTTTATCTCAATTCTGTTTGCATTTTGTTTTGCATTTTGTTCTAAAACATATTTTTCTATTTCTTCATAGTTTGCTTCTTTGTTTTCTTGAATATAATTAGCTTTAGAAACAACATCATAAATAGCATTATTTACTATTCCATATATTATGTTAGGATTAGCAAATTTAACTTCCATTTTTGCTGGATGAACATTAACATCAACTAATTCATAAGGTAAATTTATATTTAATGCAAATAATGGAAACTTTCCTTTCATTATAAAATTTTCAACAGCATCTTGTACTGCCGATGATATCATATAGTTGTTAACAACTCTTCCATTAACAAAAACTGTTTGATATGTTCGATTTGGCTTCGAAAATGTTGGTCTTGCGATAAATCCATATATTGAAATATCGTTTCTCTTAAAATTTACTTCAAGTAAATTATCATATGTTTCTTTCCCATAAATAATATACATTGCTTCTGCAAGTCCATTTCCAAAAGTATTATAAACTATTTTATTTTCAACAATATATCTAAAAGATATATTTGGATAGGCTAAAATAAATTTACTTATAATATTCGTTATTTCAGCTTCCTCATATTTTGGTTTTTTCAAAAATTTTAATCTTGCTGGAGTGTTAAAAAATAAATCTTTAACAATTATTCTTGTTCCTTTATCAAAGCCTATTGAAGTTTTATTCTCTATTTTCCCTGCAATAATATCAAGTTTGGTTCCATATTCTTCATTTTCAGTTTTGGTTGTTATTTCAATTTTACTAACAGAAGAAATACTTGCTAAGGCTTCACCCCTAAATCCAAGAGATTCAATTTTTTCTAAATCTTTATCATTTGAAATTTTGCTAGTAGCATGGGGCAAAAAAGCTTTTTCGACATCGTTGCTTTCAATTCCAATTCCATTATCGGATACTATTATTTTTTCTATTCCAGCACCATTAATTTCTATTGTTATTTTGTTAGCATTCCCATCTATGCTATTTTCAACCAATTCCTTAACAACACTTGCCGGTCTTTCAACAACTTCACCAGCGGCAATTTTGTTATAAATATCACTTGTTAATACATTAATACTCATATAACCCTCATTGTGTTTTTTTTACTAAATCAACAATCATATCAAATGCTTGTAATGGAGAAAGATTATTTATATCAACCATTTTTAATTCATTTATTATTTCTTTTAATTTATTTTCATAGCTATCTTCTATCATTGGACTCTTTACAATGTGTTTATTTAATTCTGTTGTTTCCAAAGTTTGACTTATTTGTTTTGCTTTATCTATAACAAATTTTGGTAAACCAGCTAATTTAGCAACTGCAATTCCAAAACTTTTATTTGTTCCCCCACGAACTATTTTTCTTAAGAATATAACTTCATCATTATATTCTTTAACTGTAACTCTATAATTTTTGACTCCATCTAAAATATTTTCAAGCTCAGTTAATTCATGATAGTGGGTTGAAAAAAGTGTTTTCATATTCATTTTCTCACTTATATATTCCATGACTGCCCAAGCAATACTCAATCCATCAAAAGTTGATGTTCCTCTTCCTACTTCATCTAATAATGCCAAACTTTTATTCGTTGCATTATTTAAAATATTTGCAACTTCAACCATTTCCACCATAAAAGTTGATTGACCAAATGCAACATCATCACTTGCTCCTATTCTTGTAAATATTTTATCTGTAATACAAATTTCTGCGCTATCAGCAGGAACAAAAAAACCTGCGTGAGCCATTAAAACAATTAGAGCAACTTGTCTCATATAAGTACTTTTACCAGCCATATTAGGTCCAGTTATAATAAGTGTTTTGTCTGTACTTTCATTTATATATGTATCATTAGGAACAAATTGAGTTGTTTTATTTATGACTTCAACAACTGGATGTCTTCCACCTTGTATTTTTATATGATTAAATGAGTTTGAAATTTTTGGTTTACAATAATTGTTTTTAACAGCAACAAAAGAACCACTTAATAAACAATCTAATTCAGCAATTATTTGAGATATTTTTTGAATTCTTCTTAGATTATTTAATAAATAATTCCTTATTTGATTAAAGAGTTCTATTTCTAAATTTAAAGAATTTTCATTCGCTTTTTGTAACTTTTCTTCAATAATTTTTAGATCTTCTGTTATATATCTTTCTCCGTTAGCTATTGTTTGCTTTCTCTGATACCTATACGGAACATACTGAATTTGTGATTTACTAACCTCTATAAAATACCCAAAAACTTTGTTATAGGATATTTTCAAATTTTTTATACCAGTTAATTCTCTTTCCTTAGCTTCTAATTCTGCAAGCCATGTTGTTGCCATTGTTTTTGCATTTTTATAATCATCTAATGTTTTATTATATCCATATTTAATAACATTTCCTTCTTTTAACAATGTTGGCGCATCGTCAGAAATTGAGTCTTCGAGCAATTTACTTATATCGTTTAAATCATCAAAATTTTCAACAAAATTTACAATTTTATTTGATTTTAAGTTTAAAAGACATGATTTTAATTCTGGCAATAATTTTGATGTATATTTTAATGAAATTGCATCTTTAGGATTAAAATTTCCATAAGAAATTCTGCCAGCTATTCTTTCTATATCTGATATCTTAGATAATATATGTTTTATATCTTCTCTTGTTATTAAATTTGAATTTAATTCTTCTATACAATCTAATCTTAAATTAATTTCATTTTCGTCTTGCAGGGGTGTTGAAATCCAATTTCTGATAAGTCTACCCCCCATACAAGTTGAAGTTTCATCTAAAATAGAAAGCAAAGAGCCTCGTTTTTTATGATCTCTTATTGTTTCTGTTAATTCCAAATTTCGTCTTGTTGCATTATCTAATTGCATTATCATCTTTTCTGAACATTCTTTTATATCATTTATGTGTGATAGCCCACGTTTTTGAGTTGCTGTTATATAATCAACTAAAATTCCTGCAACAAAAGCAGAATTTGAATTTTTTTCAATGTTAAAATGTTCATAAATGTTTTCACCAAATTGTTTAATTAACAATTCATTAATAATTTTTGTATCATATTTTTCGTCACTATATCTACCTATATAAGATATTGCTTTATCTTTTATGCAATTTAATTTTTCTAAATACTTTATTCCATTTTCGTTACAAAATATTTCAGCTGGAGAAACTCTCATTAATATAGCGTCTAATTCTTGAATTGCTCTTTGAATTTCTTCATTTATTTCTTCAATAACAAATTCGCCTGTTGACACATCGCAATAAGCTATTCCAATTTTTAAATATTTTTCACTTTCAGTAATTCTTAATGCTAAAATATAATTGTTTTTTTCGCTTTGCAACATATTTTCGTCCATTAAGATACCAGGGGTTACAATTCTAACAACATCTCTTTCAACTAAATTTTTGTCTATTTTGTCAGTTAATTGTTCACATATAGCAACTTTATAACCTTTTTCAATTAATTTTGCTATATATGAATCTGCTGAATGAAAAGGTATCCCACACATAGGTGCGCGTTTTTCAAGTCCACAATCCCTTCCTGTTAAAGTTAAATCTAAAACTTTTGATATCTCAACTGCATCTTCAAAAAACATTTCATAAAAATCTCCTAATCTATAAAAAACTACGCAATCAGGATATTTATTTTTTACATCTAAATAATGTTGCATCATTGCTGATAGTCCATTTTTTTTTGCCATTTTTTCTCCTCTGTACTGTATTAGTTTATCATAATTTAAAAAATCTTACAATAATTATAAAAAAAACGATTAAAATAATTAATTTTAATCGATATTTTTTGTTTCATTTTTTAATTTTAATATATAATTTACTCTTTGATTTTTTATTTTTAAAGGAATTTGATTTTCCATTTTTTCTGCCACTGTTCCTTCCCTAGGTGAATACATAAACGCAAAAATATTATCATATTTGACTTTTTTTACAATATTGCAAGTTTGATTAAAATCTTCTTCAGTTTCTCCAGGAAATCCAACAATAATATCTGTTGATAATCGTATTTTAGGAATCAATGTTTTTAGTTTATTAACTTTATCTAAATAATCTTCTATTGTATAATTTCTATTCATTAGTTTTAATATTTTATTGCTTCCAGATTGTATTGGCAAGTGTAATTCCTTTATAATCTTTTCTTGACTTGCAATTGTATGTATTAATTCATCAGTTATATCTTTTGGGTGTGAGGTCATAAAAGTTAATTCAAAATCACCATCTATTTCGCAAATATCGTTTAGCAACTCAACAAATCCATAATTTTTATATTTGTCTTTACCATATGAATTCACATTTTGCCCTAACAATGTTATTCTTATTTTATGATTAGATTTTTTTAATATGTTTTTTATTTCTTTTAAAATTAACTCTTTGTCTCTGCTTCTTTCTCTTCCTCTAACATACGGAACAATACAATATGAACAAAAATTATTACAGCCATAAATTATATTAACCCAAAAATTATTTCCACTAGATCTTGCTATTGGTAAGCTTTCTATAATTTTATCTTCATCAGATATTTCTTTTATTATATTATTGTTTTTTTTATCTTTATTTTCTTTTATCTGTTTAATAAATGTTTCAAATTTGTCGAAATTTTTTGTTCCAAATATTATATCAATAAATGGGAATGTTTGTTTTATTTTTTCTGCAATATTTTTTTGTTGCGTCATACAACCACAAACTGCAACAATTTTATTAGGATTTTCTTTTTTTAGTTTTTTCAATGCTCCTATATTTCCTATAGCTCTATCTTGCGCGCCCTCACGAATTGCACATGTGTTAAAAACAATTATATCTGCATCTTCAATTTTTTCACATAAAATATAGCCGAGATTTTCTAAAATCCCAGCTAATTTCTCTGATTCATGAACATTCATCTGACATCCAAATGTTGTTATATAATAATACATAAACTTAATTATACACATTTAGACAAAAAATGCAATAAATTTCATATTAGTTATTAACTTCAACAGGCATTGCTTTTCTATATTTTTTTAATCCTGTTCCAGCAGGAATCAATTTTCCTATAATAACATTTTCTTTTAAACCTATTAAATGGTCAACTTTACTTTTTAAAGCCGCATCTGTTAAGACTCTTGAAGTTTCTTGGAAAGATGCTGCTGATAAGAATGAATCTGTTGTTAAAGAAGCTTTTGTTATTCCTAACAACATTCTTTTTGCTGTTGCAGGAATTCCACCATTACTTAAAGCTTTTATGTTTTCTTCTTCATATTTATATACATCTACTATTTGTCCAGGTAATAATTCGGTTGTTCCTGCATCCTCAATTTTAACTTTATTTAACATTTGTCTGATAATAACTTCTATATGTTTATCATTAATGTTAACTTCTTGAGATCTGTAAACTGAAATAACCTCTGAAAGTAGATAATCTTGAACACCTTTCAATCCTTTTGTTCTTAGCAAATCAGTTGGATTAATTGATCCTTCCATCAATGGATCTCCAGCTTCTATATAATCTCCTGTTTTTACCTTTAAGTATGCCGGTTTTTTTATTTGATAAACAGCTTCACTTTCTTTCCCTTGCACTGTTATCACGAATTCTTTATTTTCTTCTTGAACTTTAACAGTTCCAGAAATTTCTGTTATTTGCGCTTCTCCTTTTGGTTTCCTTGCTTCAAATATTTCTTCAACTCTTGGTAACCCTTTTGTGATATCTGATGCCATAACTGCACCACTGAAGTGTTTGTTATTCATTGTAAGCTGTGTTCCTGGTTCACCAATTGATTGTGCGGCAATAATACCAACAGCTTCTCCAATATTAACAGTTTCTTTTCCTGCCATATTCCTTCCATAACATTTTGCGCATACGCCATGTTTGCTCTTACATGTTAATAATGTTCTTATTGTTACTTCAGTTATTCCAGCATTTGCAATTTCATTTGCTTTTTCTTCTGTTATCATTGTGTTTTCTGGAACAATAATCTCGTTTGTTACTGGATGTTTAATTGCATCAACTGTGTATCTTCCAGCAATTCTATCTTGTATAGGTTCTATCACAACACCATCTGAAATAATTGGTGTTACTTTAATACCTTTTACTTTTTCTCCTAAATTTTCAAAACAATCGTCTTCTGTTATAACAACATTATGTGATATATCAACTAATCTTCTTGTTAAGTATCCAGAATCTGCTGTTTTTAATGCTGTATCAGCCAATCCTTTACGTCCACCACGAGATGAAAGGAAGTATTCAAGAGGTGTTAATCCATCTCTAAGGTTAGATTTAATTGGAACATCAACTTTTTGTCCAGATGCTCCAGACATAATACCTCTCATTCCACAAATATTATTGACTTGTAAGTTCGAACCACGAGCTCCTGATACTGCCATCATCTTTAATGGATTAAAATCACTTAAATGTTGAATTAATGCATCTTGAACTTTTTTTGTTGCTTCAGTCCAAATTGAAATGTTAGCATTAATTTTTTCTTCTTCCGTAATTAATCCTCTTAATAAATATTTATCATTTTCCAAAACTTTTTTTGTTGCTTCTTCTATTATTTCATCTTTTTCAACTGGAACTTTCATGTCAAATACGTTAATTGTCATACAACCTAATGTTGAATATTTAAACCCTGTCGCCTTTATTTTATCTAACATTTTAGAAGTTTCTGTTGTTCCTAAATTTTTAAATGCTAAATCAACAATTTTGCTTAATTCTTTTTTCTTTACAATTTCATTTATTTCTAATGCATTGTAATTTTCTCTTTTACTCCTATCTATCCAACCTAAATTTTGTGGTATTGCCCAGTTAAATATAATTCTTCCTACAGAAGTTGTTATTCTATCTGTAAATTTCTTCCCTTCAACTTCGCAAGATCTTCTAACTTGAATTTGAGCTTGGATATCTAAATTACCCGTTTGATGTGCCATTATTGCTTCATTACATGATGAATATACGTTGTTTTCCCCTTTTGCTCCTGGTTTTATGACTGTCAAATAATAACAACCCAAAACAATATCTTGAGCTGGACTGCAAATTGGCTTTCCATCTGATGGCTTCAAAATATTGTTCGATGCTAACATTAATGTTCTTGCTTCTGTTCGTGCATCAATAGATAAAGGAACATGAACTGGCATTTGGTCCCCATCGAAGTCGGCGTTAAATCCTGAACACACTGAAGGGTGTAATTTTATTGCTCTTCCTTCAACTAAAACTGGTTCAAATGCTTGTATTCCTAATCTATGCAAAGTTGGGGCACGATTCAATAAAACTGGATGATCTTTAATAACTTCATCAAGAACGTCCCAAACAACCGGTTTTTCTCTTTCAATCAATCTTTTTGCACTTTTTATGTTATTTGACTGATTTAATTCAACCAATCTCTTTATTATAAATGGCTTAAAAAGTTCAAGTGCCATTTCCTTAGGAAGACCACATTGATACATTTTCAATTCAGGACCAACAACAATAACCGATCTACCCGAATAGTCAACTCTTTTCCCCAATAAGTTTTGTCTAAATCTACCTTGCTTTCCCGTTAACATTGCTGTTAGAGATTTTAAATCTCTTGATTTAGCCCCTTGTATTGCTTTTCCTCTCTTACCATTTTCGATTAATGCATCAACTGATTCTTGAAGCATTCTCTTTTCGTTTCTTATTATAACTTCTGGAGCCCCTAGTTCAAGTAACTTTTTCAATCTGTTGTTTCTGTTTATAACTCTTCTATATAAATCATTTAAATCACTTGTTGCAAATCTTCCACCATCTAATTGCACCATTGGTCTTAATTCAGGAGGTAAAACTGGTATAACATCCATAACCATCCATTGAGGCTTATTACCACTTTTCAAAAACGAATCTACAATTTCAAGTTTTTTTATTGCTTTTATCCTTTTTTGACCTTTAGCATTAGCTAATATTTGTTTTAATTCTTGATCTTCTTTAACTAAATCTACCTCGCTTAATAATTTTTTTACTGCTTCTGCTCCCATTCCGGCTGTAAAAGAATTAGGACCATAAGTTTCAATTGCTTCACGATATTCTTTATCTGAAATGACTTGTTTGTATGAAAAATGTGTTGCCTTAGGATCTAACACTATATAACTTATATAGTATACAACTTGTTCTAATAATTTTGGAGAAATATCCAACAATGTTCCAATTCTAGAAGGAACAGATCTGAAAAACCAAATATGCGTAACTGGTGCAGCTAATTCAATATGCCCCATTCTTTCTCTTCTTACTTTTGAACTCGTTACTTCTACGCCACATTTATCACAAACAACACCTTTGTATCTAATTCTTTTATATTTCCCACAGTGACATTCCCAATCTTTTCTTGGCCCAAATATTCTTTCACAAAACAGTCCATCTTTTTCTGGTTTCTGTGTTCTATAATTAATAGTTTCTGGTTTTGTTACTTCTCCATGAGACCATTCCCTAATCTTTTCAGGTGATGCGATTCCTATTTTTATAGAATCAAAATTCGTTAACTCAAACATTTTCTTCTCCCAAAATTATTTTTTTATTCTATATCGTCTAAATCTTCAAATAATCCATTAACATCAATATCTGTTGTGTCTTTTTCAATTTCACTTAATATTTCAGAAGTTAAATCATCATTATTTTCAAATTCTAAATTAATTTCCTTAAGTTCTTCTTCAACTTCTTTTGTTAATGGAGATATATCATCTTGTGTTATTTCTCCTATAGAAATTTCTTGTTCATTTTCAGTTAATATCTTTATATCTAATCCTAATGCTTGTAATTCTTTAACCAAAACTTTAAATGATTCAGGTATACCTGGTTCTGCAATTGGTTGACCTTTAACAATTGCTTCATAAGTTTTTACTCTTCCAACAACATCATCAGATTTTACAGTTAATATTTCTTGAAGAATATTTGATGCTCCATATGCTTCTAACGCCCAAACTTCCATTTCTCCAAATCTTTGACCACCAAACATTGCTTTTCCACCTAACGGTTGTTGTGTTACTAATGAATATGGTCCAATTGATCTTGCATGCATTTTACTATCAACCATGTGATCAAGTTTTAACATATATTTATATCCAACAGTTGCTGGATTATCAAAAGCTTCTCCTGTTCTGCCATCATAAAGCTGAATCTTTCCATTCTCTGGAAAATTATTTTGAATTAATAATTTCTGTATATCTTCTGCTGTTGCTCCATCAAAAACTGGTGTTGCGACTTTCCAGCCTAAGCTTTGCGCAACTAAGCCTAAATGCACTTCCAAAACTTGTCCAACGTTCATACGAGATGGAATACCTAGTGGATTTAATACAATATCTAATGGTTGTCCATTTGCCAAATAAGGCATATCGCATTCAGGCAATATTCTTGAAACAACACCCTTGTTTCCATGTCTTCCAGCCATTTTATCACCAACAGAAAGTTTTCTTCTTTGTGCAACATAAACTTTAACCATCATGTTGACTCCAGGCTCTAATTCATCTTTGTTTTTTCTTGAAAAGACTTGAACATCAACAACTACACCACCTCGACCATGCTGAACTCTTAATGATGTATCTCTAACTTCTCTTGCCTTTTCCCCAAAAATAGCTCTTAATAATCTTTCTTCTGGGGTTAATTCTGTCTCTCCCTTTGGCGTTACTTTTCCAACAAGAATATCTCCTGGCACAACTTCTGCACCAATTCTTACAATACCGTTTTCATCTAAGTTTCTTAATGCATCTTCTCCTAAATTTGGAATATCTCTAGTTATTTCTTCGTCGCCTAATTTAGTTGTTCTGCATTTTATTTCTTCTGCTTTTAATGTTATTGAAGTATACACATCTTCCTTAACCATTCTTTCGCTAACTAAAATAGCATCTTCGTAGTTGTAACCTTCCCAGTTCATATATCCAACTAAAACGTTTTTACCTAATGCTAACTCACCTTTTTCAGTTGAATATCCATCAGCAATAACATCTCCTGCTTTAACTTTTTCGCCATGTTTAACAATTGGTTTTTGATTAATACAAGTGTCTTGATTGGTTTTTTGAAACTTAATTAAATTATATACGTCAACACCTTCATCTGTCCTAATTTTAATTTGTGAAGAACTAACATAATCAACAATTCCTGAATTTTTAGCTATAACCATTGCTCCACAGTCATAAGCAATTTTTGCTTCTATTCCCGTTCCAACAATTGGAGACTCTGGTCTTAAAACAGGAACTGCCTGTCTCTGCATGTTTGCTCCCATTAAAGCACGCATACTATCATCACTATTTAAAAATGGTATCAATGCAGTTGCAGCAGAAATAAACTGTCTCGGTGAAACATCAACATAATCGACCATTGAACGAGGCACCTCAACAATTGAATTCTTATATCTACAAACTATTCTATCGTTTAAAAATCTTCCATCTTCAGTCAAAGGTTCAACGGATTGAGCTATATAATATTCATCTTCAACATCAGCCATTTTATATTCGCTTTCTTTTGAAACAATTCCCGTTTTTTTATCAACTTTTCTATATGGAGTTTCTAAAAATCCATATTCATTTATTTTTGCGTAAGATGCTAATGTATTAATAAGCCCAATGCTTTGCCCTTCCGGAGTCTCAATTACACATATTCTCCCAAAATGTGTGTAATGTATATCACGAACTTCATCTGTTGCCCTTTCTTTCTTAATTCCTCCAGGCCCCACAGCTGATATTCTTCTTTTTTGAGTTAAGGATGATAAAGGATTGACTTGATCCATAAGCTGAGATAGCTGAGAAGTAGCCATAAAATCCTTTAATGCTTTGTTTATTGGTCTTGGATTAATTATTTGAGAAGGTGTTACTTCGCTTAAATCTTTTCCTTGCAAACTTTCTTTCATGCTTATGCATAATTTATTCACACCTTTTCTAAATTCATTTTTCATTAACTCGCCAACTGACTGTATTCTTCTGTTAGATAAATGGTCTATGTTATCAGTTACTCCGATTCCAGCCAATAGATCTAAATAATAACTTATACTTGCTAAAATATCATCTATTGTTAATGTTGTAATCAATAATTCATTTGCGTTATCTTTTATTGCTTGCAATCTTTTTTCTTTTGTTTTATTATCCTTTAATATTTGAGCTAAAGTTGGATAATATACTTCTTCAAGTATTCCCAATTCTTTTTCATCACAATCAATAACGTTAGATAACTTTACTCTGTTATTTCCTCTAATTAAATGTCTTTCCCCTTTAACATCAACCCAAACTTCATTAATGCCACTATCCTGAATTTTTCTTGCAATTTCTGGACTTATTTTTTCTCCAGCTTTAACAATAACTTCATCTTCTATTAATAT
The DNA here is from genome assembly GCA_944381245.1 of uncultured Clostridia bacterium. Classification (GTDB taxonomy): domain Bacteria; phylum Bacillota; class Clostridia; order Christensenellales; family UBA1242; genus UMGS687. The sequence continues at coordinate 11,322 of CALWKK010000017.1, forward strand.
ATTATCTGATGAAATTTGTCCTTGAATTCTATTTGCTATAGATAATTTTTTGTTAAATTTGTATCTCCCAACACGTCCTAAGTTATAATATTGATCTGAGAAAAAGAATAAATTTAAATAACTTCTTGTTGATTCAGCAGAAGGCACTTCGGTTGGTCTTGTTTTTCTACTAAATTCAATCAATGCTTCTTCTTGAGTTGTTTGTGGCTCTTTTTCCAAAACATTTCTTATATATCTGTTATCACCAAACAATTTTAATATTTCTTCGTTAGTATAGCCAAAACATTTTAAGAAAACACCTAACGTGACCTTACTTCCACGGTCTATAATAACCTTTATTATTTCATTTGCACCTTGTTCAAATTCTAACCACATTCCTCTAAAAGGAATCATTTGCCCAGTTAATGACTGTAAGTCATTTGCTGTTTCCTGCGCAAAATATACGCTTGGGGATCTAACAATTTGAGATACCACAACTCTTTCAATTCCATTAAATATAAATGACCCTTCTTCCGTCATCAATGGAATATCTCCCATAAAAACTTCTTGGACTATTCCATCTGGATTGTCTTCTACAACAAATTTTGCTTTAACTTTTAAAGGAGATGTATATGATGCACCTCTTCTTTTACATTCATTTTTTGATAGCTTAGTTGTTTTATCAACTGATGAAGAAATAAAATAAAGTTTTCCTTTTCCACTGTAGTCAACAACTGGTGAAAATTCTTGTAATATTTCATCTATTCCGTTTTCTAAAAATTTTTTATAAGTTTCTCTCTGAATTTCTAAAAGATTTGGTGTTTGACAAACCTCTTCAATTTTTGAAAAAGTATATCTTTCTGTTTTACCGCTTTTAATTTTTTTAACCATAGTTTCTATCATATTTTCTCCTTAATAGCAAAAAAAAGAGTGGCAAAAAAAGGTTAATTTTCGCCTAAATTAAATATTTATACTAAAAAACGCCCATTTTTATCCACTTTAGCCTATACAATCTGAAATTGTATCATTATTTTAATAACATGTCAACTATTTTTTTGTTTTAATTCACCATTTAATGTATATTCATCAGTTAATGGAACATAACAAC
>CALWKK010000018.1 GCA_944381245.1 uncultured Clostridia bacterium
AAACAATCTGTTGCTGATAAAAGCGCTAAAAGTAAATGTTCTGTTCCTAAAAAATTATGGTTTAATTGTAGGGCAATTGTTTGAGCTATTTTAAAAATTTCTTTAACTCTAGGTGTCAATACAACACTATCAAAATAAGTCTCCTCTTCATTATTTTCTCTAAAAATATTTAGCAATTTTGTGTCAGTTATTCCATATTCTTTTAATATTTTTTTTGCAGTGCATGTTACCTTGGTTAATCCATATAAAATGTGTTCAGTTTCAACCATATCTCCACCAAAACGCAAAGCAACAGCACTTGCTTCCATTAAAACTTTTTCTAAACTTTCTGTTGTTTCTAAAAACATATTTCGCCCCCTTTACTATTTAAATTATATATTAAAATTATCTCAATGTTAAGTATTTTTAAACAAAAGATAAAAAAAGTTACTTAGGTAAGTAACTTTTTTATTAAATTTTTTTTTGAGATTTTATACATTTTGTGCAAGCTTTAACAGTTTTTTCTTTACCATCAACAGTAACAACTGTGTTTTGCAAATTTAAATCCCAAGTTCTGTTTGATTTTCTATTACTATGACTAACATTATTGCCAGTCATTTTACCTCTACCACAAATTTCACAAACTTTACTCATTTCATTCCTCCGTAAATAAATTAGCAAATAAAAGTTTAACATAGCTGTAAATAAAAAGCAACTGATTTTTAATAAATTTTAAATTTATAAAAAGTTAATATTTTGTTTAAAATTCTTATATTATAAAAATGTATTATAAATGTTAAAAAAAATATTATTAAATATGTTGCATTAATGAATTTTATATTGTATATTATAAAGTGAAAGGTTTGCTAAAGGTGTAGATGACAGTAGATACAAAGAATTATTATGGTAGAATAACTATTTCAGATGAAAGCATAGCAACGGTCGCAGGATATACGGCTCTTGATTGCTATGGTGTTATTGACCTTGTTGCAAATTCTTTAAAGAGTAGCTTTAAGGAAATTTTTAACAAACAACAGTTTTCAAAAGGCATTAAAATTGCAAATATTGATAATCGTATTTTTATAGACATATATTGTATATTAAAGTATGGTGTATCAGTTAGTGCTGTTGCAGAAAGTTTAAAAAGCTCAGTAAAATATAATGTTGAAAAATTCACGGGCATGATTGTGGACTCAGTTAATGTTCATATTGTTGGTGTTCGTGTATAATATAAGGATAAGAAAATGCAGAAAACAATAAACGGTTCAGTTTTTAAAAAGATGATAATTGCAGGAGCAAGTTTGTTGGAACAAAACAAAAAACTTGTTGATGCTTTAAATGTTTTTCCTGTTCCAGATGGAGACACAGGGACAAATATGTTTTTAACAGTAAAATCAGCAACCACAGAAGTTAATAATTGTATTAATAATAATATGGATTCTTTGTGTGAGGCATATTCAAAAGGAGCATTAAGGGGAGCAAGGGGAAATTCTGGCGTAATAACTTCACAGATAATAAAGGGTATAACAACAGTATTAGGTCAACAACAAGAAATTAGTACTAAAATTTTTGCAAAAGCAATTAAAGAAGGTGCAAATGTTGCGTATAAATCTGTTACAAAACCAAAAGAAGGAACAATATTAACTATAATTAGGACAATGGCTGAAACAGCACTTGAAATTTCAAAAAAATGTCAAGATTTTGAAAAGTTTTTTGAGATTGTGATCGATAAAGCTGAAGAAATATTACAACAAACTCCAGAGATGTTACCTGTATTAAAAAAAGCAGGAGTGGTTGATGCTGGTGGAAGAGGATTGATAGTTCTTTTTACGGGCTATTACAAAGCCTTATGTGGAGATGAAACTTTAACATTTAATTTTGAGGATAATAAACCGGTTCAATCTGTTGATGATGTTATAGCTGATATTAATAATTTATCAGAAATAGAGTTTGGTTATTGTACTGAATTTATGATTATACACATGTTGAAAAAAACGACTGAGGCAGATATTGATAAACTTCGAGAAAAATTAATGGAAATTGGAGACTCTGTTTTATGTATAGGTGATTTAAGCTTAGTGAAAGTTCATGTTCATACTAATCAACCGAATGTTGCATTAGGATATGCTCTTGAATTAGGGGAGATTTGGAATATAAAAATTGAAAATATGCTGGAGCAAAACAGAGAATTAAAAAAGAACATGAAAAAAGTTGAAGAATTAAAACCAATGGGGATGGTGGCAATAGCTCCAGGAGAAGGATTGGCTAATTTGTTTACTGATTTATTAGTTGATCAAGTGATAGCTGGAGGACAAACAATGAATCCAAGTGCTGATGACATACTTAATGCAGTTTCTAAAGTTACAGCTGAAAATGTATTTGTTTTTCCTAATAATAAAAATATAATTTTAGCAGCTGAACAAGCAAGAGAATTGTCGGATAAAAAAATAATTGTTATTCCTACAAAAAATGTGCCAGAAGGAATTTCTGCAGCATTAGCATTTAACCCAGAAGCCAGTGTTGAGGAAAATATTGATAATATGAAATCAGCTTTAGACAATATTAAATCTGGATCTGTAACATATGCAGTTAGATCAACACATGTTGATGGGTTTGATCTTTCAGTTGGAGATATAATCGGATTAGATGATAAATCTATTTTATCAAAAGGAAAAGATGTGCAAAAAACAACTGAGGATTTAATAGAAAAATTAGTAGATGATCAATCAGTAAATATAACATTGTTCTATGGTGAAGATATATCAGAAGAAAGTGCTGAAAAACTCAGAGAAAAAATTGAAAAGTTATATCCTTATTGTGAAGTAACTTCAATATTTGGTGGACAACCAGTATATTACTATATAGTATCCGTGGAATAATTTTCATCATTAAACACAAATTTTAATTTGTGTTTTTTTTATTTAACAAAAGTTATGTTTTTTAAATAAAATGAATTGTGAAGCAATTCACAGGAAATTTATATGGGAATAATAGAATCAAATAAAACAATAGATAAAACAATTGCTAAATGTGGAGATGAATTAAAAATAACTATTGCATTAACTGCTTCGCCGAACATAATAAACAATCCAACGGATATAGTTTTACTTTTAGATAAATCGGGGAGTATGTCAGGCAATCCATTAAATGATATGAAAGAAGCAGCGAAAACTTTTGTTAAAATTATTGAAGAGGCTACTAATGATTATAATGGTAACATTAGCTCCGGTAGTGGGATCGGGATAATTAGTTTTGCAACTCATGCAAATGTTGATCAAGAAATAACAACATCTGTATCAAATTTAAATGATACGATAGATCAAATTAATGCAGGTGGAAATTATGTCTTAAGAAAAAATTAAAAATAGAATTGATTGAAAATTATATTGATAATAATGTTAATTGTTTAGAATAATATAATGAAAAAAATATATAGAATAAAAATCCATCTTAAAAAGATGGATTTTTTTAAAAATAATTTGTTTTTTTTAATATTTTATTATAAACTTTTAATGCTATTAAGAGGAAAAGGTATGGATATTGCAGAAATTTTATCAAAAGAATTTAACTTAAGAATTGATTATTCAAAAAATATTATTTTTTTATTAGATGATGGGGCAACTGTTCCATTTATTTCACGTTATAGAAAAGAAATGCATGGAAGTTGTGATGATCAAACGATAAGAGAATTTTCTGAAAGATTATCTTATTTAAGAAATTTACAAAAAAGGAAACATGAAGTTGAAAAATCTATAAAAGAACAAGATAAATGGAATGAAGAAATTGAAAAAATGTTAGAAAATGCAAAAACTTTGACTGAAGTTGAAGATATATATAGACCGTATAAACCGAAAAGAAAAACAAGAGCTTCAATTGCAAAGGAAAAAGGATTAGAACCATTTGCTAAAATAATATTAGATCAGGAAACAAAGGAAGATATTGAAAATATTGCAATTAGGTATATTAATGAAGAAAAAGGTGTTTTATCAGTTGAAGATGCAATTAATGGAGCCCTTGATATAATTGCTGAAATTATGTCAGATAATGCAATTTTAAGAAAAGAATTAAGAGAAATATTTAATGAATATGCAGTTATTTCTTGCAACTTAATAGAAAATGAAAATAGCAAAACATATGAAATATATTCTAATTTTTCACAACAAATAAAAAATATACCAAGTCATAGAATTTTAGCAATAAACAGAGGAGAGCAGGATAAATGCTTAAATGTTAAAATAATTATTGATAATAAAATTATAATTCCTATAATTGAAAAAATGTATTTAAAAGAAAATAAATTTACTGAAAAATATGTCAAAAAAACAATAATCGATAGTTATGAAAGATTAATTTTTCCTTCATTGGAAAGAGAATGTAGGAGCGAATTAACAGATAAAGCGAACGAACAAGCAATAAAAATGTTTGAGGTTAATTTAAAGCCATTATTATTGCAACCACCTTTAAAGGATAGGGTTATTTTAGGACTTGATCCAGCATACAGAACAGGTTGTAAAATTGCAATTATTGATAAAAATTCTGATGTTCTTGACACGGCAGTTGTATATCCAACTCCACCACAATCAAAAACGGAAGAGTCAATAAATATTTTAAAACAATTAATTGAAAAATATAATGTTAATACAATTGCAATAGGAAACGGAACTGCTTCTAAAGAAGCAGAAATATTTGTTTCAGAATTAATAAAACATATTAATCATAAAGTTGATTATGCAATGGTAAATGAGGCTGGAGCATCAGTGTACAGTGCATCAAAGTTGGGAGCTAAAGAATTCCCTGATTATGATGTGGCTCTTAGAAGTGCGATAAGTATTGCAAGGAGATTAGCTGATCCTTTAGCAGAGTTAATAAAAATTGATACAAGATCTATTGGAGTTGGACAATATCAACATGATATGCCTCAAAACAGACTAAAAGAAGTGTTAGACAATACTGTAGAAGATTGTGTTAATAGTGTAGGTGTCGATTTAAATACGGCTTCTGCAAGTTTATTAAATTTCGTTTCCGGGTTAAATTCTCAAATAGCTGAAAATATAATAAAATTTAGAAATAAAAATAAAAAATTCAAAAATAGAGAACAATTATTAGAGGTTCCAAAGTTAGGGCCAAAAGCATATGAGCAATCAGCTGGGTTCTTAAGAGTTATTGGAGGAGATAATATATTAGACAACACAGCAGTCCATCCAGAGAGTTATCAACCAGCGCTAAAGTTATTAGAAATGTTTGAATACACACCAAAAGATGTAATTGAAAAAAATATATATTTAATAACTGAAAAAATAAAGATGTTTGGTGAAGAAAAAGTTGCTGAAAAAATTGGAGTAGGTGTTCCAACTTTAAGAGACATAGTTAATGAATTATTAAAACCAGGTAGAGATATAAGAGATGATTTACCAAAGCCTGAATTACGAAGTGATATATTAAGTATGGAAGATTTAAAAGAGGGAATGATTTTAAAAGGAGTTGTAAGAAATGTTATTGACTTTGGGGCATTTATCGATATAGGAGTGCATCAAGATGGATTAGTTCATATAAGTGAAATATCAAAAAATTATATCAAACATCCCTCTGAAGTTTTAACAGTTGGTGATAATGTTAATGTAAAAATTATTGGAGTTGATGCAGATAAAAAAAGAATTTCTCTTTCAATAAAGCAAGTCGAAATTTAAAAAAAATGTATAAATTATACATTTTTTTATTTTGATCTATCAAGATCTAAAAACGAATTAACTGAATTTTGTTTAATAGAAATTGCTTTAGGAATTCTAACATTAGGGGGAAAATAATAACCTTCTTTTGATTTTTCATTAATAAATTTTAAAAAGGCATCTTTTATTTTTTCATTGTTATCAAAATGATGATCAAAAGTAAAGACATCTGTACCAGCAAAAAATGCCTCTACCATTATTTTTGCATCATCTTGTGCATTTTCTTCATTTTTGTTAAGAGTAAAAATTTTATCTTTTTTGTCTGTTAAAATGTCAACCAATTCTTTTTGTAACTGTTTCTGAACATCTGTTAATGAAAAATGTTCAACTTCATATATGTGAAAGAAAATATTAAGACCTGACTTTTGATAAACACTTTTTTCAAAATTTTCTTTGTTAAAAATTTCTTTAATTATTGTAGGAGTTGTAACAACTTTAAATTTTTGATAAACAATATTTTTATATAAATCAAAAAGAGCAGTTAAATCAGATTTATTTTGGTTTCCTGTGTTTAATACAATTTCTAATTTTATATCATCAATATTATAACCCTCATTTAACAAAGGTGTGCATTTTTTATCAAATGCAACTAATTTTGCTAAGGCGTTTGTATCAATAATAACTCTCTTTTTGTCATTAAATTTATTATTAAAATAATAACTTTGTGGAAATACTTGTTGTTTTAACATGTTATTATACAATTTTTCCATATTAACCTCATAATTATTGTATAATAAATTATGTTTATTGTCAATAATGAAAATCATGCACATAAAAAATTTGAATATTTTTCAAATAATTATTGTATTAATATATAATAAATATAGTTGATTTATTAAAAAAAATGTTGTAGAATTAAAAAATAAAAGGATGTTTTAATGTCATTAGAAAATAAAGAACAATTAGTAAGATATAAAGGAAAAATAACTTGTAATAGAAGTATATTAATGTCAATAATAAATTTAGCAACAAGAGAGATATGTGGTGTGAGTGGTTTAGCTAACATATCAAAATTTAAGATGTTAAATTTTATAAAAAAGAATAATAATCAAGGATTGAAAGTAAGATTTAATCCTAATGGAACTTTATCAATAGATGTTTATGTAAGAATATATTATGGATATAGTGTTCCTGATATAGCTTATAAAATACAAGAAAATATAAAGAATGGGATATCTGCAATGGTTGACATGAAGACTGCAAAAGTTAATGTTCATGTGATGGGTGTTGATTTTGAACAAGAAGAAACGGATATAACTGCATAATTGTTGAGGTAAACATATGAGAAAAATTGCTAGAGAAGTTGCTTTTGCAATAATATACCAAAGTATTTTTAATAAAAATGATGAATATATATCATCATTTGATTTTTTGTTACAAGAGAAAGAGATTTTGGGTGAAAAAAAATTAGATATTGAAGATGAAATGTATGTTAAACAAATAATTTGCTTATATGAAGCAAATAGGGAACAAATTCAAACACTTGTAAATAATAATATTTATGGATATGAGCCAGAAAGAGTTTACAAAATTGATATGGCACTTTTATTGCTCGCAGTAACTGAAATATATCATTATAAAACACCTAAGGAAATAGTTATAAATGAAATACTCGAAATAGCAAAAAAATATTCAACGGATAAAAGTGCAAAATTTATAAATGGAGTATTAGCTTCAATAATAAAAGAAAATTTAATTTGATATGGTGGTGAAATTTGGAAGAAAATGCTATATCAGTAAGTCAAATAAGTCAATATTTTAAAGGAATATTTGATGCAGAAGAGCTTTTGCATAATATTTCAGTTTATGGTGAAATTTCTGGATTATCTATATTAAGAGGAAATGCATATTTTAGTTTGAAAGATGAATTTTCAATTATGTCTTGTGTTTTTTTTGGAGTAGATAATTTGGACATAAAAAATGGAGATTTAATTGTTGCAAAAGGAACTCCTCAATATTATATAAAAGGTGGCAAATTAAATTTTAACGTTGTAAATATAAAACCATATGGAGTAGGAGAATTATTTAAAAAATATTTAGAAATTAAGGAAAATTTAGAAAAAGAAGGATTGTTCGATCAATTTCATAAAAAAAATATTCCTCAAAATGTAAAAAAAATTGGAGTAATAACATCAGAAAAAGGTGCAGTAATACGAGATATAATAAATGTTACTACAAGAAGGGATAAGTCTGTTAATATAGTTTTATTTCCAACAAAAGTTCAAGGCGAAAATGCCGATTTAGAAATTATTGATGGCTTAAAATTTTTCGAAAAAACTGATGTAGATGTTGTGATAGTAGCAAGAGGTGGTGGATCGTTTGAAGATTTAATGCCATTTAACAGTGAGTTATTGGCAAGGCAAGTGTTTGTTTCAACAAAGCCTATTGTCTCTGCTGTTGGTCATGAAACTGATTACACAATTATTGATTTTGTTTCTGATTTAAGAGCTCCAACTCCATCTGCAGCGGCAGAATTGGTTGTTAAGTTAAAAAAAGAAAAATTTAATGTAATAATTGATTATTATAAAAAAATAAACGATTTAATTTTTAATAAATTAGATCAAAATATTATAAACATATTAAATTTAAGAAAAGATTTTGAAACATGTTTTAAAAATATAATTAATAATGTGGAATACAATTTGGGGTTAATTATTCAAGGGTTAAATAAATTAAATCCATTAAAAATTTTAAATAGAGGATATGCAAAAATAGAACAAAATGATAAAAGTATAAGATCAATTAAAGATATTAACATAAAAGAAAATTTGGATATATATTTGAAAGATGGTAAACTGATTACTGAAATAAAAAAAATGGAGGAATAATGGAAAAGGAATTATCTTTTGAAAATGCAGAACAAGAATTGCAAAAAATAGTTGGTATGTTAGAAAATGAGAATATACCGTTTAGTAAAGCGCAAGAACTTTACGAAAAAGGTAATGAGTTAATAAAATATTGTTTAACTTCTTTAGATGAAGTTAAAGGAAAAATAACAATAATAAAAAAAGATTTAGATAAATATATTGAAGAAAAATTTGATTAATATATACAAAAAAATAGGAGAAAAATATGGGAAAAAAATATGTGGAAAACATAGCAAACATGGAAGAAGATTTTGCACAATGGTATACAGATGTTGTTAAAAAAACAGATTTGGTTGATTATGGTCCAGTTAAAGGAACAATGGTTATAAAACCTTATGGTTATGCAATATGGGAAAATATACAAAATTATTTAAATGAAGAATTTAAAAAATGTGGTGTTAAAAATGCATATTTTCCAATGTTTATTCCTGAAAGTTATTTAAAAAAAGAAGCAGAACACGTTGAAGGATTTGCTCCAGAAGTTGCAGTTGTGACTTATGCCGGGGGAAAAGAGCTAGAAGAAAGATTGATTGTGAGGCCGACAAGTGAAACTATCATATGTGAAATGTATGCAAAATGGATTAAAAGTTATAGAGATTTACCAGTAAAAATGAATCAATGGTGTAATGTTGTTAGATGGGAAAAAACGACAAGACCATTTTTAAGAACAAGTGAATTTTTATGGCAAGAAGGTCACACTGTTTATTCTACATATGAGGAAGCAGAAGATGATGCAAAAAAAATGTTACAAGTATACAAAAAATTAGGAGAAGAATTTTTAGCTATTCCATTTTTTACTGGGAAGAAAACAGAAAGCGAAAAATTTCCAGGGGCAGAGAATACTTACACAATTGAAGCGATGATGCATGATGGGAAAAGTTTGCAGTCAGGAACTACACATAATTTGGGACAAAAATTTGCAAAAGCATTTAATATAAAATTTTTGAATAAAGAAGAAAAATTAGAATATGGATATTCAACATCATGGGGTGTTTCAACAAGATTAATTGGTGCATTAATAATGGTACATGGAGATGATAGAGGATTAGTTCTTCCTCCAAATGTAGCACCAATTCAAACAATAATTGTTCCTATAGGTAAAGATAACGATTTAGTCAAAAAAATATCAAAAGAAATTGAAAATAAATTAAAAGAAAATAATATAAGAGTTGAAATTGACGAAAGAGATAATTCACCTGGCTGGAAATTTAATGAATGGGAAATGAAAGGTGTTCCAATAAGGTTGGAAATTGGGGAAAGAGATTTAGAACAAGGAGAAATTACAATTTTTAGAAGGGACACTTTAGAAAAAACAAGAATAAAAATTGAAGATGTCGAAAAAGAGGTATTGAATTTATTAATAGATATACAAAAAAATATGTATAAAAAAGCTAAGGATTATAGGGATAAAAGAATTGCCCAGGCAACAAGTATAAGCGAAATATTAGAAGTAGTTGATAGTAAAAAATTTGCAAGAGTAAACATATGTAGTGATGAAAATTGTTGTATAAAAGTTAAAGATGAGACCGGAGCAACATCTAGAATGATTGAAAACGAAAACTTAAAATTGGGTAATAAGTGTGCTATTTGTGGTAACCCAGCAACTAGAACTGTTTTGTTTGCCAGAAGTTATTAATTATTGTTATATTCAAAAAATCTAGAAATAATATTTAGAATATTTTTTAATAATAATTAAGATTTTATTTTGAAGTTTGTGACAAATTGATAAATTAAATTTGTTGATTTTTGTCGTTGTAAATTTATTTTATTAATTTATTTTTCATTAATGATAAAAACAGCTTGAATTGTTTATTCATGCTTATCTGTTTTATTTATATTATTGTTTTATTTATAAAAGATTATAAAAGTAACAATAAATTTACATTTATTTTTAATTTTATATAAGTTAGCAAATTTAATTTCTAATTTTTTTTAAGTTATTAATATTAATTATTTTGTTAAAAAATGCCTTTAGTGCTTAAAAGATAAATTTAGTCAGTCAATGTATAAATTGGTCAATGAAATACTTACAAGTAATATCTAATATTGTTAGGTTGATATTTTAAAAAATCGTTTAGAATATAAAAACTTTTAAGAAATTATTATATTTTTATAAATAACATAATTAACTAGACAATAATATTTTTTTATTTTTTTAAACTAATGTATTAACTTAGAAATTGTATAATTAAAATGCTACACATCTGAAATATAAATTGTCCTATATATAAATTTTTAATCTTACACTAAAATTAAAGTTTATGAGTCCTATTTTTTACAAAATTTATTTTTTAATAAAAATTTATATATTAAATAAAAAAATTTTAATTTAAATAATTTTGTTATTTTTTATTATATTTAAATATTATAGGGGAACACGAAATAATTCCTAAAAATGGCATATTTTCACTTGGTTTTAATCCTAAATTCCAATCAAGAAAACCTGCAATATTAACACCAGAGGTTACACAAATAATACTATCTTCATCATTATATTTATTAACGATATCTTTAATACCTGCAATAACTCTCTTTTGCAAATCAACCCAGGTTTCTTTGTTTTCAATGCTAACAAATTCATTAAACCTGTTTTCTTCAATAATGGGTACATTAAGAGATTTATTTATTATTCTTGCTGTTTCCAAACATCTAAAATAAGGAGATGTATAAATCGCTTTTACATTAGGTATATCTTTTATAAATTGTCCAACAAGTTCGGCATCCTTTTTCCCAAGATCAGTTATATCATCTTTTTGACTACCTGTATAAATTCTTTGTGCATGGTGGCAATAAATTATATTCATAATTTTACTTCCTTTGATTTTTTTAACAACTCAATTGATCTTTGACTTTGTTTTTTATCAATAAGTTCTTGCAATGTTAACCATTCTAATTTATCATTGTTTGAAAATTCATCTTTTAAACCTTTAATGTGAACATTATTGTCCTTTAATTCAGCCACATATATGTATTCAACTCTTTTATTTGGAAATTTAACTCCATTATATTCCCATTCAACTTGATAATATATTTTAGTCAAATATTTAATTTTTGCAACTTCGGCCCCAGTTTCTTCTTTAATTTCTCTAAGTATTGCATTTTTTGCTTTTTCATCAGGATCTACACTTCCACCGACATTATAAGCTCTATTGTTTTTGTTAATCAGCACCAAAAATTTATCCCCATTTCTGATTATTGCAGAAACTTTTTGTGTTAATTTTCCATTAACATAATTGTTATAATAAAATTTTGATTTTTCTAAAAAATAATTACTCATAGAAGTATTATACAATTTTTTTCTAAAAAAACAAATATCTTTCTAAAAAACAATATTTACAAAATAATAAAAATATTTTACGAGATTAGGCGTTTTTATGCGATAAATAAAGGTTTTCTTGCATGAATTTGTGAAAAATTTGTTACAAATTTGAGCAATCGACCATTTTTAGTATTTTCACAAAAAAAGTTATAATTTTAAGCACTTAAAATTCGAACCCCTAAATTAAGATTTTTATCTTTTTTTAGGGTCTATTTTTTATTTATAGTAATTTCAACTACTTGAACTTATCAATACTATACAATACAACACTATAACATATAACAAAAAACACTCCATTTGCAAAAATCTTGCATTTTTCTTGCAAAAATTTGTAATAGAAAATTAATATTTTAGTTCTTTTGCTGTTAGTTTATACTTTTGCTTATCTGAATTTTCTGACATTATATAAATTTTAA
>CALWKK010000019.1 GCA_944381245.1 uncultured Clostridia bacterium
ATATTTTTTCATCATACCCTCCTTTCGGAGAAGTATATCATAAAAATAAAAATTATACAAAAGTTTTTAATATACTTTAAAATGGAGCGGGTGAAGGGAATCGAACCCTCGTAGCTAGCTTGGGAAGCTAGAACTCTGCCATTGAGTTACACCCGCATTACTTATTATATTAACAAAAGATCAGCAATTTGTCAAATATTTATTAAATAATAGCTTTTTTTAAAAAAAATGTGTATATTATTAATAATAAAACAAAAAAGTGAGGAATTATGTTAAAGTTAATTAATATTTCAAAGCAATATAAAACTGATTCATTCACTGTTGATGCGTTAAAAAATATTAATATTTCTTTTAGAGAGAATGAATTTGTTTCGATTTTAGGACCATCTGGTTGTGGAAAAACAACTTTGCTAAATATTATTGGTGGACTTGACAGATATTCAGATGGGGATTTGCACATAGATGGTTTATCCACGAAAAAATATAAAGACAGAGATTGGGACAATTATAGAAATAAAAGAATTGGCTTTATTTTTCAGTCATATAATTTAATACCTCATTTAAGCATTTTGGGTAATGTTGAATTATCTTTAACTATTTCTGGTGTCGGTAAAAGAGAAAGAAGACAAAGAGCAATTGAAGTTTTAAAAAAAGTTGGATTAGAAAGTGAGATTAAGAAAAAGCCAAATCAACTTTCTGGTGGCCAAATGCAAAGGGTAGCTATTGCTAGAGCATTGGTTAATAATCCTGAAATATTATTAGCAGATGAACCAACGGGAGCATTAGATATCAAAACAAGTATAGAAATTATGGATTTAATAAAAGAAATTTCTAAAAATTGTTTAGTAATTATGGTTACACATAATGGAGAATTAGCCGAAAAGTATAGCACAAGAATAATTAAATTGCTAGATGGTTGCATCATAAATGATAACAATCCATATGAATATAAAAATGAAAATAAAGAAGATGTATGTGAATGTCATGAAAAAAAACAAGAGGAATTATCTAAAAATATTAAAGAAATAAAACAAAATAAAATAAAGCATAAGAAATCTTCTTCAATGAATTTTTTAACAGCGTTATCCTTATCATTTAAAAATTTAATTTCCAAAAAGGGCAGAACAATAGCAACTGCTTTTGCTGGAAGTATAGGAATAGTTGGAATAGCATTAGTATTGGCCATTTCTAACGGATTAACAGGCTATATTAATAAAATACAGTCTGAAGCCCTTGGTGGTTATCCTATTACAGTTTCTTCGATAACCATTGATATGAATGCTTTCACTTCATTTAATATAAATGATGATCTTGGCGAATACGATAAAAACAGTATTGTTCCTTATAATCCTGCAATGCAATTTGTTAAATATGGTCATTATAACAATATAACAACTGATTTTATTGATTACGTCAAAAAATTCGAAGAACAAGATTCTTTAAAAGGTGAGAATAAACAAATTAACTTGATTGAGTATTCATATTTCACTCCTTTAAAAATTTTACATAAAAATTTAGATAATACAGTAAATTTATTTACGAGTAGTAACTCAACGAGTATTTTGTCAGGTGGAATTTCTGATGTGTTTTTCCCGATGTTGAAAGATATAGATTTTGTTATGAGTCAATATGATTTGATTTATGGCGAAATGCCAGAGAAAAATCAAGATGAAGAATATACTCATGAGATGTTATTAGTTGTCGGAGAAGGTAATAAATTACCTACAGATATTCTAATGGCGCTTGGAATAGAACCAAAAATTGAAAACGGAGAATATGTTAACATAGATTTTGAAACAATATGCTCTCAGGAATTTAAATTAATATTTAATGATGATTATTACATACCAAATAGTGAAAATTTTGAAGAGATAACATCATTTGATAAAATTACCAATGAAGATCAAGCTAAGTTGATGGAATTATATGAAAATTCGAATGATATTATAAAAATATCTGGCATAATAAGAATTAAAGATGATGCACCAGCATCATTACTTTCAACCGGAGTTGCTTATATGCCAGATTTAGGAGAATATTATCTTAATAATTGTAAAGAATCCTTAATTGCAAAAAAACAATTAGAGAATAAAGACTCCTACACTTTTTATGATAATTATGTAATTAACATATCTGAATTTAGTGATATAGTTTCTTCGCTATTACCTGAAGGTGGGTTTTCTAGTGTTGAGCAAATTAATAACTTTTTAATGTATGCATACGGATATACTTTGGACAAAGATCAAGCATTTGATTTAGCTATGCAACAAATAGGTATAAGCACAACTCCAACTGGAATATATTTTTATCCAAAAAATTTTGAAGCAAAAGATTCAATAATAAAAATGATTAATGAATACAATGACAACATATCTAATGAAAATCAAAAAATTGTTTATTTGGATTCAACTGGATTTTTAACAGATACTTTAGGCAAAATAATTAGTATAATTTCTTATGTATTAATTGGATTTGCATCAATTAGTTTGGTTGTTTCATCAATAATGATTGGAATTATAACTTATGTATCAGTTATTGAAAGAACTAAAGAAATAGGAGTTTTAAGGAGTTTAGGTGCTAGAAAATTAGATATTGTTAGCGTTTTCAATTCTGAAACTTTTATAATTGGACTTGTGGCTGGATTGTTAGGAGGAATTATATCAGCAATTTTGACCATACCTATTAATTTAATTATTTCAAGCTTTTCTCCAGAAATTGGAAGTATAGCAGTTTTAAAAATTTCTCATGTGTTAATATTAACAATTTTAAGCATCGTATTATCTTTAATTTCTGGATTAATTCCTGCAAGAATTGCTTCAAAAAAAGATCCGGTTGTTGCATTAAGAAGTGAATAATATTTACTATTTATTTAAATATTTATTTTTTATTAGTGAGGCGAAAGTTATTGAATTTTCGCCGTATTTTTTTTTCATTTTATTAATAGATTTTTCTAATTTGTTTGACTTGTCAAAATTTGACTTGTCAAAAAAAGATAATTGAGTTGGATTATTAAAAGTATTTAAATTTTTAATTGAAATTCTTATAGCTCTTATTTCTTTTTTATAATCCCAAAAAGAATTAATGATTTTCATTGATAATTTAACAATATCAACCTGTAAAAAAATTTTTTCATTAAAAGTAACTGATTTTTTATATTTTTCAAAATTGTCAGTTTTTATGCTGACTGTAATTGAGTGTCCATATAAATTTTTTTCTTCTAATCTTTTAGATATTTTATTTGATAAAAAAACAACAACATCTAATATTTGTTTTTTTGTTGTAATATTTTTATTTGTAGTGATTCCATTGCCAACACTTTTTATTTGAACTTTTTTATTATTATCAATAACATCATCAAAATCAAATCCAAGTAGTTTTTGTTTTAAAATAACTCCATTAATACCAAATTTTGTCTTTAAAATTTTATCAGGTATGTTAACATATTCACCAAGTGTATTAACATTCATTTTTGCTAATTTTTTTTTGTTTTGAGGCCCAATTCCAATAATGCTTTCAACCGGCAAAGGATATACAATAGTTTTAAAATTTTTTCTTGAAATAACGGTAGTGGCAAAAGGTTTTTTATAGTCACTTCCTAATTTTGCAAAAATTTTACAAAAACTGACACCAACAGAAATTGTTAAACCAATTTCTTTTAAAACACGTTCTTTAATATTATCTGCAATAGTCTTACCATTGCCTAATAATTTAACAGACTCGGTAACATCAAGCCAGCATTCATCAATACCGAAACTTTCAACAGTATCTGTGTAATCATAATATATTTCTATAATTTGTTTAGATATTTTTTCATATAAATCGTAGTGGGGTGGAAGACAGACTAAATGAGGACATTTCATTTTTGCTTCATAAATAGATTCTCCTGTTTTAACACCAAAATTTTTAGCTATATCGTTTTTAGCTAAAATAATGCCAGTTCTCGTTTCGGGATTCCCACTTACAGCAACAGGTTTATTTTTTAGCTCAATTTTTGATAAACATTCAACACTCGCGAAAAAATTATTAACATCACAATGTAAGATAACCTTTTCTTTAAGTTTATTTTTGTTAAATTCTGACACAATTTATTTTTCCTAATAAATATATTTATATTCACTAAAAAATTTTAACTAGTTTATTTCCTACTAAGTCGCAAGAGGTTAAATAATAATCAATACCGTCAATATTTTTCTTAAATATTTTTTTGCTTTTATTTCCATGAAGATGTCCATACACGACTGTATTTACCTCGTATTTTTTAAATAATTTCGTAAAATCACTATCATCACAATTAGAATTAAAAGGAGGGTAGTGTATAAGACAAATTATTTTTGAATTAATACCATTTTTTGAATTGCTTAATTGTTTAATTTTCGCATTTTGTAATGATAACTCTAAACGCAATAGTTCACGTTTGTATATTTTTTTATCTTCTTCAGTTTTAAAATTAACTTCTGGAACTTGCCAGCCCCTTGTCCCACAAAAAATATAATTATCTATTTGCATGCTATCATTTTGTAATGCAAAAAAATTATGAGGTAAAACTGATCTGATAGAGGATATGCTTTTCCACCAATAATCATGATTACCTCTTATAATTATTTTTTTACCTGGTAAATTGCCAATTAATTTTAAATCTGCTATTGCATCTTCTAATTTCATTGCCCAACTTATATCACCAGCAATTAATACAATATCATCTTCTTTAACTTTATTTTTCCAATCTTCAAAAATAATATCAACATAATTATTCCAAACAGGGCCAAATATATCCATGGGTTTTGGATTGTTTAAGCTTAAATGCAAATCGCTAATTGAATATATATTCATAATCTAGATTTGTTTAGCGATATCACTGACCATTTTCATATCGCATTTTCCTGTATAATTTATTTTAAAATATTTCATAACATTTGAAATAGATTTATCTTCTAATGAATTTATTATATTAACTATTTCTTCGGCACAAAGCATTTTAGGTAAATATTTTTGTATGACTTTTTTTTGATATTCAATATTATTAAATTCATCTAGATTATTAACTTTTTTATAATTTTCAGCTTCTTCGGTCAATTCTTTTATTGTTTTTTGTATTATTTGAATCATATCATTATCGGTTAATTCTTCGTTTTTTTCTCTTTTTTTAATTGTTTCTAGCATAGCTTTATTTGTCACAATGCTATAAATTGTTCTAGCATTTTGATCCTTTTCTTTTAATGCAATAATATTTGCTTTTTTAATTTCTTCTAATATCATTTTTTTGTTCTCCTTTTTTCTTTTTTTAATTTCATTTCAAAAAGCTCTAATTCTTTTTGTTCAAATGTTCTGCTTTCTTCTTCTAATGCCCATCTTTTTTTTGTCCATTCAAATTTTTTATTTCCAATAAAATAATCATATAAAATTAAAAGTATTCCTTGAAAAATATAAATATAATAAGTAAATACTCTCCAAATTAATAATGCCCAAAATAAGTTTCCCTCAACTCCAAAAAGTGTGGCAAATAAAACTGAAAAAGACAATTCACTTGCTCCTGTTCCTCCTGGTAAAGGGAAAAAACTTGCAGCCAAGTCAACCATTACACAGTATATAAAAATTTGTCCAAATAATTCAAAATGGAAACCATAAAATGAAGCATGAATTAAAAATGGTATACAATAAATTGCAAAGAAGTTTAAAAATGAAACAAAAATTAATGAAAAAAATGTAAATTTGTTTTTAGCATAGTTTTTCATTGTTGTTTGATAATCATTAACAGATCTTTGTATTTTTTTATATTGCTTATCGTAATTTTTTACTAATTTTATCTTATTTAAAAATTTTAATAATCCTAAAATTAATTTATTTCCAACAGTTTTATTTATTGAAATTATAACAATAATTGCAATTAATAAAAAATTTAAAGCAAATCCAACCCAACTGGTTGCTGTTACAACTGTTCCACTAACAGAGCTTGTTGAATTAGATAAAGAGATGCTTAACATCATTATAATAAAAGCAAATATGATATAGGCAATTTGTTGTATTACATATTTACCCATACACACAGAAACTGATTGACTACCAGTCAATCCTCTTTTATTCATATAATAAATTTGAAAAGGTTGTCCTCCTGAGGCTAGAGGAGTTATACAATCATAATATCTTCCTAAAACTGCAGTTTTAAATGCTAAAGAATATCTATTAGATTTACAAGTTTGTTTAATAGTAATAAATAGCTTTAAGGACTCTAAAAACATTATAAAACCAAATAAAACAAATATTAATAAGAATATTCCCCAATTTATGTTTGAAGCAAGAGTAGCAACTGAAGCAACTTCCATATTTTCTTGCGATAATTGATAAGCTAATATTCCAACAACAACAGCAATATTTATTATAAAACCTATTAAATTAATAATTTTTTTCTTTTTTGTGCTTTGGCTTTTTACAGCTTCTTCTGCTTCTTCTAATTGTTCCAATTCTGAAGAATGTTCAATAATTTCTTCTAAATTAGAATTATTATCATTATTATTTTTATTAACAATTTGTATTTTTTCATATTTATCTGTTTATTCATCTAAATTTTCATCAGAAAAAATTTCAGAACTTTGTTCTGATTTCTTTCTATTAAAAATTTTTTTAAATAATTTCATATGTCAAAGCTATTTTATCAAAAAATTATGTTTTGTCAAATAGTTTGTATATAATTATTTATTTTATTTAAATAATTAATTTTTAAATAAATTTGCTAATTGGTCAATATCTCCTGCACCTAAAATTAATATACAATCGTATTTATTTATATTTTGCATAATAATTTCTTTTGCTATAAAAAAATCTTTTAAATATATTATCGGTATTAATTTTCTAATATTTCTATTTTTTTTAAAATATAATTTTAAATAAATAGGTATTTTAATTTTTAATTTCTTATTGTTTTTTTTTATAATCAAATTTGTAGAATAATAATTTGTAAATAATTTATTATTTCTTATAATTTCATTATACAAATATTCTGCAGAAGATTGAGGTGTTTCTGTTTCTCTAGCAGGATATGTTTTTAATAATATTAATCCATCTGTTTTATCAAAAGAATTAATAAATTGTTGTAATAATGATTTAGTTCTTGAAAATGTGTGGGGTTGAAAAACTGTTAATACTTTTCCATATAATTTTGCTTGATTAATTGTATTATATATTTCTGTTGGATGATGCGCATAATCATGTATAACTAAACAGTTTTTAATTTTGTTAATTAACTCAAATCTTCTTTTAACTCCGTGAAAATTTTTTATACTTTTTTTTATAATATCATGTTTTATCTTAAATAACTTTGCAACGATGCAAGCAATAATAACGTTATTAATGTTATGAGATCCTATAAAATTTGTTTGTATATTAAAAATTTTTAAATCATTTTCATAAAAATCAAATTTGTATCCCATGCTTGTCAAAATAATATTTTTTGCAGAATAATTTTTATTTTGATTTTCATTTTCTAAAATATAATTATAATTATTTTTTTGATATATCTTTATCTTTGAGTTTTTTAAAAAACTTTTAAAACTATTATCAATGTCATTAAAATTTTTAAAAAAATCCAAGTGATCTGGCTCTTCATTGATTACAATACCAACTGTTGGGGTTAAACTTAAAAAACTGTTTTGATATTCACAGGCTTCAGTTATGAAAAATTTTTTTTCACCTAAAAGAAAATTACAACCATTTTTCTTTAATACGCCACCAATGTGCACTGTGGGTTTTAAATTACCATTAATAAAAATTTCAGAAATTAAAGCAGTTGTCGTTGTTTTGCCATGAGTTCCACTAATTGCAATTACATTTTTAAAATCGTTGCTTATTTTTGCTAAGATTTCGGCTCTTTTAATAATTTTTTTTTGGTTTTTCATTGCCCAAATAAGTTCTTCATTGTTATTTTTTATAGCACAATTTATAACAACTAAATCTGGATTAAAATTTTCTATATTTGTTTTTTTATGTCCAATATAATATTTAATCCCGAAGTTATCTAATACTTTTAAATTTTCGTTATATTCAAAATCACTTCCAGAAACTATTTCACCCTTAACAGATAAAAAAACTGCAAGAGAGCTCATGCTAATTCCACCGATTCCAATAAAATATATCTTTTTTTGCATCAATATTATTTATGATTTTTTAATTAAAATTGTTTTGAAAATTTTAAAAATAATGATATCATAAACATAGCTTGAATTAATTAAGCAATAAAATATAAAAGGAAGGATAAAAAATTGAAAATCACAGATGTTAGAGTTAGACTATTAGACAAAGAAGGAAGTAAATTGAAAGCAGTAGCTTCGATGACAATTGATGAATGCTTTGTTATTCATGACATTAAGGTTATTGAAGGGAAAGAAGGATATTTTATTTCAATGCCAAGCAGAAAAACTCCTGATGGCGAATATAGAGATATAGTTCATCCTATAAACACAGAAACAAGAGAATTAATTATTAAAGAAATTTTAAGTGCTTATGAAAAAGCATCAAATGAAAATAGTGCTGAATAATGATAATTAAGGAGAAAAATGAATAAAGCTCAAACTAATGCGCGAAAGTTTATTAATGCGTATAACACAATTGATTATGCAATAAGAACTCAACATAATTTTAAGCGTAGTATGAGTTTTTCAGAAGTTGTTAGAAAAGCTGTTTCTTTAAATTATATAGTTAGAAAATATGAAGATGATTTAGTTGATTTTGGCAGATTAAGAAATGCTATAATTCACAGTGGAAACAATGATTATATTATTGCTGAACCACATGACGATGTTGTTCAAAAAATTCAGCATATTGCTGAATTAATCTCAACTCCACCAAAAGCTATTGACGCAATTAATGATAAAAATGTTTTATGTGTGCAAAATGATGTTAAACTAAGAGATGTTATACAATTAATTGCTGTTTCTGAATTTAGCAATATTCCTGTTTATAAAGATGGGGGATTAATTGGAGTTGCTAATGGTCAAAGAATATTAGACGAATTAGGTAAAAAAATTGCAGATAATATTAGTATTGATAAATATATTTCTATTACAAATATTGAAGATATACTTAATGTTACTAATACGCTAAAATATTATGATGTTGTATCCAAAGAAGTTTCAATAGAACAAGTTTTAAGTTTATTTAATAAAAATAGAAAATTGATAGCAGTTTTGATAACAAAAAACGGAAGCTTGAATGAAGCTCCTATTGGAATTATTACAACGGCAGATATTTTAACTTTAAATCAAATATTAGAAAATTATTAAAAAATATGGTAACACCATATTTTTTTTTATAAAAACATATAAAAAATAAACCTTTTTAAGGTTTATTCTTTTGCAGCTTTTGTTTTTGCTTTTTTACCCGTTAAATCACGAAGATAATATAATTTTGCTCTTCTAGCTCTTCCTTTTCTTGTTACTTCAACATGATCAATTAAAGGTGAGTGATAAGGGAATGTTCTTTCAACGCCGATTCCAAAAGAAATTCTTCTAACTGTGAATGTTTCTCTAATAGAGCCGTTTTTCTTTGATATAACAATACCTTCAAAAGCTTGTAATCTTTGTTTATCTCCTTCTTTAATTTTTACGAAAACTTTAACTGTATCACCAATATTAAATGGAGTTAACTCGTCTTTTCTTAAATTTTCGTTTTCAATATTATTTATTATGTTCATAGCTTTTCCTCCTTACTAAACATAGCGTTCATATTGTAATAATAGCGGACCGCTCGAAGCCATTAAAATTTATATCATATTTTTTTTATTTTTATAAATTTTTTTTAAAAAAATACAAAAATATTATTTATTTTAAAAAATATAAGAAAAAGTTTTTATTTTTAGTTAATTTTGTTTATTATATAAAAAACAAAAGAGGAAATTATGTTATCTAAAGTATTAAGTTATGGATTAAACGGAATTGATGGGTATTTAGTTACAACTGAAGTTGATATTTCTTTGGGATTACCTGGATTTGATATTGTTGGATTAGGTGATACTGCAATTAAAGAAAGTAAAGAAAGAGTTAAGTCTGCTATAAGGAATTCTGGATATAATTATCCAGTTAATAAAGTTACTGTTAATTTAGCTCCAGCAAATATAAAAAAAGAAGGACCTTTATTTGATGTTTCAATAGCTATTGGTATTTTAACGGCAAGCAATCAAATACCAATTAATTGTGCGGATGAATATATTTTGATTGGAGAATTGTCGCTAGATGGAACAGTAAGAAAGGTTAACGGGGTTTTACCGATTTTAATTTCTGCAAGAAATAATGGATATAAAAAATTTATTATTCCTTTTGAAAATTCAAATGAAGCTAGTTATATTGAAGATATAGAAGTTTTTCCTATTAGAAATTTAAATGAATTAGTTAAATTTTTACTCGGTGAATTAAAGATATCAAAAGTTTTATTAAAAAAATTTTCTGAAAACAATGAAAAAAACATAAATAGTTTTGATTTTAAGTATGTTAAAGGACAAGCTAGTGCTAAACGAGCTTTAGAAATTGCCGCTGCAGGTGGGCATAATATTCTTATGATCGGCCCACCTGGTAGTGGTAAAACAATGCTTGCAAAATGTTTTTCTTCTATTTTGCCTGATTTAACTTTTGATGAAGCTTTGGAAGTTACAAAAATCCATAGTGTCGCAGGAACATTAGATTGCAATAAAGGAATTATTAATCAAAGACCATTTAGAAGTCCACATCACACAGCAACTCTTGTTAGTTTAACAGGAGGAGGAAAACACGCAAAACCAGGTGAAATTAGTTTGGCTCATAATGGAGTTTTGTTTTTAGATGAACTTCCAGAGTATAATAGAAGCACAATCGAATCTCTTAGACAACCATTAGAAGATGGTGTTATAACGGTTGCAAGAGCTGAACAAACGGTAACATATCCAGCCAACTTTGTCTTAATTGCTAGTATGAATCCTTGTCCATGTGGACATTTTGGTTCTAAATCAGGGGAGTGTAAATGTACACCAAATCAAATACATAAATACTTAGCAAAAATGTCGGGACCATTAATGGATAGAATAGATTTACATATAGAAGTTGATAATGTGACATATGATGATTTAGTTGATAAAACAATTAATGAAGAAACTTCAGAAGAAATAAAAAAAAGAGTCGATTTCGCACGCGAAATTCAACTAAAAAGATATGCAAACGAAAAATTTTATTCTAATGCAAGCATGACATTAAATTGTTGCAATAAATATTGTTCCTTAGATAAAACTAGTAAAGAAATATTAAAAGAAGCATTTAATAAATTGAATTTATCTGCAAGAGCGCATAATAGGATATTACGGGTTGCGCGAACTATTGCAGATTTAGATAACAGTGAGGAGATTAAACTTGAGCATTTAGCAGAAGCTATTCAATATAGATCATTGGATAAAAAATATTGGGTATAAAAAAATAAAAAACCACCATATGTGGTTATTTTATTTATTATTTGTTTCTTTTTTAGAACTTGAAGATGCTTTTTTTGCTTCTTTTTCTAACATTTTTATTTCTTCTTTAACTATTTGTTCGCCTTTGTCAGCAAGTTTCTGAACATCTTTACTATATCTATATAAAACCATTCCAGCGAAAGCCCCAAACATAGCTCCTATTATAAAGCCTTCTTTCATAAATTTTCCTCCTTTTGTTTAATTTAGTGTTTGCAAAAATGTCTATTTTATTCTTTTTAAGCATAATTTATAGGAAAGGAAATATTTATGTTTAATTTTTTTTCAGAAATAAAAAAAGAACTTAAATTACCAAATATTGATGGTGGATACAATATAGTTAATATAAATGGTAATGCAGTTTATGTTGAAGGGCAAAAAGGTCTTGTTTCGCTATCAGATTCGCAAATCATTTTTAAAGTAAAAAATAAAATAATAACAGTTTTAGGTTCAAATTTATCATTAAAAGAAATGTCTTTAGAAACATTAAGTATTGTTGGC